>NZ_VFNX01000001.1:0-300000 GCF_006715785.1 Streptomyces puniciscabiei
CGCGAGGTTGATGCCGGCGACCATCGAGTCGACCTGGGTGCCGGTGCCGGGAGTGCCGGAGATCACGGGGACGGGCGCGATGCCGTAGGCGTCCTCGCTCATGCCCTGGGACTTGAGGTTGGCGGCCGCGGACTGCCACAGCAGCATCGCCTGCCTGCCCTTGGCGAAGTCGCTGACGGACTGGTTCTGCGCGTACTCGGCGTCGCCGGTCGGGATGACCTTGTCCTTGGCCATCAGGTCGACGTAGCTCTTCACCGCGTCGACCACCTTGGGGTCGGTGAAGTCGGGCTTGCCGTCGGCGGTGAAGAAGTCGGCGCCGTGCTGCTTGGCGAAGACGAAGACGTGGTGGATGTTCTCCGACAGGTTCGAGCCCTCGGCGCCGAGCGCGGACTTGCCCTTGGCCTGGATCTTCTTGCCGTCGGCCACCAGTTCGTCCCAGGTGGCCGGGGGCTTGGATATCCCGGCGTCGGCGAAGATCTTCTTGTTGTAGTAGAGGGCGTAGGCCATGGAGTACAGCGGGACCGCGGCCGGGTCCTTGCCCGCCGCTCCGGTCGAGCCGAGCGCGGAGTCGACGAACCGGTCCTTGCCGCCGATCTCGGCGAACTTCTTCGTGTCCCACGGCAGCAGGGCGCCGGTCGCCTGCAGGGAGGCGCTCCAGGTGTTGCCGATGTTCAGCACGTCCGGGCCCTGACCCGAGGTGGTCGCGGTGAGGATCCGGTTGAGCAGGTCGGACCAGGGCACGACCTCCAGCTTCACCTTGATCCCGGTCTGCTTCTGGAACTTGTCGAGTTCGGGCTGGAGGACCTGCTTGTCGACGGCGATGCTCGCGCCCTGGTTGGAGGCCCAGTACGTCAGCGTCTTCGGCGAGTCGTTGGACCCGCCGCCGCTGGACGAGCCGCCTCCGCAGGCCGTGGCCGCGAGGACGAGAGACAGGGTGACGGCGCCTGTGGCCGCGGCTCGGATGCTGCGCATGGCTCCTGGTGTCCCTTTCCGGGAGTCGAGAAGCCCGAGGCTGCTCGCGGGAGCCGACGCCCTTGCCAACCGTTCGGCTCCGAAAGCCCCTCATGGCTTAATTTACGACGTGAGTTAAACCGTCCGGGGAACGCTCGTCAAGAGATCCGACAGCGCCGAACGGCGGAACGGCCGGGAAAGATGAGCTCCCGGATCCCGCCGGGCCCGCGCCACGGACCCGGCGGGCACGTGGCGCGGACCCGGCGGGCACGTGGCGCGGACCCCTCCCCGCTACCGGACCGGCACCGGCCGGGGTGCCGGGGCGTAGCCGGTGGGGCGGGTCGTGAAGGTGCCCCGACCCTGGGTGCGGCTGCGCAAGCGGGTCGCGTAGCCGAAGAGTTCGGCCAGCGGCACGGTCGCGGTCAGTACGGCCGCGCCGCCGCGGGTCCCGGAGCCGCCGACCCGGCCGCGCCGGGCCGCCAGGTCACCGAGGACCGAGCCGACGGCGTCCTCCGGCACGGTGACGGTGACCTCGGCGACCGGCTCCAGCACGGTGAGCGTGCAGGCGCGCAGGGCCTCGCGCAGCCCGAGCCGGCCGGCGGCCCGGAAGGCCGTGTCCGAGGAGTCCTTCACATGGGTGGAGCCATCGGTGAGCGTGACCCGCAGCCCGGTCACCGGGTGCCCTGCCAGCGGGCCCTCGGCGAGCGCGTCCCGGCAACCGGCCTCGACCGCGCGCACGTACTCCTGCGGCACCGCACCACCTGTCACGGCGGAGCGGAACTCGAAGCCGGTGACGCCGACTTCGGGGCCGAGTGGTTCCACGTCGAGCACGACATGGGCGAACTGCCCTGCCCCGCCGTCCTGTTTGACATGCCGGAACACGAACCCGGTCACTCCCCCGACGACCGTCTCGCGGTAGGCGACGCGCGGCCGGCCCACGGTGACCTCCGGTCCGCCGTCGCGGCGGATCTTCTCCACCGCGACCTCCAGATGGAGTTCGCCCATGCCGGACAGCACGGTCTGCCCGGTCTCGGCGTCGGTGCGCACCACCAGCGAGGGATCCTCCTCGGCGAGCCGCGCCAGCGCCGTGGCCAGCCGGCCGGTGTCCGTGGCGCGCCGGGCCTCGACCGCGACGGACACCACGGGGTCGGCGGCCACCGGCGGTTCCAGCAGCAGCGGGGCGCCGGGGTCGCACAGCGTGGAGCCGGCCCGAGCCGACTTCACACCGGCGAGGGCGACGATGTCACCGGCGACCGCGCGCTCCAGCTGCGCGTGCCGGTCCGCCATGACCCGCAGGATGCGCGCCACGCGCTCGGTGCGCCCGGTGCCCGGGTTCCACACGGTGTCTCCCTTCTCGACGGTGCCCGCATAGACGCGCACGTAGGCCAGCCGTCCGGTGGTGCTCGCGGTCACCTTGAACACCAGCCCCGCGAACGGCACTTCGGGGTCGGCGGCGCGCTCCTGCTCGGTCCCGTCGTGGACGCCGCGTACGGCCGGGACGTCCAGCGGCGAGGGCAGATAGGCGACCACCGCGTCCAGCAGCGGTTCGATGCCGCGGTTGCGGTAGGCGGAGCCGCACAGGACGACCACGCCGTCCCCGGTGCGGGTCAGGTCCCGCAGGGTGGCGGCGAGGGTGCCTGCGGACAGTGTCTCGCGCTCGCAGAACTCCTCCAGGGCGGCCGGGTGCAGCTCCGCCACGGTCTCCTCCAGCGCCCTCCGGCGCCGTACCGCCTCCTCGCCCAGCGACTCGGGCACGGGGCCCTCCACGGCCGTACCCGCGCCGTCGGCCCAGCACAGCGAGCGCATCCGTACGAGGTCCACCACACCCGTGAAGGCGCCCTCGGCGCCGATGGGGAGCTGGACGACGAGCGGCACGGGATGCAGGCGCTGCCGGATGGACTCGACGGCCCGGTCGAGGTCGGCGCCCGCCCGGTCCATCTTGTTGACGAAGGCGATCCTCGGCACGCCGTGCCGGTCCGCCTGCCGCCACACCGACTCGCTCTGCGGCTCGACGCCGGCGACGGCGTCGAACACGGCGACCGCGCCGTCGAGGACCCGCAGTGAGCGCTCGACCTCGTCGGCGAAGTCGACGTGGCCGGGGGTGTCGATGAGGTTGATGCGGTGCCCGTCCCAGGCGCAGCTGACGGCGGCGGCGAAGATGGTGATGCCGCGGTCGCGCTCCTGCGGGTCGAAGTCGGTGACGGTGGTGCCGTCGTGCACCTCGCCCCGCTTGTGGGTGGTACCCGTCGCGTACAGGATCCGCTCGGTGACGGTGGTCTTGCCGGCGTCGACGTGGGCGAGGATGCCGAGGTTGCGGATCGCGGCGAGGCTGGTGGTGTTCGTGCGCACGGCCCAGGGCCTTTCTGCGGATCAGGCCTGATGTTGAGGCCCGAATCGGGGAAGAGGGCAGCGCGATTGCCCGTGCGTCCGACGTCAGCGGGGCGTCACGGGTCTCCGGTGCCGGCCGCGCAGCGGGCACCGGCCGGGCCGGGACACGAGGATCACCTCGTACCGGGAGCGGGGAGCGACGACAGCGGTGCGTACGCGCACGGCCGGGCTCCCCTCTGTGTCGGACGACAGGCACCGCCGTACGGTCGGGGCGGTGCTCGGTACGGGACGACGGTACGAGAGGGAGGCGGGCGGGGCACGTCATTTTCCGCCGGGGCCACGCCGAGTTGGAGACTGTTGCCCCGCTGGTGACGCGAAAGGACAGGGTGATGGCCGAGGAAGTGCATCGATGACTGAAGGAGGACGCCGTACCGTTGAAAGGCCTTGACCCCGAGGCATGGGAGCGGGGCGGCGGTGACCTGGAACCACTGCGCGGGATTCTGGGCGACGTACGTGTGCTGGGGATGGGCGAAGCGACGCACGGGACGGCCGAGTTCTTCCGGCTCGAACACCTGTTACTGCGCTTCCTCGTCGAGGAGATGGGGTTCACCGCCCTGGCCATGGAGGCGAGCGCCTCGGCAGCCGCGCCGGTCGACGACTATGTGCTGCACGGAACCGGTGACGCCGCCGGTGTACTGGCCGGCCTCGGCTTCTGGACGTGGCGCACTCGGGAAATGCTCGATGTCGTCGAGTGGATGCGCGCCCACAACCGAACGGTTCCCAAGGACCGGGCCGTACGTTTCGTGGGTATCGCCCCCCAGCGATGCGGCCCCTCCCTGGCGGCACTGGCGGCCGTGCTGCGTACGGTGGCACCGGAACGGGCGGACCTCACCGGCGGCCCGCTCGGCACACTGGTGGACGCCGGCACGGGATCACTCGTGGACCAGCGCCCCCAACTCCTCGCCGAGGCAGGCGACCTGGCGCGGTTCCTCGAGGCAGAGCGTCCCCGGCTTGCCTCGCGCGTCGGGGACGCGGCCGTCGGTCACGCACTCAGGCATGCGCGCATGATCGTGGCCGCGGCCGACGTGGCCTCCCGGCCGCCGCGCGGCGACGGCGAGGAGACGGGCGCGCCGGCCGCCCGGGACCGCCACATGGCCCAGGAAGTGATCTCCCTGGAGGAGGGGTCCGGCGGGAAGGTGGCTGTCTGGGCCCACAACGGCCATGTCTGCACCGACCGTTACGCGGGAGACATACCCGCCATGGGGCATCACCTCAGGGATCACTACGGTGACCGCTACTACGCCTTGGGCCTGCTGTTCGGCGAGGGCGCCTTCCGCGCCCGCCCCGGAAACTCCGCGACACGACCGCCCAGGAAGCACACCATCGGTGCGGCAGGTCCGCCTTCCGTCGAGGCCCGACTGGCCTCGGCCAACTCCCAAGATCACCTGATCGACCTCCGGGCCGGCCGGGCCCGGCCCGCCGTCGCCCGGTGGCTGGGGAGCCCGCAGTTCACGCGGTCCTTCGGGGCCGGCGTGCCACGCGTGACGTACCGCTTCTCCATGACTCGCACCGTACTTGAGCGTGAGTACGACGGACTGGCGTACGTGGCCCGCTCGACGCCTTCCGTGCCGCTGAGCCGAGAGGCGGGGTGTGGTCGTTGCCACCACCCCCGTGGGCGGCAACGACCACACCTCGATCACCGGAAGGTGAAACTATCCTCTTCTGCTGATCTGATCAAGTGGCTAGAGTGGGTTCGACCGCCCATCTGATGGAGTACCCGCATGCCCGAGCGCACCTTCGACGGCCGTGAACTGCGCAACCGCCGTGTGCTGCTGCGCAAGTCCCAGTCCGAGTTGGGTGCGGCCCTGGGTGTGGGGACCAACGCCGTGTCGCGCTGGGAGACCGGTCAGGCCACTCCCCCGCCCGAGCGGCTTCCCGGCATCGCCGCGGCACTCGACGCGGACCTGGACGACCTGTTTCCGCGCCGGGAGCCGCCCAACCTCGCCGACCTGCGATGCGACGCGGGCATGACGCAGGCCGACACGGTGGCGGTCACGAAGACCCGGTCACCGATGTCGGTCCGCGCCGCCGAGCGTGGCAAGCGGCCGCTGCCCGAGGCGTTTCACGAGGCGCTCGCCCAGGCGTACGGCGTCTCCGTGCCGGAACTGCTCGCGGCCCAGAAGCGCAGCTTCGGTCACCTCGTGCCGGTGCAGGCCCCCGCGGGGTTGTCGGCGTCCTCGGTGGCGCACAAGCTCACGCACCTGCGGGACGAGGTCTTCCAGGGCACGCTGCCGTCGGACGCCGAGATCGCCGACGAGGGGAACCGCAAAGCCGGCAGGCCCGTGCTCACCGAGGCTCTCGTCGAAGCGCTGCGGCTGGGGACGTACGCCGGTCTCTCGGACGAGATCCTGGATGCGCTGGCGCTGGCGCTTGATGTGCCGTCAGTGTACTTCCACAGCCCCGACCCGCAGATCGAGCGACTGGTGGTGTCGACGCGCGCCGTCAGGAACAGCTTCACGGTGGAGGCGGCGCGCGGCGGCGAGCACGAGATCCCCGCCGCCGCGCGGGCCGAACTCCTGGACTTCATCAGCAGCACGATGGCCGAGATCCTCGGCCCCGACTCCGACGTGCCCGCCTAGGCTTCACCCAGGGCGGAACGCCGCTCCCTTCCCCCGGCGCCCCGGATCCCTAGGCTGAAGGGGTGAGCACTCATACGCCGAACGAAGCCCGCGTCCTCCCCCTGCGCCCGCAGACCGCGCCGACCGGTGCCGGTGGGGCGGCCCGTACCCCGCAGCGACCGGCACAAGCCCCACGGACCCCCGCGCCGAGGGAACCCCTGTGGCGCGACCTCGTCGGCGACGTGCTGCGACGCGAGCGGCTCGCCCAGGAGCGCACGCTGAAGGACGTCGCGGAGGCGGCCCGGATCTCGATGCCGTACCTGTCGGAGCTGGAGCGCGGACGCAAGGAGGCCTCCTCCGAGGTGCTCGCGGCCGCCGCCCAGGCCCTCGGACTCGGCCTCGCCGACCTGCTGTCGCTCGCCCAGCACGAGCTGGCCCGGAACGCCCGCAGCGGGGTGGGCCGGAGCCGCACGTCGCCCACGGCGCGGTACGACGGCCTCTGCCTGGCCGCCTGACCGAACCGACGGCCGGTACGGCGGGGCGCACCGCCGCCGTACCGGGCGTTCTCGCCGGCCTTCGGTCGCGGCCGAGGGCCGGGTCAGACGAACGCGAGCCGTCGGCTCAGCACCTCGTCGGCGAGCCCGTAGGCGACGGCCTCCTCGGCGGTGAGCACCTTGTCCCGGTCCATGTCCGCGCGCAGCGTCGCCACGTCGTGCTGCGTGTGCCGGGACAGGACCTCCTCCACCTGCGAGCGGATGCGGGCCATCTCCTTGGCGGCGAGGCTGAGGTCGGAGACCGTCCCCTGCCGGCCGCCGCTGGCCGGCTGGCCGAGCAGCACCCGCGCGTGCTGGAGCACGAACCGTCGCCCGGGATCTCCGCCGGCCAGCAGGACCGCCGCCGTCGACGCCGCCTGACCGACGCAGAACGTGGAGATCGGCGCCTGCACGAACGTCATCGTGTCGTAGATCGCCATCAGCGAAGTGAAGGATCCGCCGGGCGAGTTGAGGTAGATCGAGATCTCGTGCTCGGGGTTCGCCGACTCCAGATGCAGGAGCTGCGCGATGACCACATTGGCGACCCCGTCGTCGATCTCGGTGCCGAGGAAGATGATCCGCTCGTTCAGCAGCCGGCTGAAGACGTCGTAGGACCGCTCACCCTGTGCGGTCCGCTCGATGACGTAGGGAACCGTGTACGACCCCATGTCACAACCCCATCCGTCGGCGCGAGGTGGCCGGGCGGATGTCGGCGAGCGACTCCACCACCCGGTCCACGATCCCGTACTCCCTGGCCTGCTCGGCCGTGAACCAGCGGTCCCGGTCGCCGTCCCGCGCGATCGTCTCCTCGCTCTGCCCGGTGTGTTCGGCCGTGATCCGCTCGATGGCCTTCTTCGTGAACTGGAGGTTCTCCGCCTGGATCTCGATGTCCGCGGCGGTGCCGCCGATGCCCGCCGAGGGCTGGTGCATCATGATCCGCGCGTTCGGCAGCGCGAACCGCTTGCCCGGCGCCCCCACGGTGAGCAGGAACTGGCCCATGCTGGCGGCGAACCCCATCGCCAGCGTCGAGACGTCGTTCGGGATGAGCCGCATGGTGTCGTAGATGGCGAGACCCGCGGTGACCGACCCGCCGGGGCTGTTGACGTACAGGCTGATGTCGGTGCGCGGGTCCTCCGCCGACAGCAACAGCAGCTGTGCGCACACCCGGTTGGCCGACACGTCGTCGACCTGGGTGCCGAGGAGGACGATCCGCTGGGCGAGCAGCTGTGCCGCGAGATGGTCGTCGAAGCGGCTGGGCGGGGTGTCGCCCTCCTCCGCGCGGGGCGGGAGCGTGCTGAGTGGAGTCATCTGGTCTCCTTGTCGGGGCAGGGATGCCGTCGACTCCACTCTCGACCCCGGCGGACCCCCGGACGCGGTTTCTCTGCCCGCCGCAGATTCGCCACGGGCAGAGTGCACACGCTCCTGGGAGATCCGCGCCGGCGTCAGCGGGCGAACTCGCGGTACGTGGTGCTTCCCTGCGCGAGGGATGCCAGTGCCGCCTCCCAGACCGGCCGTACGGCAGGCGGGATCTCGTCCGGACCGATCTCGTCCGGTGCGCTGAACCGGTAGTCGGTCAGCTCGCTCTCCTGCAGCACGACGGCGGCCCGCTGCTCTTCGCCGAGGACTCCGCCGTCGAAGACGAAGTACAGGTGGCCACCGGCCGGCGTCTGGACGAAGGCGCTCACCAGGAGCTGCCCGATCGCCTGGTCGATGCCGAGTTCCTCCCGCAGCTCACGGCGCGCGGCCTGGGCCGGTGTCTCACCCTCGTCGACGCCGCCGCCCGGAAGATTCCAGCCCGGCTTGTAGCCGGGCTTGACGATCAGGAACCGGCCCTCGCCGTCTCGCAGGAGTGCCGCGGCGGACATCGTGGGACGGGCGGGGTTGGGGGAAGTCATGTGCACAACCTCGGGGTTCTCGGTATCGGTGGGTCAACCGCGGTCAGCGGTCTGGCGGGTGAGAAGGTTCTCGGCGTCGGCAGCGGTGGTGAGCCGGTAGGCGGATGCCAGGTCCCGCAGGTGGGTGACCTCCTCGCCCGGAGTGGCCCCGGGGTCGAAGGGATACGGCGCGCTCACGCCGGCCGGCTCCTGCACGGGCCCGTCGGCCATGGACAGCGCGGCGCGGATCCAGAGCGCTTCGGCCTGCACCTCGGTGGCGTGCCCGGGCCGGAGCTCGGTCCCGGCACGCGCGAGGGCCCGCTCGGCGAGGTCGAAGGGCGCGTGCCGTCTCAGCAGGAAGACGACGTCGCGGATGTCCATGGCGAATCGGTCCAGGCGGGCCGGCAGCGACGGGTCCGGGCTGAGGAGCAGGTCGCGTACGGCGTCGAGCCGGGCCGCCTTCGCCGTCATGCGGGTGAAGGACGTGCTGGGGCGGTACCGGACGGCGTCCGGGAAGCGCAGCGCGAGCGGCCGCCAGAGCGGATGGAGGGCGACGAGGCCGCGCAGGGCGAGGTACCGCTCGCGTGCGGCGTGCGCCGCCGGGGCGATGGCACCGACGCCCCAGAGCAGAAAGCACGTGTACAGGAGGGTGTCGGTCACCGTCTCCTGGGTCTGTTCGGTGCCGTCCGAAACCCGGGAGAAGGTGACGACGAAGAGGAAGGCCGTGCGGATCACCGAGTAGACCGTCGTGAGCACCATGGCGGTCGACATCATCCGCAGGCCGTTGCGCAGGGAGCGGAACGGTGCGTCCTTGACGGCATTGCCCCACTGCACCGCGCACACCGCGGCCGCGACACCGGAGTACAGGTAGAACAGGCCCATGTAGACGGCGAGGGCCGCCTCGCCGTGGTACCGCTCGATGAAGTAGGGGGTGGTGGTGTCGGGCTTGCCGAGGAGGAAGAAGAAGATGACCGCCATGACGAGGACCGTGGCCACCGAGGCCCGGGTGGCGACCCGGTGAACGATGGCGGACAGCCGTACGGCACGGGACCGTTCTCCGTCCGGGCCGGCCGTGCGGTAGACCGCTGTGACGTAGCGGAGGATGACGCAGATGCCGATGATCGACAGGACGTGCTTCACCAAGTAGGCGAGGTCGGGCAGACCGAGGCCGTCCAGCGCGACGCGTCCGGCGGTGGTGCGGCTCAGCCACGCGGCGGCGAAGGCCACGAAGGCACCCCACAGCGACCGATCCCGTTTGTGGCCCCTGGCGGCGGACTTGGCTCTCAGGCCGGCTTGTATGAGGAGCAGGCCCGCGATGAGGTAGGCCAGGAGGTCGGACATGTTCAGGATCCTTCAGGTCTTGGGTCTGCCGTAGGTGAAGTCCTGGGCGAGGCTACGCGTGGTCGGGTCGTCGATGGCGTGCTGGGTCTGCGCCATCCGGTTGATGAGCGCGGCCGCGTCCTCTGCCCGCTGTTCGACCCAGGTCTCGTATCGCCGACGGGCCGAGGCCCGCCCCTCGGCCACCAGTTGCTCGGCACGCTCGGCCGAGAAGCTGGTCAACAGCTCGTCGGTGCCGACGACCCCGGTGGAGTCCTCGGCCCACAGGTGGACCAGCTCGTGCAGCTTGATCTGCCTCTCGTGCCACGGCGAACCGCTGCTGACGTGGAAGATCAGATCGAGCGGCCGGGTGTCGTGCCGGACGTACAGACCGCAGATGCCGGTGACACCGGCGATGCGGTCCGGCAGGGGTTTCATGACGATCCGCCGGCCCCGGGCCTCTTCCATGTTCCGGACCAGTTGGTCCAGATCGAACGGCTCCGGCAGCGGCATCGAAGAGACGATCCGCTCGGTCTCGCGACGGAGCGCACGCCGTGAGCGCCGGACCGGGTCTACTCCCTCATCCGTCTCCCGCCTTCTTCTTCCACGCCAGATCATCCGCACGCAAGTTCTACTCGGCCGCTGCTGCAGCCCGGATCCTGCAGTGTGCCGGCCGAGCATGTCAACGAACGGGCATACGCGGCACTCCCCTGCGCCCGGCGGAGCAGTCACGATGGCTCCCCCCGCAGGATGACCGCGGGTGTCCCATGGGCGATGCTGTGGGCTGTGACAGCTGATCTTCGCCGAGCCGGAGCCGAACCCGGGGAATCGGTCCCCGCCGAGCCCGCGACCCGGCCACCCCGCTCCCGGCTGCGGCGTTGGATGCGGCGGGCCGCGCTGGGCTGTGCCGTCGTGCTGGTGGTCGTCACGGCGGCCTCGTTCGTCTACAACGCCGTCACGGCCGGGCGCGCCGCGCCGCCCCGGGGCCTGAGGTACGTGCAGGCCGCCGACATCCGCACGCGCTACCAGACCTGGGGCACGGCGGGCCCACCGGTCGTCCTGGTGCACGGCGCCTTCGAATCCGTGGACACCTGGTCGCGCCTCGCCCCGCTGCTCGCCCGCGACCACCGGGTGTACGCGCTCGACCTGACGGGCGACGGATACAGCGAGCGCCACGGCCCCTACACCGTCGGCCATTTCACCCGGCAGCTGCTGGGCTTCCTGGACGCCATGCACCTCGGCGGTCCGGGCGAGCGCCCGCTGCTGGTGGGGCACTCCAGCGGGGCCGCCGTGGTCGCCGAGGCGGCGTTGCGGGCCCCTGGCCGGCTGGGGGGCGTGATGCTCCTCGACGGCGACGCCCTCGACACGGGCGCCGGACCGCCGCCGGCCTTCAAGTACGTGCTCATCGACCCGTACCGCACCAGCCTGCTGCGGCTCGGGCTCGGCATCGACGCGGTGATCCGCGGCATCTACGACGCACAGTGCGGGCCCGCCTGTCCGCGCCTGGACGCCGCCGGTCTGGATCAGTGGCGACGACCGCTCCGGGTGCCGGGCGCGGAGAGCGCGCTGTGGAGCATGCTGGCCGCCGGGGTGCCGGGGCTGCCGGCGGACCGGGTGGCCCGGCTCGCCGCGGTGCGCCTGCCCAAGTCGGTGGTGTTCGGTGCCCAGGACGACGTGTTCACCCCGCGGACACCGCAGGAGACCGCCCGGCGCATCGGCGCCCCGCCGGCGACGCTGATCCCGGGTGCCCGGCATCTGACGATGATCTCCAGTCCTCGGGCGGTCGTTACGGCCGTGGACCGACTCACGGCGGCCTCGATCGCGGCATCCCGCTGACTTGCTCCCCGCTGCCCGGTGCCCGGCCCGCCGTCCCTGTCGGCGGGCCGGGCACCGGTTCCGTCACCCCTCGTCGCGCAGCCGGGCCGCGAGGGAGGTCAGGGGCTCGGTCTCCTCGGTGTGCCCCAGGGCGGTGAGGCGGGAGACGGCCGCGTCGAGACGGGTGCGGGCGGAGGCGGGGCGTTCCAGGTAGATGCCCTCCACGGCACCCGCGAGACGGACGCACTCGGCCCATTCGCCGGCGTGGTGCTCGTCGGGTCCCGGTTCGCCGAGCAGGGTGAGGGCCTGGTCCAGGGCGGCCAGGGCGGTCTCGTACTCACGGCCGTAGGCGTTGACCCGTCCGTGTTCGTAGGCCAGCGCACTGTCCAGGGAGCGGCCCCGGGCCTCGTACCCCGCGGCGCGTGCCTCGTCGGCGATCCGGCCCGCTTCGGCGAGGAAGGCGAGGGCGTCGGCCAGGCCGTCGGAACCCTGCCGCTGGGCCTGGAGACGGGCGAGTTCGCGCAGGCAACCGCTGAGCTGCTCGTAGCGGGGGGCCTTGGCGTGGGCGGCGAGGGCCTGGTCCACGGCCTCGCGGGCCCGGCCGAACTCGCCGGACTCGGCGAGGAGTACGGCGGTCTCCGCGGCGATCACGGCGTGGCTCCCGGGGTCGTCGTCCCAGCCGGCCGACTCGGCCGCGAGGGCGGCGAACTCCGCCGTGGCGGCCTTGAGGTCCTCGCCGGCGTGCAGCGCGCGGGCGCGGGTCAGGCGGAGCTGGGCGGCGAGCCGGTCGTCCAGCTCTCCGGCGGCGACGTCCGGTTCGGCCAGGAGGGAGTCGAGCAGTGCGATGCAGTCCTCGACGCGGCCGAGGTCCAGGCTGAGCTGGGCCGCGTTGCTGTACGTGCAGAACGCCTCGGTCCGGCTGCCGTGGCGCAGGTCCAGCTCCGCGGAGCGCGTCAGGTGCCGCAGTGCCTCGTCGGGGCGGCCCAGGTGCATGCAGGCCTGGGCCAGGTCACCGTGGAGGCGGGCGGTGTCGACCGCGTCGGACGGCCAGTCGGCGGCGAGTCGCAGGCCCTCGGTCAGGTCCGCGTGCGCGGCCTGCGCGTCCCGCAGACCGAGCTGGATCCGGCCGCGCAGGCCGAGCGTGCGGGGCAGGTGCCAGGCGGGGCCGTGCGCCTTCAGCCGGTCGAGGAGGGCGTCGATCTCCGTGACCGCGGCGGGCAGATCACCGGAGAGGGCGTACGTACTGGCCCGCAGCATGAGCGCGCCGGAGACCTGTCCGGCGATGTCGTGCCGGGTGGCGAAGTCGAGCAGCACCTCCACCTCGGCGAAGGCCGGCGCTATGTGCTCCTCGTTCCCCGACGTCTGCAGACGCAGGCCGAGCGCCGTCGCCCGCAGCCGTAGCAGACGGGCCTCCAGGTAGGGGCTGAGGCCGGGCGTGTCCTCGTGCAGACGGACGAGGGCCGCGTGGGCGGCGGTCAGTGCGGCGGCCTTCGCCTCGGCTCCGTCGGCACCCTCCGCCGGCGCCCCGCCTGCGGGCAGCAGGGCGCAGGCGCGGGCGAGGACCGCGTGACCCGGGGCTCCGGCCTCGTCGTACAGGCTCGCGGCCTCCTCGTGCAGGGCGGCGGCCCTGTCGGACTCGTCCTTCTCGCCCGCCTGCCTCGCCTCGTCGACCAGCAGGTCCGCGCGCAGCTGTACGAGCGGTCCCACGGCCGGGTCGTCGGGGTGGGTGTAGTCGGGGGCGGCGACGAGCGTGCGCAGCCGTGCCCAGCAGGCCGCCGCGTCCGGATGCCCCTGCTCGTCCAACTCCCGTGCGCGGGTGATGAGTTCGGGCAGTGACTCGGGGACCGCGGTGACGGTGCGGGGAGCGGGAGCGGCGGCCGGGGCGGCCGGGGTCACCTCGTCGAGGCCGCGGGTGCGCAGGGTCAGTTCCAGCGCGTCCAGAAGGGGGGCACGGTCGAGGCGGGCTCTGCGCCGGACGGTGTGGGCCGTGGTTCCGTTGCGGGCGTCGAAGCGGGCGGCGAGGTCGTCGGCACGGCCCCGCACCTCGGCGCGCAGGCCGGCCACCGTCCAGGTGCGGCCCGCGTATCCGGCGGCGGGCAGTGCGCCGTGGCCGAGGGTTTCGACGCGCTGGAGGAGGACCTCCACGCCGGTGAGGAAGCTGAGCTGGTCCAGCGGCGAGTCGACCTCGTCGAACAGGCTCCGGTTCTCCGCGAGGAGTTCCAGGCCGCGTGCCTCGTTGCCGGTCAGCGCGCAGAACTCCAGGTGCCGGCCGACCTCCCCGGACATCGAGGGGTTGCGGCGGCAGGCGCGGTAGCCGACGAGGTGCAGCTCGCGGGCCTGGTCGGTGCGGCCGGTGCGCAGCAGGGGAAGCAGCGCGTACGAGACCGAGCGGGCGGGCTCCTCCTGGCAGGATTCCTTCCCGGCCAGGACGGGCTCCCAGGTGCCGAGCGCCCGCTCGTCGTCGCCCGCCGTGAGGTGGTACAGGGCGCGCTCGCAGATCTCGCAGGCCTCGCAGTCGCTGAGCCGGGTGCGGGTGCGCCCCGCCCACAGCTCGTAGGCGAGGTCGGTGTCCTCGCCGACGTGGGCGGCGAGCTGGTAGGCCTGTCCGTAGTAGGGCTGGAGGCCGAGGCCGGCCTTCTCGTACCGGTCGCGCATCTCCGTCAGCCACTGGCGCAGGCTGGCCAGCGGTATCTCGGGCAGCTGCCGCAGGGCGTGGGCCACCCACTTGAACCGCCAGAACAGCGTGTGGCGCAGGCGCTCGTCGAAGACCTCGGGCTGCTCGTCGAAGAGGGTGAGCAGGCGGGCGAAGACGACGGGTGACTTCCTGGGTTCCGAGCCGTAGTTGTACGCCTTCTGGAGTGCGAGGAGCGCGTGGACGAGCGGGATCGGCTCGGCGAACTGCTCGGCGGCCTCGGCCAGTTCCTCGGCCGTGACGGTGCGGGTACGGCCGTAGGGGCGCCGGTCGTTCTCCTGCAGCGCCTGGTACAGCTCGTCGGTGGTCTGGGGTGCGGTCGGCATCGTCGGCGGTCCCTAGCTGTCCTTGCGCAGGGCGTGGGCGAGAAGGTCGAGGAAGGAGCGGTTGATGAGGCTCGACTCGGCGGGCCTGAGCGGGCGCCGGGACAGCATCGCGGCCTGTCCGTAGAGGGCTTCGGCGCTGGTGCGGGCCAGTTCGGGTTCGTCGATGGCGACGGCCGTACGGACCAGCGGCTTGAGCTGGTTGAGGATCAGCTGGGCCCGTGGGGCCTCCTGACGCAGATGCCCGAGGATGTCGCCCCACAGGCCGCCCTGCTGCTCGCGGGCGAGCCGGGAACGGGTGCGCTCGTGCCGGGCCTCGCGGCTGTCGAGGAGGAGGGCGGGCGCGGAGGCCGGCTGGAAGGTGCGCAGCGCGACGTCGCAGTCGAAGACGGCGAGGGCGTCGCGGGCCAGGGCGAGGTAGGCCGCGGCGGCCAGTTCCGTCTCCCGGTCGACGGGGTCGAGGTGGGCGGTGAGGGTCGCCGGGTCGAGGTCGGCGACGCTGACCTCCGGCCGGATCTCGGGCAGCCGGTGGACCAGTTCACGGTCGTAGGTGTAGCCGCCGTTGACGACGCCGAGTCCGGCGGCCGAGGCGATCGCCGCGACCTGCCGGAACTCCTCCACGCTGGAGGTCACGAGCACGGTGCGGTGGGTGCGCGCGAACTCGTCCAGCGTGGCGTGTCCGTCGGTGGTCTCGAACGGCAGCCACGGCAGCAGCATCCGCAGGATCTCGTCGTCGTGCACCGCGAGCGACTTCACGGCCAGGTGGTGGGCGTGGAGGAAGCGGCCGAGGAGCTCCGGGTCGCTGGCGGCGGTCCGCGCGATCCACGCGCGCAGCCGTTCGGCGAGGGCGTCGCGTACGGCGGCGAGGGTGTCGTCCTCGTACAGGGACTCGCGGGACGCCGTCGGGCGCAGGCTCTCGGCGTCGACGACGCAGCGGACGAAGAACGCCCACTCGGGCAGGATCTCCTCGGCCTGCTCGGACAGCAGCATGCCCTTGACGTGCACGCGGTGTCCGTGGCGGCGGCCGGCCGGCACCGCCTCGGGCAGCACGCACGCGATGCCCTTGAGGCCCACGGCCGGCAGGTCCAGCTCGATGGTGTCCAGCGGCGTGAACCCGAAGACGTCCTCGCCGTACGCGGCGAGCGCGCGGGCGCGTGCTCCCGGTGTGGGATACGTACGCGCCCAGGGTGCCGGCTCGGGGTTGACGGACGCACCTGCGCCGTCCGGGCCGCCCGTGCCGTCGTCGAAGGTCACCGGGTGGCGCAGCAGGGAGCCGAAGTGGCGGGCCAGCGCGTGCACCTGGGCCGGCCGGGTCCACTCGCCCGCGTCGGCGCGCGGGGTCAGGGTGACGGTGGTGCCCGGCCGGGGGCGGGCGGAGGCGGGCAGGGTCCGCACGGTGTAGCTGCCGTCACCGCGTCCCCGCCACTCCACGACGGGGGCGTCGGGGGTGCGCGCGGAACGGCTCAGGACATGGATCTCGTCCGCCACCAGGAAACAGGAGAGCAGGCCGATGCCGAACTGGCCGATGAAGTCCGCGCGTTGCTCGGCGATCCTCTCGGCCCGCTTGCTGCTGCGGCCGATCGTGGCGAGGAAGGTGTGCACGTCGGCCTCGGTGAGACCGACGCCGTCGTCCTCGACCCGTACCACCGAACCGTCGGCGTACAGGCGGATGCCGAAGGCGCCGGCGGTGGCGGCCGGTTCGAGGCCGTGGCGTGCGGTCAGCGCGTCCACCGCGTTCTGCAGGAGTTCGCGCAGGTAGACGCGGGGGCTGGAGTAGAGGTGGTGGGAGAGGAGGTCGACGAGGCCGCGCAGATCCACCTGGAAGGTGCGGTCGGTGCCGGCCGGGCTCGAGGGGGTTTCGGGCAGAGTCATCGGGCAGTCCGGGGTGAGGTGAGCGACGGCGGGAGGGGTGGCAGGTTCAGGCGTTGCGCCGGGCGCGGGCGTACATCTCTTCCGGCTTCGCCATGTACGTCCAGGGCCACTCGGTGTAGGCGCCTCGGAGTTCGCGGAAGACGCGCGGCAGCACGAGGCGCTCGGAGGCCAGGGACAAGGCCATCGCGAAGATGTTGAAGTCCTCCTGCCAGCCCGGGCGACGCACGTAGGCGGGGTGGAGGATGCTGTGCTCGGCCGCCTCCAGCAACTCGTCCTGGATCGCGGGCTTGATGAGGCAGTTCTTGCTGTCCGACTCGACCCAGTCCTCGATGTGCGCGATGGCGATCACGCAGCCGAGGCGATGACCCTCGGGCGCCCTGGTGAACGCCTCACGGGCGAACGCCAGGGCCTCGCCGGGCTCGCCGCCCCAGCGGGGCTGCAACTGCGACACCCACTCGATGTGGGTCTCCAGGTCCAGCGGGTCGCGGCGCAGGGCGGCGTCGCGCCGGGTCTCGTTGACGGCGGGGCCCAGTGACATGCCGCGGCCGGAGGTGAGCAGCCGGCGCCAGGGCGTGACCCATTCCGGCCGCAACTCGGCGGCCTCGAGCAGCTGCTCCTCGGCGATGTCGAGCCGCTCGTGGAAGACCCGCCACTGCTCCGGGGTGACGTTCGCGGCACGCGCGCGGGTGCGCGCCTCCCAGCCCCAGTGGATGTGGCGCGCCCCGGATATCAGCAGGGCCGTCGCCCGGTGCTCCTTGTCGTCCTCCACGGCCCGGCCGATCCAGTCCTGCACACCGTCCAGGCCGGCCAGCTCTCCGAGGACCTGATGATCGCGGCCGAGATCGAAGGGGGCCAGCGCCGCCTTGACCGCCGCCCAGTCACCCGCGCCGGCCGCCTCCACCAGCGCGAGCACCCGCGCGTCCCCGAGCGCGCGCAGCGTGTACATCCCGTTCTTCGGCCTGCGCGGGGCGGGAAGGGCGTGCGGATCCGCCGCCGGTCTCTCCCCACCCCTGCCGAACAGTCTGCCGAACATGCCGCGCCCTCCCCAGGTTCCGCGTGATCGTCCGGTGCAGCATAAGCGGCCCCACCGACAGCGCTTCCACAGGTTTTCCACCGGCGTTTTCACGGCTCCGGCCCCGCCCTCGCCGCCCCTCCCGGTCCCGGCCGGCGACACGACGGGGATGCGGCGGCACGGCCGAAGCCCGAGGCACTGCCCAGTGTTCCCGGAGGCTAGCCGAGCGAGCCGCCGAACTGGCCGGTCTCGGCTTCCTTCGCGGTGAGTTGCAGCGTGCCGCGGTGCGAGACCTCCACCTTGTAGAACTTCTGCCCTTTGGGGACGTCCTGGACGGCGACGTCGAAGGAGCAGTCGTAGGTGTCCTCGTCATAGCGGGAGTTGCTCAGGGCGCCGGTGGCGACGACGCTTCCAGCGGCGTCATAGACGGTGACGGAGGTGCCGTCGCTGATGTCGTCGTAGCCGTCGGTCCCGGCGCAGCCACCGTCGCCGTCGGGAACGACGCTGTCGGTGAGTTCGAAGCCGCCCTTCAGCGTGAAGGTGCCCGGGGCGCCGGGCCCGCTGCCGGCTGTGATGGCCCAGGCTCCGCCGACGATGCCGGCGCCGACGGCGAGACCGAGGAGGCCGGCGACGAGCGGGCTGAGCCCCTTCGTCACCGGCACGGGCGCGGGCACGGCCGGGGGCTCAGCGGGCGGCGGCGGGGTGATGGGCTGCGGCGGAAGCCGGTCGGTCATGGTCCCCCCAAGGGATGCGCGGAGTGGGCAGGGGCCCCGCCGCCACGAGCGGGCGGGGCCCCGTCGGATCGGTCAGCCTTCCCAGCCGCCGAACAGACCCGCGCTCAGCTGTGCGTCGCAGATGTTGTAGCCGCCGGCCGCGTGGCCCTGCTTCGTCTTGCCGTCCACGGTCACCGAGCAGTGGATGTCACCGGAGCCCTGCAGCTGGGCAGTGACCTGGTAGTACATGGCGTCCTTGTTGAGGGGCAGCGTGGCGGTGAACCCGCCGTTCTTCCAGTGTCCCTGGCGGTTGTCGGTGTCCGACCCGTAGGTGATGTCCAGCGGACCGAGCGCGCCGCTGGGCGCCTTGCCCCACACCTTGAAGACGACGACCTTCTTGGCGCTGTCCTCCTTCTTCGGGCTGGTCTTCGGCTTGTCACCGGCCTTGTCGGCGGCGGGTTTCCCAGCCGTGGACGCGGTGGCCGACGGCTTGGCGCCGGCGGCGCTGCCGGACTTGCCGGAGTCGTCCCCGCTGCCGCCGGCGGCGCTGACGATGCCGCCCAGGACGACGAGGGCGACGACGCCGAGACACCCGAAGCCGACGATCTTTCCGGCCTTCGACTTCTTCGGAGGCTGGGGCTGCGGCGGCGGGGTGCCGTAACCCGGCTGCTGCGGGCCGCCCCAACCGGGCTGCTGGGGCTGCGGGTACTGCTGCTGGCTCATGATCCCCCCAGGGATTGCGCTGTGACTTGCGCGTGTGTGACCGGTGAAGGATCTGTGAGGTTGCCTCGAACCGGACGAAGTCACCTGATCGTGATCAAACTTGCCTCTGTGGCAAACGGACGGCTGCGACGGAGGAGCGGTGCCGCGCCGGCCGGACACCGCGCCGGGGACACACCGGCCCCACCGGCGGTTCACTCGCTCACCTCGGCAGCCCCACAAGACCTGCATTGGCATGGCCTTGACCAGCGGAAGACGGCAGCCGCATGGTGAAACCACCCGGCCCGCAGCTGATCTGACGTGCAGTTTGTCAAGGCTGCTTTTTCGTCATGTGGCCCTTCCGAATCGCCTCAAACCGCACGGAGGCTTGATGCACCACAGCGAGATACCCCCCGGATCCCTGGTGATCCACCGCCGCAAACCGAGAGGCGGGACGCGGCGGACCGCAGCCGCCGTCACCGCGATGCTCACACTCACCGTCACCGCCCTCACCGTCGGCCTGGCCACCGGTGCCCAGGCCGCCGGTCTCTCGTCCGCCCCGCGGGCGACCGCATCCGCGGGTACGACGGACTTCGGCTGCGCCCACCCCTCGCACGCGGGACAAGCCCGCTGTTTCGGCGCCCTGAAGGCCCACCGCACCCCCTCGGGCCGCATGTCGCCGTTCACCACCGGATCCCCGACCACGGCGGGCTACGTACCGTCCGATCTGCGGTCCGCCTACAAACTGGCCGGCACCTCGGGATCCGGTCGAACGGTGGCCATCGTCGACGCCATGGACGACCCGAACGCCGAGGCCGACCTGGCCGCTTACCGCAAGGCCTACGGTCTGCCCTCGTGCACCACCGCCAACGGCTGCTTCCACAAGGTGAACCAGAGCGGCCACGCGTCGCCACTGCCCGCCGGCGACCACGGATGGGCCGAGGAGATCAGCCTCGACCTCGACATGGTCTCGGCCGCCTGTCCCGGCTGCCACATCCTCCTGGTCGAGGCGAAATCGGCGAACGTCCCGGATCTCATGGCGGCCGAGGACACCGCAGCCACCACACCGGGCGTCGTCTCCGTCTCCAACAGCTGGGGCGGGGCCGAGGACAACACCGTCACCTCCTTCGACTCGCACTTCCACCACCCCGGCGTGGCGATCACAGCGAGCTCGGGCGACTCCGGTTACGGCGTCTCCTGGCCGGCCTCCTCCCCGTACGTCACCGCCGTGGGCGGCACCTCGCTGAGCAGGGCGTCCAACGCGCGCGGCTGGAGCGAGACCGCCTGGAGCGGCGCGGGCTCCGGCTGCTCGGCGTACGAGGCCAAGCCGTCCTGGCAGCACGACTCCCGATGTGCCAAGCGCACCGTCGCCGACGTGGCCGCGGTCGCCGACCCCAACACCGGGGTGGCGGTCTACGACACGTACAACAGCTGCGGCGGCGGAATGCTGTGCGACACCGAGCTGCAACTCGGTCTCGCCCAGGGTGCCGACGGATGGGTCGAGGTCGGAGGCACCAGCGTCTCCTCGCCCCTCATCGCGAGCGTCTACGCACTGGCCGGAAACACCAGCCGGGTCGTCAACGGCTCGTATCCGTACAGCCACACCTCGGCGCTCAACGACGTCACCTCGGGCAGCAACGGCTCCTGCGGCGGCAGTTACCTGTGCACCGCGGCTCCGGGGTACGACGGACCGACCGGCCTCGGGACTCCCAACGGCACCGGCGCCTTCTGACGGCGGCGCTCCCTGACCGGCCAGGGCCGGCCCGCGTCGCGCACTGCCGCGGCGCGGGCCGGCCCTGGCCGAGTGCGCCGGGGACCCGGGAACCCGAGAACCCCGTACGGCGTTAGCCCGCGGGAATGATTCACCGGTGCCGCAGGGTGAACCGTGCACGACGGCTCCGCGTCAACGGCGGGCGCCGGCGCTCGGGGGTTAGCGTCGGCTCCTGTGCCGCTCAGCTACGCATTCGTGAACCTCAAACCCGGAGTGGGGAAGACGACCAGCGCCGTCTGGTTGGCCCACGCGCTGCACGCGGCGGGCCTGTCACCGTTGCTGGTGGACAGCGACCCCGCGTCCTCTGCGCTGCGCTGGAGCGAACTGGCCGGCGGTTTCCCGTTCCCCGTGCTGGCCCTTCCCGTGGGCGATGTGCACCGGCGGGTGAACGACTTTCTCGACAGCCGAAGGGCAGTGGTGTTCGACGCCCCTCAGCTGGAGGACCATGCCCACATCGCCCGGGGCGTCATGCGGTACGCGAGCGAGTGGATCGTGCCCGTGACCCCGGCCCCGATCGAGCTGGACCGCATGGCGCCCATCGACCGCGAGATGGATGACATGCAGTCCCTGCGCTCCCACCCGGCCCGCGCCGCCGTCCTGCTGAACCGCACGAACCGTCCCGAGGCCACGCGTACCGGTCCCGACGCCGACGCCCGTGAGGCCCTCACCGAGCGGGGTTTCGACGTGTTGCTCACACATATCCCGCGGCTCGACCTGTACTCCCAGTCCTTCGGCAGCCCCATCGAGGTGAAGGGCACGGCGTACATGGACCTCGCCGAGGAGCTCATCAACCGTCAGGAAAGGGTATGAACCAGCGCAAGGACGCCTATCGGGCCGCACTGCAGCGTCGGGGGGACACGACAGCCCCGGCTTCCGCTCCCACCAAAGTCACTCGGCTGGACACCCGCTACGTCAAGGTGACTGTCGAACTGGACCTCACCTTCGCCCGTGACCTCACCGGCTGGGCCGGACAACCGCTGTCCGCACTCGTGCGCGCCGGCGAGGCAGTCCTGCGACCCCTGAGGCAGGCCCGGTAGGCCGGCCGTCCTTCCGTTCCGCCGCCACGGCCGCACCAGGCCCACCACGCACCGGAATCACACCTGGTCAATGGCCATTTCTTACGCATGGTCGGGTTATCTTTTCAGCGGATCAAGGGCCATGTGCTTCGGCTTTGGGGGACGGCGCGATGGAGCGGCGCAAGAAACGGGCCACGTTCTGCGCGGTGGTGACGGGGGCCGTGGTGGCGACCCTGGCGATAGGCGGCTGCAGCGCGAGCGGAGGCAGCGGGACCCGTCGAGCCGCTCTCCCCTCGCAGCCCGCCGCAACAGGCGGCGCGACCGCGCCGCGCGCCGCCGACGCCACGGCATGGCACAAGTGGGGCCTGACGCCGCTGCCCGCCGCCCCGCGGCCTCCGGCCGACAAGCCGGTGAAGCTCTCCGCCACTGGGCCGGTTCCGGTCTTCACGCACATACCGACCTCCCAGAAGGTCGTGTTCATCACCGTCGACGACGGGCAGGAGAAGGATCCCAGGTTCATCGAGATGATGCGCGACCTGAAGGTCCCGATCACGATGTTCCTGATGAACGACGCCATCAAGTCGGACTACGGCTACTTCCGGCAGCTGCAGGCACTCGGCGATCACATCGAGAACCACACCCTGCACCACCCCGTGATGAGCACTCTCGCTCTGGCCCGCCAGAAGGAAGAAGTGTGCGGCGACCAGAAGATCCTCACCAAGGAGTACGGCACCGCGCCGCTGCTGTTCCGCCCGCCCTACGGCGCCTACAACGCCAACACCAGGACAGCGGTCGCGGAGTGCGGCCCCCGGGCGATCGTCTGGTGGCGGGAGTCCATGCAGATCCGCAACATCCAGTACCAGGTTCCCGGCGGGAAGCTGCACTCGGGCGACATCATCCTGGCCCACTTCCGCGGGCCCTCGGAGCTCAAGGGCGCCACGATGACGCAGATGTTCGCCAGCCTGCTCAAGCGGATCCAGGAGCAGGGGTTCGCCGTGGCACGCCTGGAGGACTACATCCAGCCGCCGGGCGAGTGAACCCGCCGCACTCCCACTTGCCATACCGGCCTTCCGTCAGTCACGGGGGCGGAGGCTGGCCTCTTCGAGGTCGAGTTCGTGCTGGATCCGGCGCCGGGTGGCGTTGCTGATCTTGTTCTCTTCGTAGAGGTGCTGGAGCTCGGCCGCCTCGATGGCGATGAGTGTCCGGCGAATCTCGCGGTAGGCGTCGGCAGGACGGGCGTCCGGATCGCTGTAGTGGGCGTCTTCCACCTGGTGAATGCGCGCTTCCAGATGACGACGGGCCTGTTTCAGCGCGGCCTGGGCGGCGGCACCGAGCTCGCCGAGCTCATCCAGGTCCCCGAGCTGCTTGAGCTCTTCGAGAGCGGCATGGGCGATGTGCCGGCGGGTCCGCGCCTCCTCACGAGCGGTGTGCTCCGGTTCCAGAGCGATGCCCGAGCGGCGGACCACAGGGGCCAGGGTGAAACCCTGGAAGACGAGAGTGAGCGCGACGGTCCCCGTGGTGAGCGTGAGAATGAGGGCCCGGTGCGGCAGCGGCGCCCCGGTGTGGGTGACCAGGGGGATGGAGAGCGCGGCCGCCAGCGGCATGACGCCTCGCGTGCCCGCCCAGGACAGGACGGCCGGAACGCGCCAGGAGAGGCGGCTGTCGCCCATGCTGTGCCGGTGATGGAGCAGGGCGGACAGCGGGAAGATCCACAGCAGACGGATCGCCAGCAGGGTGAAGGCGATCACCGGCACCCACAGCGGCCAGCCGTGCTCGTCGCGCGCGAGATGGCGGACGGCCGAGGGCAGTTCGAGGCCGATCAGGGCGAAGACGACGCTCTCCAGCAGGAAGGCCACGGTGTCGTACACGGCGTGGACCTGGAGGCGGACGGAGGCGTCGCTGAGCTTGTGGCCGGTGCTGCCGAGGACGACCCCGGACACGATGACGGCGGTCACGCCGGAGGTGTGCGACTCCTCCGCGATGACGTAGGAGGCGTAGGGAGTGACCAGTGCGATGACGGTCTCCAGCATGGGGTCGTCGGTCCGTCTGCGGATCAGGGTCACCACCGCGGCGACCGCCGCACCCACGAGGACTCCTCCGCCCGCGAGAACCAGGAACTGCAGCGCGGTCCCGGACACGCTGATGGCGCTGCCGGTGACCGCGGTGACCACGGCGACCTTGTACAGGACCAGCGACGTGGCGTCGTTGAACAGGCTTTCCGCCTGCACCAGGGCCTGCACCCGCGGGGGGAGGGACAGGCGTCGGCCCAGCGCGGTGACGGCCACGGGGTCGGTGCTGGCCAGGACAGAGCCGAGGATGAGCGCGGTCGCGGCGGTGAGCGGGGTGATCGCGGCGGCCACGACCGCGACGCCGACGGCCGAGGCGATGACCAGACCGAAGACCAGTCCGCTCACCGGCCTCCACACGGTACGCAGGTCGCGGACGGAGATCTCCCCGGCCGAGGCATGGAGCAGGGGAGGCAGCACCAGCACGTTGATCACCTGAGGCGGCAGCCGGACCTCGGGAACCCAGGGCATCAGCCCCACGACGAGACCGGCGATCACGAGGAGTGACGGAGCGGGCAGGCTCCAGCGCCGGGCACCGGTCGCCACCGCGGTGGCCAGGACCACGAGCAGCAGGACAACGGTCAGGCCGGTCATAGAGCGTCCCCAGTGGGTCGGCGATCACTGTTCCTGGGCCGTGGGGCGGACCATGATGTCGTTCACTGCGGCATGCGCGGGCCGAGTGACCATGACGGCGTCCTCGAAGACCCGACGCGCCTGCCCGCCGCTGGACGCACCCGTCGCCGGCGCCGCGCATCCCGCCCATGGCGCATCGCCGTCGGCGACGCCGGCGCCCGCCGCCGCAACGCCCTGATCCAACGCTTCTGCATGCCCGGCGTCCGGATCCCTCACACTCATGATCACCCTCACAGGTCATCCTGCCTGGGGCAGGCTGAGGTGCCGCGAACCTCGCACCGCGGCCCACCGGCGTGGTGCCGCCTGTTCTTCGAAGCTTGCACCACGTGGTCCAAGACCGCCTCCGCACATTCCGCCCGCTCGGCCGCGCCGAGCACATGGCCAGGAGGCGCGAGATCACGTTTCGGTATCCCCGCGCACACCCCTAGGCCGTACCGACTGGTCGGTACTAGCCTCTGCGCACATCGTCCCCGTCTGGACACACAGACCCCCGGGGTTCGGCCCACTGGCCGAACAGTGCTCGTGCCCGCCGCACCCCAAGGCGTGCACTGTCCGCATCCACCGCACCGGGCCCATGGGCCCGACCCAGGAGCCGCCGCATGACCGTCATGCCCGCTTCGCCCGACGACACGCATCTCGGACCGACCGACACCGGCACGCCGGAAACTCCCCACCCCGCCGCCCGGTTGTGGCGCCGCGAGTTGAACCACTACCCCGTCACCTCACGCCGGATGGCGTACCTGGCGATCGTGGTGTTGACCACCGTGGTCCTGTACTACGCGCTCTACGTGCAGTACGCGGTCGCCACATCGATCATCACGCACTTCCACATGACCTACGGCTACTTCGTGTGGGTCAGCGTCATCGGCAACGCGGTCGGCGCCTTCGCCTCGCTCGTGGCGGGCCTCGCCGACCGCTGGGGCCGCGCCAACATGGTGGTCTACGGGCTTCTCGTCGCCGCCCTGCTCAGCCTCCTCGGCCTGCCCAACGCCCCGGACAAGGCGACCTACCTGGCGCTCTTCGCCTGCCTGAGCTTCATCGAAGGCATCGTGCTGGTGGCCACGCCGGCACTGATCCGGGACTTCTCCCCACAGCTCGGCCGAGCGACCGCGATGGGCTACTGGACCATGGGCCCGGTCATCGGCAGCCTGGTCGTCACCCTCGTCACCAGCAGCACGCTGTCCTTCGCCGGCTGGCAGGACGAGCTGCGCTACTCCGGCTGGGCCGGGCTCGCCGTCTTCGTGCTGGCGCTGGTGGGGCTGCGCGAGCTGTCGCCCCGGCTGCGGGACCAGATCATGGTCAGCCTCCGCGACCGTGCGCTCATCGAAGCGCGGGCCAAGGGCACCCGGGCGACGACGGCGGCCGCGGGCCACTGGCGGCAGATGCTGCGGCTGGACGTCGTCGGCTCGGCCACGGCTGTCAGCCTCTTCCTCCTGCTCTACTTCGGCGCTGTAGGAAACTTCGTCGTCTATTTCGCCGCCACCTTCGGCTACAGCGAGCAGCGCACCAACGGGCTGGCCAACTGGTACTGGGCGGCCAACGCGCTGGCACTGGTGGCGGCGGGGCTGCTCTCCGACAAGCTGAAGGTGCGCAAGCCGTTCATGCTCGTCGGAGCCGTCGGCTCGATCGCGGTCACCACGCTCTTCGCCCTGCACGCCACGGAGCCGCATACCGGTTACTACACCTTTGCCGCGCTGTTCGTCGCCATCGGCGTGCTCACCGGCGTCACCTACGCACCGTGGATGGCGAGCTTCACCGAGACCGTGGAGAAGCACAACCCGGCCGCCACGGCGACCGGTCTGGCCGTATGGGGATGGATCATCCGGGCGGTGGTCGCGATCTCCACGGCGTTCGTCCCTGTCGTGGTGACGTCGGCCACGCCACTGGTCGAGCATGGCGCCCAGGTGAAGGCCGCAAGCGTCCAGGCCGCCCCCGCTCTGGCCGTCATCGACGCGCACCCGCGGCTTTTCGCCGAACTCGAGGCCTATCCTCCGAACGCGGTCCCGCCGGCGCTGGCGGCCCAGGTGGCACGCGAGGTCGGGGACGACGGCCTGGCGACCGTACGCAGGGCCCAGCCGCAGTTGGCGCTGCTGCAGCGCTACGGGGCCCAGGTGAAGAGCGCCTCGGCCCAGGGCCCCGGGCAGTGGCGCACCTGGTGGCTGATCTGTGTCGCCGGGCAGCTGATCTTCCTGCCCTTCATCTTCGTCATGGCCGGCCGTTGGAGCCCGCGCAGGGCCCGCGAGGAGGCGGCGGAGCACCAGCGCGCCGTGGATCGTGAACTGGCGGCCCTCACCGAGGAGGGCGACTGACCCCACGGCCGCCCTCCGGCCGACGCGTGGCGCGCACGGCGGTCGAGCACAAGGGGACTTCCGGTCACCAGGCCCTTCCGGCCGGCCGGGCGGCCTGCGGCGGGGCCGATGCCCTGGACGGGGTGTCGTCGGCCTTGCGGCGCGGGCGCTCGTCCGGAGCGCGGTCGGCCGCCTCGGCCGCCGCGCCGAAGAAGTCACCGCCCTTGCGCCTGGAGTCGTCCGTGCCCCACGCGCGGTCCCCGCGTGCCGGCACCTTCTGCAGATGCGGGATGTGCTTGGCGCAGTGGATGTACGCCTCCTCCACCGTGACCTCCACCCACAGCCGGGCACGGCGGCCGGGCACGGGTTCGACCGGCAGGTCCGGACGCTCCCGGCGCATCTCCTCGTCGGTCAGGACACGGGCCCGGCCGTTGACGTGGAGGCCTATCCGGTCCTGAAGGAAGTCGATCATGAGAATGCCGACGTGCGGATTCTCCTGGATGTTGCCGAGGCTGGCGAGGACGCCGTTGCCGCGGTACTCGGGGTAGGCCAGCGTCCTGTCGTCGAAGACCTGGACGAAGCCGGGCGGACCGGCCCGGAAGGTGTTGTCACACTCCCCGTGACGGTCGGAGGTGGCGAGGAAGAACATCTCCTGCCGCGCCGCGAACTCCCGCATCCGCGGGTTGAGCCGGTCGAGCACCTGCTCGTCGTAGAACTTGGCGGCGCGGGCCGTGGTGCCCATGCGCTCCTGGAGCCGGTGCTCGCCGTCACTGCCCGGGCGGTCGGGGCGGGAGGGGGGCCGGACGCTGCGGGCGTCCGGTACGTGGACCCGCTGGTGCTGGATCGGAGCGCCGTCGTCGCCCCGGACCAGGCCGACGCCTTCGGCACCGGGCGCGGCTCCCCCGGGATCCGGCTCCGTCCCGCCGGGCCGCCCCGCGGCAGGGGTTCGGCCCGGGTCCTCGTTCGGGTCCCGGCCGGGGCGCCCGTCCGGGTTCAGGTCAGCGTCCACGTTCCTCTGTGTCTCCTTCAGGCGCTGGTGCCGTGGCCGGGCGTGGCCGCGACCAGTTCTCCTGTCGGTAGCCCTCCCGGCGGACCTGCCTCCATGCCACCTCCGCGGGCCCACAGCGGGAAGTCCGAGCCGCACGGGCCGAGTTCCAACCCCGGCTGACACGGCTCGGGGTTCAACGCGCACGACCGCCTGGCCGAGCCGGTCTCAGACCATACCCGGCCGGGATGGACGTACAAGGGGCCGCTCCCCGGCGCATCCGCAAACACCCGATTCATGCGGCACTGTCCGCGGCCCGGAAGCTCATGGTTCCGGGCGGTCGGCCACGAATCGCCGTAATCGCCTCTGCAGGCTGCCCGAGGCGGGTGCCGGTGTTCCGCTCTCCGAGCCGTTTCGGAGCAACCTGGCGAACAGCTTCGGCCGACCGCAAGGATCAGTGGTCAGTTGACCTTCCGGTCCAGGCCGGACCAGTACGGCTGGCGGAGCTTGAACTTCTGGATCTTGCCGGTGGCCGTACGGGGGATGGCATCGCGGAACTCGACACTCGTCGGCGCCTTGTAGCCCGCCAAGCGCTGCTTGCAGTGAGCGATGATGTCGGCCTCGGTCGCCGTGGCTCCCTCGGCGAGCACCACGAGGGCCTTGACCGTCTCGCCCCACTTCTCGTCCGGCACCCCGATGACGGCGACCTCGGCGACCGACGGGTGGCTGAAGACGGCGTCCTCCACCTCGATGGAAGACACGTTCTCGCCGCCTGTGATGATCACGTCCTTCTTCCGGTCGGAGATCGTCAGGTGACCGTCGGACTCGTCGATCGTGCCTCCGTCGCCGGTGTGAAACCACCCGTCCCGCAGAGCCGCGGCGGTCTCCTGCGGCTTCTCCCAGTACCCGTCCAGTACGACGTTCGACCGGGCCAGCACCTCGCCCGTCCCGGAGACCTTCAGCCTGACTCCGAGCGCAGGCAGTCCGGCACGGGACAGCTTGCGCGCCCGCTCCTCAGAGGGCAGTCCCTCGTCTGCCGGCCTGGACCGGTTGAACGTGAGCAGCGGGGACGTCTCGGTCAGGCCGTAGATCTGCGTGAACTCCCAGCCCAGTTCCTCCCCCACCCGCCGGATCAGCGTGCTCGGCGGCGGAGCCCCCGCGCACACGATCCGTACCCGGTCACGGCCAGGGATCTCGCCCTCCCACGAAGCCGCCGCATCCAGCACCGCCTTCCACACCGCCGGCGCGCCGCACATCAGCGTCACGCCGTGCCGGTCGACCCGGCGCAGGATCTCCGCGCCGTCGACCTTGCGCAACACCACCTGCTTCACGCCCAGTCCGGCCATCACATAGGGCATGCCCCAGCCGTTGCAGTGGAACATCGGCAGCGTGTGCATGTACACATCGCGCTCCCACGCCCTGGTGTGCAGCCCGAAGGTCATCCCGTTCACCCAAATGTTGCGGTGGGTCAGCTGCACCCCCTTCGGGCGGGCGGTGGTCCCTGACGTGTAGTTGATCGTCGCGGTGGCATCCTCGTCCGGGTCCGACCACGGCCGGGGGGCTACGCCGAAGCGCATCAGCTCGGTCTCGGTCTGCTCCCCGAGGACGAACCGGTGGCGCGCCTTGACTCCGGACAGCGTCCCGTCCAGCTCCGGGTCGACGAGCAGCACCGACGAGCCGCTCTGCTGCACCACGTACTCGACCTCGTCGGGCTTGAGGCGGAAGTTGACCGGCACGCAGATCCGACCGCTCATCGGCACCGCGAACAGCAGCTCCAGCAGGCGTGCGGAGTTGGGGCTGACCACCGCCACCCGCTCACGCTCACCCACGCCCAGCGCATCCAGTCCCGCCTGCCAGGCGCGCACCCGCTCACCCAGCCGCCCGTACGTCGCCTCCGGTACCGGCACGCCCGGCTGATCCGGCTCGTCCACCACACCGGTGTCGGAGGCGAAACCCAACTCGGCCCGCTCGAGAAAATCGGCGACCGTCATCGGAACACGCATAGCTCACTCTCCAGCGTCCGGAACAACCACTTCACACGGAAGCCCATGCTTGCCAGTGGTCTACCCAACCAGCCGCGTGGGTGACGGTAGCGGTGTACGCAACGGGTGGCGGCGTCGCGGTGAACGCGTGCTCCCCCCCGTTCCGCTGGGTGGTCCAGGCGTCCAGCAGGTAGGGCCCGTGATGCGCGGGTGCGAGGTGTGCGGCGTGGAAACAGCTTCCGTGGTTCTACCTCCCGACCGACTCGATCATGGATTTCCAGGATCTGTTGCGCTTGAACGGCGTTTCGAAGATACGGGAGAACAACCACGCCCCAAATACCGCGACCGGCAGGCCCAGGACGAGAGTGAACCCGAATACGGAAAGTCCAGGCGACACAAAATGCGGTGCTATGCGGCGAGCTATGGCCATGACGATCGGAAGATGGATCAGGTAGAGGCTGTAGGAGAAGTCGCCGAGACTGCGCAGGGGGCGCGCCGTAAGGAGCCGTACGAGGATGGCGGGTCTGCCGGTGGCAACCGCGGCGAGCAGCATCGCCATGGCCGGAGAGACGGCGAGATCCACCCAGAAGTAGTGGTTCACGGTCCAGACGGAACCCTGGATGAACCCGAGAGCCAGGACAGGCAGGGCGGCCAGGGCAGCGAACCATCCCCATGGCAGGCGTTGGACCCTGTCCGAGGCAGTGACGACCCCTGCGCCTACCACTCCTGCAACGAACACGGGAGCGAGGTGCGGAGCGAGCCAGTTGTCACCCTCCACGGGGGATGCGTCAATCGCCATCAGCCCACGGGCGATCACCGGAAGGGTCACACACGCGACCAGGACTGCCGCGCCCCACCGCCGCCGAACGAACAGGAGAAGAGGGAAGAGGAGATAGAGCTCGGCCTCCACTCCGATCGACCAGAACGCACCGTTCGGCGGTGGGGCGCTGACCATGTCCTGAACGAGGGTGCCGTACACAAGGACGGACGCGCCGGTGGGTGGCCCGAAGTGGGAAGCCGGTACCACGAGCCACGACATGAGCAGGCTCATGGCCAGCGCGGCCCAGTACGGAGGCAGGATGCGCCAGGCGCGCCGGCGCAGGTATCGGCTGACGCCACCCGACCGCCAACCGTGATGCGCCGAGGAGAGTGCCAGGGAGAAGCCGGACAGCACCAGGAAGAAGACGACGGCGAGACGCCCGAACATCAGTCCGTCCAGCCACGGAGGCGCCGAACTGTGGGGGTAGCCCGGGAAGGTGTACAACCAGCAGTGGAACAGGACCACATACAACGCCGCCAGCCCGCGAAGGCCGTCGAGGCCCAGCACCTGCCGACGGACATGCGCCCCGCTCGCCCTCTCCTCCCGGTCGGCAGGGCCGACCGAGTCGATAGCGCCGCTGACCGTACGACTCGAGTGCACTGAAATCAGCCCGTCATGGCGGACTTGTGGCCGGTCGGGGTGACCGCGTACCACTGCTTGCCCTTGCCCTGGCCGTTCATCTCCCCGGCCTTGGTGTCGCCCATGTACCGGTACAGCGGCCAGCCGCCGAGGGTGACCTGTTTCATGCCGTTGCGGTGAACCGTACCGAGAAGGCTCTTCTCCACCCCCAAGGTCCGTACGGAGCCCTGCACCATGACGGGCATCCACGTCTTCGTGCACTCACCGGCACACGTCCACTTGGAGGGAGTCGCCTGGTCCTTGTCGTAGCGGTAGAGCGTCATCCCCTTGTCGTCGGTGACCACAGTGCCCATCCCGTTCACCGCCTTGGCCATCAGCATCGTGGTCGTGGCCATGTGCCCGCTGCCGGAACCGGCGCCGTCCGGGGGCGTGGAGGTGGCCGATGCGGAGATCGCGGGGTCCGACGCAGCCGTGGCGACGGGTGTGGCCTTGCCGGAGTTCGTGCTTGAGGCGTTCATGTCCGAAGAGTTGCAGGCCGCCAGCAGGAACGCGGACGCGAGCCCTGCGGCCGAGGCGAGCACGATGCGTTGCGGTATCACGGAATTGCCCTTCGTCGGGAGCCGCCAGCTGCTTCCTCCCTCAGTACGTCGGACATCTCGCGCGCTCTCAGCCGCTGATGTCACATGGCGCAGTCTTGACCATCGGCGGCACGCCGGGGATCGGCCGCTCCGGCCATCGGTAGTCTGGGCGGTGACCTGGCGCAAAGACCGGTCCGGCGGAGGTGGACGGCCCGAACGAACCCAACAACTGCTTCCTCGCCCACCGCGGCGCTGTTGCGGCGCTTTGGCGGCGGGCACAGTATCCGACAGCGGCTACGGCCGGATGTTCGCGGGCAGGATGGTCAGGACCGTTCGCCGCGAGCCGAGGCAACACCCGAGAGAGCGACCTTGACGACCAACCACAACAAGTGGGCTTTGCGTCTCGCGAGGCCGATACGGACATTTCCCTCGCCGAAGCTGTTGGTCGTCGACAGACAGACACCGAGCCCAGCGGTGTGGATGTCCGGGGCCGGTATCGCACTGTTCGCTCTGGTCGGTGCGAGCGCGCCCAACCACAACACGCTCAGGGCACCGATCCCCTGGCTCCGGCTGCCGGCCATGACCGGCACCGTCTCCCAGACGGTCACGATCACGGCCGTCGTGCTGTCGTGCTGGGGCGCGCTGGGCATGCTCAAGGCCCATGAGCGGGGTTGGAGACCCGATGCCCGACTCCTTTACCGGCTCGGCACGCTGACCGCGCTGGCCGTCGCCAACCTCACCCCGGTCGGCTCCTCCGACACGGCCAGCTACGCCGCGTACGGCCGTATCGCCGCGCTCGGCGGTGACCCGTACGTGACGACTCCCGCCCGGCTGGGCGGCGCGTACGCCCATCTGGTGAGCGAGGCGTGGCAGAGCACGCCTTCGGTGTACGGGCCGGTGGCGACGTGGTGGCAGGGTGCGGCGGCGTTCATCGGACAGGAGCGGCCGTGGCTGACGATATGGGCATTGATGCTCGCGAACGCCGCCGTCTTCGTGGGTACCGGGTACCTGTTGCTGCGCACCGCCGACGATCCGGTCCGCGCGGGCCTGCTGTGGACCGTCAACCCGCTGCTGATCGGCGTGCTGGTCGCGGGCGGGCACCTGGACACCCTCGTCGCGGGGCTGGCCGTCTGCGCGATGCACATCGCCCGCAGGACGACCCGGTGGCACCACGACCTGATCGTGGGAGGGCTGGTCGGTCTCGCCTGCGGCGTGAAGATCAGCGCCTGTCTGTTCGGCGTCGGGCTGGCGTGGCCGCTGCTGCGTGCGGGCGCCTGGCGACCGGCCGCCCGGCAGGCAGGCGCGGCCGCGCTGACCCTGGTCGTACTTTACGGAGCCTACGGGGCACACGCCCTGGTCCCGCTGTCCGCGGCCTCCCGGCTGGTCTCGACACCCTCCCTGTGGGCGGTGTTCGATCAGTTCGGTACCACGGTCCTTGGCCCTCGCGCGGCTGCTGCGATCGTCAGCGTGCTGTGGCCGGTGGTGATGCTCGCGCTGGCCTGGCTGCTCCGCCGCGCTGCCGCTCCAGAGGCGCCGGCTGTCGGTGCCCTGCCGTTCGCGCTGGCCTTCGCCTGGGTCCTCTCGGCGCCGTGGTCGATGCCGTGGTACACAGCTCTCGCCTGGGCCCTGGCAGCCTTGTTCAGCCCGGGCCGCGCGACTCCGTACCTCACCCTGACCACCGCCGTCCTGGCCATGTCCCACAACAGCGGCGGTCACGGCTGGACATGGTGACAGACCATCTCGGGCAGGTCGGCCGAGGTGTTCGGCCATACCGAGAGGGCGGGCAGCGCGGTCCCACCGCCCGGGCCGGAAACCCTTGAGCGCTTGCTGGTCGCGGCGGACCGGCCGTGCCTGCGTCAAAGGCAATTGCCCCTCTCCCGCAACCGGCGATACACCCGGTTGTCACGCGAGCCCAGCAGTGTGTCATGTCCATGCGTCTTTTCCCTTGGAGGGTTCCTTGCTGACTCTGCGACGTCCCCGGCTGTCCTGGGCCAAGCGGTTCGCGGTGCTGATCGCCGCCATCGCGTCCGTGCTCAGTGTGTCCGCCGTCAACAGCCCCGCCGCGAATGCGGCCGTCTACGGCTCCTGCAACATCGCCGGATGCTCCGACGCGGCCTCAGCGAACTCGACCTGGTCCGACCTCGGCTACCCGACCACTCGGGGCTGGTACGACTGGCCGGACGGCGAGTGCAGCTACGCGGGCGGCGAGTTCTACAACAACGACGGGCAGTTGCCGTCCGGTGACACCTTCTACGAGTACGACGTCTACCCGCGCGCCTGCGGCGCCCATCGGGACGCCTACCGGATCGTCGTCGACTCCGACACCGGCGTGGTCTGGTATTCGCCCAACCACTACACCGACTTCTACCAGCTCTGACACACCAACGGGATTTCGGCCACCGGCCGCTCGGACGTCCGGGCGACTGTCGTGGGCCGGCGTCCCATCAGGGGCGGTCCGCCCGGGACCGCCCCTCGCCCATGGGCGCGGCCAGACCCCTGCGCCGTAGCGCGACTTCGGCGGACGCCGTCGCCTCACGGCCAAGGAGGTCTGCGGCGAGCGCACCGACTACGTACGACGCCGGGCAGCGCGCTGGCCGCACCACCCCGACCGGCGCACGGACCTCCGCCGGCGGGGATGCTGCACCCTCCAGGAACGGAAGTTGCTCTCCTCGGTCCGCGACCGTCTCGGCCGGCTCACCCGGCAGACGCTCAGTGCTCAGGCCGGCCCCGGCACCGGCCGACGACTCCTGCGCGACCGCCGCTGCACCTACCGTTCGCACGGCCGCACTCTCGCCCACCGCACCCCGCTGCGCTTCACCGTGCATCTGCAGTCCCGCAGGCAACTGCTCGGGGCGCACATCCTCAAGGAATTGAAGAACGGATCTTCCGGCCCCACCGGACATGGGGCCGCACCATGAGCCCCGAGCACTTCTCGTGCGGTCCACCGATCCCAACACACGCCGCGCCCTCGCCCGATGGGATTCCGGTAGTGACCCTTCAGCCCATTGCGGTGGAGAGCCGTCGGGCGCCGGGTTCGCGCCCGGCGGCCCTCGCCGCCCACCGGTGATCTGCGGGCCGGTCGCCGGGACCTACTTCTTCTTCCACTCCTTGACCGTCAGCCCGTCGGGGACCTTCAGCTCGAAGGCGCCGCCGATCGCGGTGTCGAGCGCGGTGGCCGGATCGTTGCCGCTACCGAAGGCGCTGACCGCGAGCAGTTCCTTGAGTTGCGCGCCGGTGCCGCGGAACGCCCTGACCGTCTTCATCGCCTCTCGGGCCTCGTCGGCGTCCATGGACTTGTTCATCTTCTCCAGCAGGTCCGGGGAGATCCAGCAGTCCGGGATCTCGTCGAGGTCCCACTCCGCGTACCAGTGCGTGTTGTTGAGCCAGTTCCGCTGGGGCACCTTGCCGTCCACGGCCACCAGGTAGAACGTGAACTTGATGTTGCCGAGCGAGCGCCAGTCGGCGACGTTCGTGTGTTCGCTCGCCCGGCCGGCGGCCGCGTTCTCGTACGTCGACGCGATCTCCGTGAAGCTCGGCGGGTTCTCCGGATCCCGGCCGGTGTAGTGCCGGATCGTCCACCGCTTGGCCAGCAGCTCTCCGGCCTGCCTCCTGCGGACCGGGGCGATCCGCTGCTGCGAGGCCTGCTTGATGCTGTCGATGATGTTGAACTCGCTCTGCCCCTCACCGGGCCGGAACTGCTGGGAGGTCATGTACTGCATCAACTGCCAGGCGTCGTCGTCCGAATGGCCCGACTTCTTCAGGGCGGCGAGGATCTCGTCCGGCGTCTTGGCGTTGCGCAGGTCCTCGTCCTCGGTCCGCTGGACGAGCGAGGCCGCGTGGGTCCGGTGGCTGCCGGTGTGGTGGCCGCTCGTGTGCTCCGCGGCCGTCCGCTGCACCGGCGCGCTGCCGCTCATCACCCTGCGCGCGTTGGCGACCGCGCGGCGCTCTCCCGCGTCGGCGGGGTCCGAGACGCGCAGACCCGAGCCGTTGTCCGTACCGGGTACCGGGCCGGCCTGCTGGTCCAGGTAGTGGGTCAGCTCGTGCGCCCAGTCCTCCTTCGTCATGCGGCCGCCGTCGACCACATGCTCCCCCGAGGTGTACGCCTTGGCCTGGATCTCCACCGCCGACCGGCGGGCGACCTCGTCCGAGTGGACGCGCACACCGCTGAAGTCGGCACCCCCGAACCGGGCCTCCATCTCGTCCCGCAACCCCGCGTCCATGGGCCTGCCGGGAGAGCGCAGCACGTCATGCACAAGGGAGCGACGCTGCACCTGCCCGTCCCGCTCCCGTGCGACGGCCCGCGTCACCGCCTCGTTGCCCACCGCTCGCTGCAGCGCCTCCAGCCCGGCGGGCGCCGGGCCGGCCGGCCGGCGCGGCGCGGACCGCGTGTCGCTCTGCTCGTTCTCCTTGTCGTGCGCGCGCACGGGCGCTCCCCTCGAAGCCGGACACACTTCAACACCACAGCCTGCCCGGACCCACCGGGCCGCGGAATGCACGCGAGGGCAGCCTTGCGGGCAAGGAGATTGCCGTCGGAGAAGCTGGGTGTGCTGCCGGCCGCCGAGCGGGCGACCGAACTCACCGGTCCCCGACGGCATCGCACTCGACGCGCCCGGGGAGGTCGGCTCATGGCCGCGCTCGACCGGGCGGCCACCGGGTGACCGGGCACCTTGGCGGGCTGCGTATCGGGCTTCTGCCGGCGAGGAACGCGGCGGGCCGGTGCCCCTCCGCGATACGGCGCCACGGCCAGGGGCCCGGGCAGGTAACTCCTCAGACAGGCGATCGCCTCGGTGATCTCCCGGGCCTCGGCGGGCCGTCCGGCGGGGGCTGCGCCGCGAGGACGTCGAGGCTTCCCATATGTCACGCGCCGCGCCCTCGGGGCGAGTGGGTCCGGGGGCCGCGGCGTTGACCCGTAGCCCCGTGCGCCGAACTCGGCGCACGCCCGCTCGGCGCGCCGCCTTGACACCCACTCAGGGTGCTTCGCACCTGCAAAGCATGGCGTCGGGTGCGTGAACTGGCCATCCATATGAAGCAGTTGTATGCGTCGGAACCGTACGGAAGCCGCCGGAGGGCCCGTGCTTCCGGGCTTCCGGCACTTTTCGAAATGTGCCGGTAACATCCCGCGCGCTGCCGGTTTTCGGACGGAGTGGGATTCTCCTCTTCCGCTCGTGCCCTACGAGGCCAACGATGTTCGAGGGAGCGATGTCACCGGGTGACATCGCTGAGTACGCCACTGACGTTCAGGACCTCATGACACTGCTGTGCCTGCCGGCCGGTTGCCGGAGTGCCGGGCTTCGCACATGTCACCTTCACGGCAACCTTGGCGTCCTCGGGGATCTTGATGGGGGTGACCCAGTGGTAGTCCTGATTGCGGAAGGTCTCCAGGGCGATCGTGGTGATCTTGCGGTCGCCGAAGGTGATGGTCATGGTGCCTTCGTCGCCCTGGAAGTTGGCGACCACGATGTCCGTGATCCCGAACACCTTGCCCTTGGGCACCACATAGGTACCGGTCTTGTCCTGCCCGCCGGACGTCTGTACGTCGATCGTGGCCGAACTCTGCTGACCGGTGCCGGCCTCGCCACCGCCACCGTCTCCGCCACTGCCGCCACTGCCGCCACTGCCCGACGTCGAACCCTTGCCGCCCTGGGTACCCGTACCCGCCTTGTCCCCGGAACCGGTCCCGGGGGGCTGCCCGTTCTGGCCGCCGGGCGTGGGCCGCGGCTGGACCACCTCGTCGGCGGCCTGCTTCGCTGCACTGCGCACCGCCGGACGGACGAGCGCGAACCAAGCGAGCAGCAGCGCGATCAGGGCCGCGAGCACCGCGAGCAGCCACTTGGGGAAGATCGGGATCTGCACGAACTCGGCTTCCAGCGGCGGCCGGACGAGGGCACCGGGCCGCTCGGCACGCTCGGCGGCCGCGCTGTCCGTGGCACGTACAGTGAATGGCCAGACCACGGGCTTGCCGAACCAGACCGGCTTGCCGGTGCGCACCCGCAGCCGGGTCTCCGCCGACTCACCCGGCTCCAGCGCCAGTTCGGCGGCGGCGAACGCGAACCGCAGCTCCTCCCCCGGCTGTTCCGGTGTCAGGGCGACACGAGCCGGGGCGTTGCCCTCGTTGCGCACCGCCAGCCGGTAGCGGCCCCGGACCCAGCCACGCCGGCGGCGCGGCAGGATCTCGGTGCGCAGCTCGTGGAACTCCTCCACGTGCACCGTGGTTTCGGGCACCGTGACGGCCTCGGGGTGCTCGGCCGGCAGCACGCGTACGCCCAGCGGCACATCGCCCGCGCGGACCTCGGGCGAGCGGGGCGGGTCCAGCCGGATGGTCACCGTCTCGGAGGTGCCGGGATACAGCGAGACCCGCTCGGGCTCCACGGTGGCCCAGGCCGCACAGTCACCGACGACCTCCAAGGTGTACGCCTCGACGATGTCACTGTCGTTGCGTACGGTCAGGCGCGTCGAGGCGGTACCGCCCGGGGTCACCGTCACGTCGGGCATGTCGAGCCCGGGCAGTCCGGGGCCGGAAGAGGCTGCAGAAGGCGTCACGCGACGACCGTAGAACCGCCTCCGGACGGCCACGAGAGGTGCGGGGGCAACATCCGGGCAGTGCGCGTGCCCCGCGCGGTCAAGGGCAACCTGCCGGATCAGCAGAATCGTTGATGACTCATGGACCGGCCCGCGGACCTCCGGCGGGCCCCGCCGCCGTCCCCTTTTCGGCTTCCGCGACCTTCAGCCCCTTCGCCACTTCCAAGGAACAGGACTCCGCATGTCCCTCTCCGCAGCAGAACATCAGGCCGCTACGGCCGGCCGGCCGTACCGGGTCTCCGTCGCCGTCTACGCCCAGGACCTGGTCCTGCGCATCGGTGTCGTCCATCAGCTCCGCCAGCGTCCCGAGGTGGAGCTGCTGGACGACACCGACGCGGACCGGGCACACGCGTCCCTCGTGGTCGTCGACTCCGTGGACGACGAGGTGATGGCCCTGCTGCAGCGGTTGCAGCGCAACCGTGCGACCCGCACCGGGCTCGTGGTCGGTTCCTTCGAGTCCGCGGCGCTGCAGCGGGTCGTCGAGCGCGGTGTCGCGGCGGTGCTGCGGCGCGCCGAGGCGGACCAGGACCGGCTCCTTCATCTGGTGCTCGCGCTGGCCAACGGCGAGGGCGTGCTCCCCGGTGACCTGCTCGGCAGGCTACTGAGCCATGTCGGCAGTCTGCAGCGCGCGGCGCTCGATCCGCACGGTCTGACCCTGTCCACGCTGACCGCGCGCGAGGCGGACATGCTGCGCCTGGTGGCGGACGGGTTCGACACCGCGGAGATAGCGCGCAAGACGTCGTACTCCGAGCGGACCGTCAAGAACGTGCTGCATGAGATCACCACACGTCTGCAGTTACGCAATCGGGCTCATGCCGTCGGCTACGCACTGCGCAACGGCCTGATCTGACACTGCGTCACCTACCTTCCGCAGACGTGGTGTTGCCCGAAAGCGCAGCCCGCGCTTCCCCCGGGCAGGGCCCCGCCGCCCTGCCGCGCGACGCCCGCGCGGACGCAGAGTGGCGGGGCGACCCATGTGTTCCGAGACTGCGAGGTGGACCGTGAACGGCACCGCTGACCCCGGCGGGCAGCGTCGGCTGGGGAGATTCGGAGCCTCGTTGCTCCTGCTGGTCCCGCTGCTCGCACTGACGGCGGCCTCGGGCCCGGGCAGCGCCCAGGCCCAGCCCAAGGCCGTCGACGCCTCCGCCACCCGGATCGCCTACGCCGGCACCGGGCACCGCAGCCTCGGCAAGGTGATCGGCACCAAGGACAGCGAGCCGCTGTTCGGGGCGGGCCCGGCACACTACGACGTCGAGCCGTCGGCCCTGGGCGACACGATGGTGTTCGCCGGCCGCCGCGACGAGAAGAACCCGCAGATCTATCTACGCACCCCCGACGGCTCGGTGCGCAAGCTGACCAGCAGCCGGGACGCGGCACACCCCCGGCTGACCCCGGACGGCAAGTCCGTGGTGTTCGACTCGGCGGAGCCCGGCGGCCCGAACGGCAGGAAGCAGCGCGACCTGTGGCTGGTGCGCACCGACGGCACCGGGCTGACCCGGCTGACCGACACACCGGCGAACGAGGAGAGCCCGACGGTGTCGCCGGACGGGCAGCGTCTGGCGTACGCCTGTGACAGCGACGCGGTCCTCGGGGAGCAGATCTACGTGCGCCCGCTGGCCGGCGGCACCCCGACCCGGGTGACCGGCACGCCGGGCGACAAGGCGACGGAACCGGTGTGGAACCCGGTGAACGACCCGGCGCACCGTGACCTCATCGCATACACCTCCACCCCGACCGCCTCCGGCGACTCGACGGGCCCCCGGCTGCGGGTGACCGGCGGCACGGCCGGCGACCAGCCGCTGCTCACCGGCGTACCGAACGACTGGCGGACCCATGGGGCAGCGTGGATGCCCGATGGGGAGGGCGTGCTGTTCCTCAGCCCGGACCGCACCTGCGGCTGCGAGGGCGACTGGGACCACGTGTACCAGGTGAACAGCCGCGCGTCGGGCCCGAACCTGGTGCTCATGGAGGACCGCGACGTCGGCACGCCGACCTGGGTCGGCCCGCAGAACGGCGGCTACGTCGTGGTGGACCGCACCTCGGCGAAGGGCAGCAACACGGCGAACGGTGTGCACGGTCCGCATGTGGTGACCCTCCAGGACGTCCGGGCGGACGGCGCCGACCCGCGTGACCTCGGGCTGACCGTCCTGAACGAGGACCCGGCGGCCGACAGCAACACCGATCCGACCAAGGACCCCCTGTTCAACCCGGCGGCGGGGTACGACCCGTGGACCGAGCGGCAGAACTACACACCCGACGGCCGGCGCATCGTGGTGACCCGGTTCGAGGGGGACACGGACAACCGGATCGAGCGGATCTGGACGGTGGACGCCGACGGCTCCAACGCCGCGCCCATGCCGCTCGCCGGACGCGGACCGAAGGACTGGGACACCGACCCCACGTTCTCGCCGGACGGCAGGTTCATCGCGTTCACCCGGACGTCGCCGGGCGGGGTCGGCTCCGCCTCCGGTCCCGGGCACATCCTGATCGCCGACGCCACCACCGGTGCGATCGTGCACGAGATCGTGCCGCCGGCCGGCCGGCAGACGGGCGGCGACGCCCAGCCCACCTGGTCCTCCGACGGCACCACGCTCGCCTTCACCCGCAACATGACCATCGACGGGAACGGCGGCAACAAGCACATCTGGACCGTCCCGGTGGACCGTCTGGACCAGCAGCGCGATCTGAGCGCGACGATCTGCCCCGGCAACTGCGCGGTCATCGACGACAGTCCCGCGTTCTCGCCGGACGGCCGGCAGATCGCCTTCAACCGCAAGAACGGCGGCGGCCAGGTCGACCAGCACAACGGCATGGTGCTCACCTCCGTGTCCGGCGACACCTGCCAGGTGCTGCTGCCCGAGTCGGCCCGCGGCGACGCCGGCGCCTGCCGCCGGGAGCTGCCCGACAGCTCGGTCACCGGACCGCACCAGCCGCGCGACGCGGCCTGGACCGCGGACGGCACCGGGATCGTCTTCAGCGCACGCACCGACACACCGGTCAACTGCCCGGAGAAGCTCCATCTGTTGAATGTGGCCACCGGCCGTCTGAGCGCGCTCACCCTGGAACTGCCGGGGCGGCAGAAGGAGCCCGGCGTCCAGCAGTCGGTGGACCTGGCCGTGCACGCCCCGGGCACGGTGCCCGCGGTCACCGTCGGTCACTCCACGAAGGTCGCCGTCGACGTCGTCAACAACGGCCCGGCCGCCTCGCCCGGCACCCGGCTGACCATCGCGCCGCCGGCCGGGGTGAGCGTGAGCGGGATCCGCCGGCCGGGCGGCACCTGTGACGCCGCCTCCCTGCAGTGCGACATCGGTGTGGTGCCGCCCGGCACGACCGTGCCGGTGACCGTGACGCTGACCGGGCTCACCGTCGGCGACCAGCCGGTGGACTGGTCGGTCACCGGGAGCGTGATCGACCCGCGGCCCGACGACAACACCGCCCGGACCGTGGTGCCGGTGCGCAAGGCCGGCCCTCCCACCCCGCCTCCGACGCCGCCGACACCCCCGGCGCCTCCGACGCCTCCCACCCCGCCGACACCACCCGCCCCGAAGGCCGGCCCCGGCGTCCGGGTCACCGCCCAGCCCGACCCGGGCTATGTCGGCGGCCGGGTCGTGGTGACGTACACCGTGCGCAACGGCCGCAACGCCCTGGCGACCGGGCTGCGGCTGCGGATCGGACTGCCCTCCGGGATCCCGGACGGCGGGCCGCCGGCGGGCTGCGACACCCGGTGGGTGTGTGCGCTGCCGGACCTGGCACCGGGCGACTCCACCGTCGTACGGGTGGTGCTCTCCCCCGACCACGCGCTGACCGGCCGGGTCACCGGCACCCTCACCACCACCGGCACGGACGCCGACCCTCGGGACAACAGGGCGCACACCACGCTGCGGATCCTGCAGCCGAAGATCGTCGCCGTCCCGCCGATCGGCAAGCCCGGCTTCGTCACCTCGGTGCGCGGCAAGGACTTCCCGCCGGGCGTCCCGGTGCGCTTCACCTGGAAGCCGGGGATCACCGCCGCCGCGGCACCGACCGTGCCCCAGCCGGACGGCACGTTCATCGGCCAGCTGCTCATCCTCACCAAGGACCAGACCGGTCCGCGCACGATCACCGCGAGCGGGCCCGGATTCTCCCCGGTGAAGACCGACTTCCTGGTGGTGAACGGCAGTGTGCAGCCGCCGGACGAGGTGACCCGCCGGTGATCCACGAGGTCGACGAGGCACTGCGCGGTCTGCTCGCGGAGTCGGGGCTGGAGGCGTCCGGGGTCGAGATCGTCCTCGACGCGCCGACCCGGGACTGGGCCGCGCGCCGCAACGCCCCCACCGTGTGTGCGTTCCTGTACGACATCCGGGAGGACCCGAGCCGGCGTGGCAGCGGCGCCCAGGAGGTGTACGACGCGGCCGGACATGTGGTGGCGCGCCGCACCCCGCCCCGCTGGTTCGAGCTGACGTACCTGGTCACGGCGTGGGCGAGCCGCCCGCAGGACGAGCATCGGCTGCTGTCCCAGGTGCTGGCCACGCTGGTGGCCGTCGACGCGCTGCCGGAGCGGCTGCTCACGGGCTCGCTGGCCGAACTGGGCCTGACCGTCTCGCTGGACACCGCCGGAGCGGGGCCCGACGGGCCGTCCGCCTCCGATGTGTGGTCGGCGCTCGGCGGCGAGCTGAAGGCATCGCTCGGTGTGCGGGTGCGCGCGCCGCTCGCCGGGGCGAGCAGGACGGCCGCGCCGCCGGTGACCGAGGGACTCGTGGTGCGGGCCACGGAACACCGGCAGGACGGGGCACACGGGCAGGACACGGATCACCGGCAGGACGGGACTCCGGTGCCGGGGCGCCGGCTGCGCTACGAGGGCGTGAGCGACCCGGGTCCGGACGGTTTCGCCGGTCCGCGCGAGCGGCACCCGGCGCCCGCCCGCCGCCGCAGAGGGGGCCGCCAGCCGTGACGTACCCCGCCGATGTCCTCACCGCGGCCGACACGGATCCCCTGTGGGAGCGGCTGCGGCTGGTCGAGGAGCGGGTCCGGCAGGCGGTGGCCGCCCGCCGTGCCGTCGATCCCGACCCCGACGACCCCTACCGCGGCCAGTACCTCTCCCCCGAGGCCGTGGACCGGATCCTGAACGATCCGGGCGGGCTCGACGTGCCCGGACACGAGCCGCCGTCCCCGCCGCCCGACTCCGTGCTCGGCACGCTTGCCGCGCGGTTCGGGCTGTCACCGCTCGACACCGACCTGCTGCTGATCGCGCTGGCACCGGACCTGGACGCCCGCTTCGAGCGGCTCTACGGCTATCTCAACGACGATCTGACCCGCCGTAGGCCCACGGTCGCCCTGGCGCTGGAGCTGTGCGGGCTCGCGTCGGCGTCGGCCGCCCGGTTCCGCTTCGCACCGGGAGCGCCGCTGGTCGCGGGCGGACTGCTGGAGGTCACCGAGCCGGAGCGGCCACCGCTGTCGCGGGTGCTCGCGGTACCGGACCGGGTGACCGGCCATCTGCTGGGCGGCAGGGACCCGGACGCCCGGCTCGCCGGAGTGCTCGGCGAGCCTGCGGACGACCCGACGGCCGAAGGGGACGAGGTGCGCCGGGCGGCGCGTGCCGCCCGTACCGGCACGGGGTCGGTGCATCTGCTCGACCGGGGTGGCGACGCGCCAGGACTCGCCGTGGCGGCCCTGCGCGCCATGGGGCTGGGCGCGCTGGTCCTCGACGCGGCGGCACTCGCCCGACGCTCCGGCGAGGTGCCCGCGCTCGCCCGGGTCGCGGCGCTGGAGGCACGCCTCACCGGCGCCGGAGTGGTCCTGGGACCGCTGGAGGCACTGCCCGAGGCACCGGCCGAACGGTCCCGTGCCCTCAGCGCGTTGTGCACGGCGCTGCGCGGCGTCCCGCTGTTCACCCACGGCAGGGAGGGCTGGGACCCGGCATGGGGGCCGGACACCCCGGTCGTCCTGCCGGTGGCTCCGCCTTCCCCCGACCGGCAGGCCGCGCGCTGGCGGCACGCTCTGGCCCTGGCCGACGCCGACGGCTGCGCAGCCGACAACGCCGACGCCCTCGCCCGGGCCGTCGCCGCGCACCGTCTGGACGGCGGACAGCTGCGGCGCGCGGCGGACGCGGCGCTGCGCTCCGCCGCGCTGGCGGGCCGCCCGGTCTGCCCCGACGACCTCAGGTCCGCCGTACGCGCGCAGAACGGCGCGGGGCTGGCCCGGCTGGCCCGCCGGGTGGAGCCGGCGGTCGGCTGGGACGACCTGGTGCTGCCCGAGCCGACCCACCGCCGGCTGCGTGAACTCGCCGTCCGCGCCCGCCATCGCGAGCAGGTGCTCGGACAGTGGCGGATGCGGCCCGGCGGCGGCCGGGGACGCGGCGTGATCGCGCTGTTCGCGGGCGAGTCGGGCACCGGCAAGACGATGTCGGCCGAGGTGGTCGCCGCGGACCTCGGCATGGATCTGTACGTGGTCGACCTGTCCACGGTCGTCGACAAGTACGTCGGCGAGACCGAGAAGAACCTGGAGCGGATCTTCACCGAGGCGTCCGCGGTCAACGCGGTCCTGCTCTTCGACGAGGCCGACGCGATCTTCGGCAAGCGCTCGGAGGTCAAGGACGCGCACGACCGGCACGCCAACATCGAGTCGGCGTATCTGCTGCAGCGCATGGAGTCCTTCGACGGGATCGCGGTGCTGACCACCAATCTCCGGGCCAACCTGGACGAGGCGTTCACCCGCCGGCTCGACGTGGTGGCGGAGTTCCCGGTGCCCGACGCGGCCCAGCGGCTGGCCCTGTGGGACAGGTGTCTGGGCACCCGGCTGCCCCGCGCGGACGACCTGGACCTCGGCTTCTGCGCGGACCGGTTCGAACTGGCCGGCGGCTCCATCCGGGCCTGCGCGGTCACCGCCGCCTATCTGGCCGCGGAGCGCGGGGGCCCGCTGACCATGCGGCAGTTGGTGACGGCGGTGGTGCAGGAGTACCGCAAGCTCGGCCGGCTGGTCCTGGAGAGCGAGTTCGGGCCGTATCTGGCGGACGTCCTGGGCGCCTGAGGGGCCTCGCCGGCCGGCCCCGTGCCGAACTCGGGCGGCCCGGGACGCCGTTCCTTCCCCAGCGGTCCGCGCGGGCGTCCGGAAAGGCAGTGCGGTTGCCCCCGGCAAGGTACCCGCGCCCCTGCCGCCGGGCCTGATCCGCACCGGAGACTCGGCATCGACGCAGGTGATCCGATGGAACGTGAAGGAGCGAGCATGCCGACGTACCTCACCCCGGGCGTGTACGTGGAGGAGGTGCAGTCCGGTGCCCGCCCGATCGAGGGGGTCGGCACCGCCGTCGCCGCGTTCGTCGGGTTCGCCCGGAGCGGGCCCTTCCACGAACCCACCCTGGTCACCAACTGGGATCAGTACACCCAGCTGTTCGGCGGGTTCACCGAGGGCACCTACCTCGCGCACGCCGTGTACGGCTACTTCGCCAACGGCGGCGGCGCAGCCTACGTGGTGCGCATCGGCGGCTCCGCCGACGGCGCCGCCCCGTCCGGCGGCGGCCGGGAGCCCCGGGACGCCCCCGCGGCCCAGCCGCTGACACTCGGCGGATTCCGGATCACGGCCAGGCCCGGCATCTCCGGGGTGTCGGTGGAGATCGCCGACGCCGACGGCGAGAACCCGCCCGAGGACCGCTTCAAGCTGCTGGTCCGCCAGGGCGAGCAGGTGGTGGAGACGTACGACGTCTCCACCCGTAAGAACGTCAAGGGCTATGTGGTCACCCAGCTGCGCGCGTCGAAGCTGGTCGAGGTCACCGAGCAGCGTGACGCCACGCAGACGCGGCCGGCCGGCCAGACGGTGGCCGTGCCCGACGCCCCGGCCGCGCCCGCGGCGCCCGTCGCCGGCGCGGTGTCCCGGATCGACCCGGCCGAGTACGTCGGTGACGCCTCCGCCCGGACCGGCTTCGCCGGCCTGGAGAGCATCGACGAGATCACCATGGTCGCGGTCCCGGACCTGATGGGCGCCTACCAGCGTGGCGACATCGACGCCGAGGGCGTGCGCACCGTGCAGCTCGCGGTCATCTCGCACTGCGAGCAGATGGGCGACCGGGTCGCCGTCCTGGACTCTCCCCCCGGGCTCACCGCCCAGCAGGTGCGGCACTGGCGCAACGAGGAGGCGGGCTACGACTCCCGGTACGCCACCCTCTACTACCCGTGGGTGCGGGTCTTCGACCCGGCGGCCGGCCGTAACACCACCGTCCCGCCCAGCGGTCACATCGCGGGCGTGTGGGCGCGCAGCGACGCGGAGCGCGGGGTGCACAAGGCGCCCGCCAACGAGGTGATCCGGGGCGCGGTGGACCTGGAGGTCCGGCTCAGCAAGGGCGAGCAGGACCTGCTCAACCCGATCGGCGTGAACTGCGTGCGTGCCTTCCCCGGCCGTGGCATCCGGATCTGGGGCGCCCGCACCCTGTCCTCCGACCCGGCCTGGCGCTATCTGAACGTGCGCCGCCTGTTCAACTATCTCGAGGAATCCATCCTGTTGGGCACCCAGTGGGTGGTCTTCGAGCCGAACGACGACCGGCTGTGGTCGAGCATCCGGCGCAACGTGACCGCGTTCCTCACCGAGGAATGGCGCCGGGGCGCGCTCTTCGGCCGCACCGCCGAGGAGGCGTTCTACGTCAAGTGCGACCGCGACAACAACCCGCAGACCTCCATCGACCAGGGCCGCGTCGTCTGTGAGATCGGCGTCTCCCCGGTCAAGCCCGCCGAGTTCGTGGTGTTCCGGCTGGCCCAGTTCTCCGACAGCACCAGCCTCATCGACGAGTGACCCGCGGGTCTGCGAAGGAAAGGTGACAGACAGTCATGGCAGAAGGCGATGCTCTCTCCACTCACGTCTTCGGCGTGCAGCTCGGCGGGTACATGGTCGAGTCGATCCAGGAGATCAGCGGGTTCTCCGTCGAGGAGGAGGTCGTCGAGGTCAAGCAGGTCACGGCGACGGGCAAGCAGATCATCCGCAAGCAGCCCGGGGCACGACAGGCCGGCGAGATCACGATCACCCGGGGACTCGACAAGAGCAGCGAGTTCACCAAGTGGATCAAGGAGACGCTGAACAACGGTGCCGTCGACACCGCCCGGCAGAACCTGACCATCGAGATCAAGGACACCAAGGGCGAGACGGTCCGCCGTATCCAGCTGATGAACGGCTGGGCCTCCAAGTGGGAGGGCCCCTCCCTCAAGGCCGGCGAGTCCTCCGCGGCCACCGAGACCGTCACGATCGTGTTCGAGGAGATCGTCGTCGAATGAGGCGCCGTACCGTCACGGCCGGCAACCTGGAGGAGTTCCTGGAGGCGACGGCGCCCGCTCAGGCGGCCGACCAGCCCCAGGCCCCACCGCAGGCTCCGGCCGCCCGGCCCGCGACCTCTCAGGACCACGGGCTGCGCACCGAGTTCGAGTTCGAGCTGCCGCGCGGGTACGTGGACGAGGCGGGCACGCTCCACCGGCACGGCGCCATGCGTCTGGCCACCGCCCGGGACGAGCTGCGGCCGCAGATCGATCTGCGGGTCAAGGAGAACCCGGCGTATCTGAGTGTGGTGCTGCTGAGCCAGGTGATCACCCGGCTCGGCACCATCACCGATGTGCACGCGGGGATCGTGGAGCGGATGTACGCCACCGACGTCGCGTTCCTCCAGGACTTCTACCGCCGTGTCAACAGCGAGGGCCACACCCGCGCGGCGGTGGTCTGCCCGCACTGCGAGGGCGGCTTCGAGGTCGACCTCTCGGGTGGGCGCCTGGGGGAATCGTGACGTACGCACTCCCCCGGCTGCGGGAGGAGCTCGCGTACATCGCCTACCACTTCCACTGGCAGCGCGAGGAGATCCTCGACCTCACCCACGCCGAGCGGCGGCAGTGGGTGACCGAGATCGCCCGTATCAACACCCGTGTGAACGAAGGTGGTTGAGCTCATGGCATGGCGGGACAGACTACGCCGCCGGAGCACGGCGCCAGGTGCCGGCGGCACCCTGGCAGGTCCCGGCTCCGCGCAGCAGGCCGCGCCGGGTGCCATGAGCACGCCCGCGTCCGGGGCGGCCGGTCCGACCGTGCCCCGCGACTGGGACGGCGGGTGGCGCCGTACGCCGCCGCCGACGCTGACGGTGGCCCGCACCCCGCTCGGCGTGAGCGACGGCCTCGCCTTCCGCTCGGGTCTCACGTCCTGGCAGAACCCGTCGTTCGACGCGGGTCTCGGCCACGCACTGCTGCCTTCCGCGCCGGTCGGCCTGGTGCACGGCGTCACCGGTCCGGTCGCGCCGCGCGCCACCCACAGCGTCGGCGGCCCCCTGCTGCTGCGCGTACCGCGCCCGCAGGCCGAGGAGACAGTGGAGACCGGTCGGCGCGCCGAGGAACCCGTCGAGGAGCGTCCGGACACAGCCGGCGCGCGACAGCGTTCCGCTGCGCCCGTGCCTCAGGTGTCCCGCAGGACACGACCGGGGGCCCGGCCCGACGACACCGGCAGGCGGCAGGATTCCGGTTCCCGGCAGCGGGCGGGCGGCGACGCGCCAGGTTCCGCCGGAGCGGCGGCGGATCCGAACCCGACTCCTCGCGGCACCCGGAGCGGTGACAGCGCCGGCGCGACCGCTTCGGCGGCCTCGGGCCGGGTCGGGCAGTCCGGCCAGGCCGTTCCGCATTCCGTCCAGCGCTCGGCCGAGACGTCGCCCAGCCGTGCCCTCATTGCCGCCGGCCCCCTGCTGACCGTCGCCGCACCGGACACTCCGGTACGGTGGTCCGCCGCCGATCCAGGCCGCCCGGCCATCGGCCCCGGCCTGCCGGTCGTCCGACGGATCGCCGTGGTGCCCCGCTCCGCGGGCGACAGCCCCGCACCCCGGCCCCCTTCCGGCCCCGGTACGGCCACGGGTGCCGGCCGCACCGCACCGCACGGTCAGGACACGAACGGCGCGACGGAACACACGGCCCCCGCCACCCCGGCGCCCGACGTCTCCGCCACCCCGGCACGGGCCTCGGACACCACGGGCACCCGCTCCGTGCGCCCTCGCCCGCTCAGCCCTCCGCTGACCGTCGCCCGGCGGCCGTCCACGCCGGTGCGCCGCATCGCGGTCCTCGGGCCCGGCCCCGCGGCCGCTCACCCCCCTGCGGGCCCTGATGTTGCGCCGACAACCATCCCTGAAACAACGCCCAATCCCGCGCCTCCCGTGCAGCGCACCGCCGGACCGGCACGCCCCGACAGCCGGGCACCGCTCGGCGCTCCCCTGACGGAACTGCCCGCCACCGCCAGGCCGCTGACCACCGACGGGCCCGAGGCCACCGGTCCGACCAACGGCACACACCCGCCGGCCGGACCGGCGCTCCCGATCGTTCAGCGCACCGCCGGACCGGCACGCCCCGACAGCCGGGCACCGCTCGGCGCTCCCCTGACGGAACTGCCCGCCACCGCCAGGCCGCTGACCACCGACGGGCCCGAGGCCACCGGTCCGACCAACGGCACACACCCGCCGGCTGGACCGGCGCTCCCGATCGTGCAGGGCCAGGCGAGCGCTCCTGGTACCGGTGCGACGCCGGGCCCGCACGGCGCGGACCCCGCAACGCCCCGGACCCGGCCACCGCACCAGATCCAGCCGCGGCCCGAGCCCCAGGCCCAGCCCCAGACTCAGACCCAGACTCGGACGACCGGAAGGCCCCCTGCTCCAGCGGCCGTTCCCGAGCCGTCCGTCGCCCGTGCCCGTGCCCGTGGTGGACTCGGGGCGCCGCTGTCCGCGATGCCGTCGACCGCGGACTCAGCACCCCCGGCCGGCCCCGGTGGCGCGGCGGGCCCCCCGACCGCCGGTGGCGCCGAGGCCCTCCCGCGCATCCAGCGCACCCCGGTGCGCCCGGACCGCACCGTCACGGACACGCCCGCGACCGCGTCCGGTGCCCGGGCGCCCTCCGCGCCGCTGCTGGGCGCGACGCACACCGAGAGCGGCGGCGGGAGCCCCGACTCACCGGTGGTCCAAGGGGTTTCGCTCCCTGCGTCGAGCGCCTCGGACGTTCCCGCCACGCCTCTGGTCACGCCGGTCGGCCCGCAGTCGGCGCCCTCCACCGCCGGCGGACCCGGTTCCGTGCAACGCGCCGTCGCACCGGAGCCCCCTGCGGCCTCGACCGGCGAGTCGGCGACGGCCGGCACGGGCGCGGGCCGGCCGGAGCCGGCCGTCGTCACCCGGATCGCCTCCGCGGCCGATGCCGTGCAGCGCAGGGCCCCGCAGACACACCCGTCCTCCTCACCGGGCCAGGTGTCCACGTCCCCCGAGGCGTCGGCGCCGACGCCGGCGGGCCCGGCGGAGAGCGGCGTGCTCTCGGCCGGCGGTCGAACACCGTCCCGCGAGGCCAGGGCGGCGGGCAACGCGGGCGTGAGCGGACCGGCGCCGCTGGTCGTCGCCCGCTCGGTCACCGTTGCCCGGCCGGGTTCCGGCACCGACGGTGTACACACACCCGGTGTCATCCAGCGCCGAACGCTCCCGGCTCAGAGGCAGCGGTCCGCACCCCGCAGCCTCGCCCTGCTCGCCGCACGCCCGCTGACCGTCAACACCCGTGCGCCGGAAGGTGTCACGCCGCCCACGGGAGCACACGCCGCCGAGCGACCCGTCGTCGCCGCGTCCTGGCGCCGCGCCCCTGCCCCTGCCCCTGCCCCGAGCGCGACCTCGCCCTCGCCCGTGCCGGGTTCCGAAGTGCCGCACGTGCGGCGCGCCGCTGCCGGTCCGGTGCCGTCGGCGTCGGCCGGCCCGCCCTCCGGTGCTTCCGGTCCCTCGCGGACCCGGCACACTGTGCCCGGAGTGCGGCCGAGCCCCTCCGTCCCACGGGCGGTACCCGTCGTACGGCCTGCTCCGCCCGTCCAACGCGCCACCGCCGACGGCGACATGGCCGTACGGCCGCCCAGCCTGCCGTTGTCCGATCCGCAGGCACCACCGCTCCAGGACCAGCCGTACGCCCCGGCTGCCGTCACCCCGCTCGTGCCGGTGGTCCGCGCCACCCGTACGGCACCGACAGCGCCCGCGACGGCGCCGCCGCGGGCCTCCGACCACATGGGGCCGGCCGTGCAACGCGAGTCGGCCCGAGCCGGCGCCGTGTCCGCCGGGGTGCCCGTGACGGCCGTGCCTCCGCGAGGCCGGCAACGGTCGTCCTCCACGCAGCCGGTGCCCGGGACGGCCGGTGCCGGGACGCCTGGGCCGGTGGGGGCGCGGCAGGAGCCCGTGGTCGACCTGGACGAGCTGGCGCGGCGGCTGCTGGACCCGCTGGCCCGGCTGCTCCGCGCCGATCTGCGGCGTGGCCGCGAACGCGCGGGCCGCCCCTACGACGGACGCCGCTGAGGACTGGGAACGGATGACCAACGGATGACGGACAACATCTTCGCGACGAGCGTGTTCTTCCGGCTCGCGATCGGCGGCAACGATCTGGGGGCCTTCCACACCTGCTCCGGCATGGGCGCCGAGGTGGAGATGGAGAGTTACGCGGAGGGCGGGAACAACGGCTTCACCTGGCAGTTGCCCGGCCGGGTCACCTGGTCGAACATCACCCTCAGCCGGCCGGTCACCGCCGACACGGCGAAGATCGCGCGTTGGCTCGACGAGACGCTGCGGCGTGTGGAGCCCAAGGACGGCGAGATCGTGGCGCTGAAGCCGGATCTGACCCGCATCATCAGCTGGCAGGTGCTCGGCATCGTGCCGGTGCGCTGGCAGGGGCCGTCGTTCGATCCGTCCTCCTCGCAGGCGGCGGTGGAGACGCTGGAGATCGCGCACGAGGGACTGAGGCCTTCCTGATGCCTGCCATGCGGACGAGCCGGGCCAGGGCCCAGTTGACCCTGAAGGAACCCCCGGCGGCGGTGGGCGCGAAGCCCGGAGGGACGATCGCGCGGCTGGACCTCCAGTTCAATCCCAACACGCTGCAGCTGAGCAAGACCACCGAGTGGCGGCGCACCCCGTCGCGGATGGCGGGGCAGTCGGCGCTGCCGGAGTTCGTGGGCAGCGGGCCGCGGCAGCTGAGCCTGGAGGTCTTCCTCGACGCCACCTCGACCCATGACAACTCGGTGGAGCAGGCGGTGGAGACGCTGATGAAGGCGTGCGTGCCCAGCCCGGCGAGCCTCACGCGGAAGAAGCCGGCCAGTCCCTGGGTGCGGTTCGAGTGGGGTACGGCCCGGACGACGTCGTTCGACGGCGTGCTCTCCAGCCTGTCGGTGACGTACACGCTGTTCGACGTGGACGGCAAGCCGCTGCGGGCGACCTGTTCGCTGTCGGTGGAGGAAGCGAGTGTCGACCCACCGGGACAGAACCCGACGTCCGGCGCCCGTACGGCCCGCAGCACGCACACGGTCGTGGCCGGGGACAGCCTGGCGCTGCTGGCCTGGCGGGAGTACGGCGACGCGACGGCGTGGCGGGCCATCGCGGAGGCGAACCGGATCGACGACCCGATGGCCCTCGTGCCCGGCACCGAGCTGGTGGTGCCGGCGCTCGGGGACGCGGGCGGTGAGGAGGAGCGGTGACCACACCCGAGGCGCGGGGCGGCCGGTCCTTCGCGGCGGACCCCGTCGTGGAGGCGCCCGGTGAGCTGCCGCAGATCTGGGCGGCGCAGCTGGTGAGCTGTGTGGTGGACGAGAACGTGGGCCTTCCGGACACGGCCGTGCTCACCTACCGCGATCCCGATCACGAGTTCCTGAAGTCGACCGGCATCACGCTGGGCACCCCGCTCAGGGTGTCGGTGGTGACGGTGGCCGGGCAGGCGCGTGAGCGGCTGTTCAACGGCGAGGTCACGGCGGTGGAGATCGACCGGGACAGCACCGGGTCGTTCACGGTCGTCCGCGCCTATTCCGTCGCGCACCGGCTGCAGCGCGGGCGGAAGGTGGTGGCGTACCGGAACATGACGGCCGCGGCCATCGTCCGCAAGGTGGCCGCCGGGGCGGGGCTGCCGGTCGGGAAGGTGGAGGCGGCGCCGGTCACGTACAAGCAGCTGTCGCAGGCCAATGTGTCCGACTGGGACTTCCTGCAGTATCTGGCGGGCGAGAGCGGTGCGCAGGTGCGGGTCGACGACAAGGGCGTGCTGCAGTTCACCAAGCCCGAGAAGGCCTCCGGTGCGCCCGCGCCGTCGACTCCGGCCACGCAGAGTCCGATGGTGCTGGAGTACGGGCGGAATCTGCTGGCGCTGCGGGCCGCGCTGTCCGGGGCGGACGGGGCGTCCCAGGTCGAGGTGCGCGGCTGGGACGTCACCACCAAGAGGCCGCTGGTGGCCCGGCAGCAGTCGGTGACCAGCGACACCGTACTGCCCGGTCTGGCCCCGCAGTTCGGCGCCCGGTTCGGGAAGTCGGCGAAGCTGACGGTGACGGACACGCCGTACCGGACGCAGGCCGAGACGACGGCGGCCGCCGGTGCGGTCGCCGGCCAGGTGAGTGCGGGTTTCGGTGAGCTGGAGGCGCTGGCCGAGGGCAATCCGCGGCTGCGGGCGGGCCGGCCGGTCGCGCTCGGCAATGTGGGGCCCGCGTTCTCCGGCAAGTACACGTCCACGGCGGTGCAGCACACCCTGGAACCGCACGGCGGCTACCGCACCACGGTGTGGGTGAGCGCCAGCCCGGACCGGTCCCTGGCCGGCCTCGTGACCGGTGCGAACGCGCCGGGGCGGGGTCCGCGCATGCCGGGCCTCGCGATCGGGGTGGTGACGGACGTACGGGAGCCGGGCGGCGCGCAGAGCGGCGGGGTCCGGCTGAAGTTCCCGTGGCTGGACGACACCTATGTGACCGACTGGGTGCGTACAGTGCAGTGGGGCGGCAAGGGCGGGGGCGGTGTGGTGAGCCCCGAGGTCAACGACGAGGTGCTGGTCGGCTTCGAGCAGGGCCTGCTGGACAGTCCGTATGTCATCGGCGGTCTGTACAACGGCGTGGACCGGCCCTCGAAGCACCGCGTGCCCCTCGTGGACGGTACCAGCGGCAAGGTCAACCGCCGTTCGGTGGTGTCCCGTTCGGGGCACCGGCTGGAGCTGCTGGATCCACCGACGGGACCGTCCGGGGTACTGCTGCGTACCGCGGACGAGCGGCTGGAGGTGCTGCTGGACGACCGGAGCAACCGGCTGGAGCTGACGGTGTACGCGGCCGGCGGCCGACGGGTGCTGTCCTCGGTGGTGATGGACGGCCAGGGCATCACGCTCGACGCGAAGACCGGGAAGGTCAGCCTGAAGGGCGGCACCGTGGAGATCGACGGCACCAACACGGTCAGGGTCGGCGGCCGGTCGGTGAGCGTCGCGGGGCAGACGGACCTCACGCTCGACGGCGGTCTGCTCGGAGTGCTGAAGGCGGATCTCGTGCGTATCAATTGACGCTCCTGGTCGACTCTCTGACGACACATCATATTTCTGTGAACCAAAGGCCCTTGGGGGCCACGAACCGCTTCGAGGAGCCCGTTGCATGCCCGGCGCAGCCCGTACCGGCGACCCCACCAGTCATGGAGGTGTGATCGCCACCCCGCCGCCCGGCGCCGCCATGGCGGTGGCGCGCGTACTGATCGGCGGCCGGCCCGCCGCCGTCGTGGGAAGCCTGCACACCTGCGTGGTGCCGCCGCACGCCGCCCTGGGCCCGGGGAACGTGGTCATGCCCAACCCGGCCGGGCTGACCTCGGGCCAGGTGCTCATCGGCGGGTTGCCGGCCGCACGGGCGGGTGACCGGATCACGTGCGGCGCCACGATCCAGCTCGGCGCCCTGAACGTCCTGATCGGAGGCCTGTGATGAGCGAGCGGTTCATCGGGCGCGGCTGGGCGTTCCCGCTGCGGGTCGGGCCGACCGGCGGGATCGCCATGGTGGAGCGGGAACGCGAGATCGAGGAGGCGATCCGGCTGGTGCTCGGCACCGCGCCCGGAGAACGCCCGATGCGCCCGGAGTTCGGCTGCGGCATCCACGACTTCGTCTTCGCGCCCGGCGACGGCGCCACCGCGGGGCGGATCGCCCAGCAGGTGCGCGAGGCGCTGGAGCGGTGGGAGCCGCGGATCAGCGTGGACGACGTGGTGGTGGCCTTCGACGCGGTGGACGACGGAACCCTCTACATCGACGTGCGCTACACGGTGCGGTCCACCAACGACCGGCGCAACCTGGTGTTTCCCTTTTACACGATCCCCTCCGAGGAGGGGGCCGAGGAAGCGGTCGCGGACTGATGGCCCTGCCCTCCCCCAACCTGGACGACCGGCGGTTCCAGCAACTCGTCGACGAGGCGAAACGGTATGTGCAACAGCGCGCGCCGGAGTGGACCGACCACAACGTCTCCGATCCCGGTGTCACCCTGATCGAGACCTTCGCGTACATCGTGGACCAGCTGCTGTACCGGCTGAACCGGGTGCCCGACAAGAACTACACCGCCTTCCTGGACCTGCTGGGCATCCGCCTGTTCCCGCCGGCGGCGGCCGGGGCCGCGGTCGACTTCTGGCTGTCCGCGCCGCAGCCCGACACGGTGACGCTGCCCCCCGGCACCGAGGTGACCACGGGTGACGGCGAGGCGGAGGAGCCCGTGGTGTTCGCGACCACGGACGAACTGCGTATCGTGCCCAGCGAGTTGAACCGGCTGGTGACCGCGCCCCGGACCGGCGAGCAGACCGACCGGACCCGTGAGCTGGGCGAAGGCCGCGACGTACGGTGCTTCCAGACGGCGCCCGAACCTGGCGACGCCGTGCTGTTCGGGCTGCCCACGGCCGTACCCCGGTGCATCGTCGCGGTGCGCCTGGACAGCCGGGTGGAGGGCGTCGGCGTGGACCCGCGCCAGCCGCCTCTGGTGTGGGAGACATGGGACGGCGGCCGTTGGCAGGTGTGCGAGACCGGCGAGGACACCACGGGCGGCCTGAACCGGCCCGGCGAGGTGATCGTGCACGTCCCCGCCGGGCACACGGCGTCCGTGATCGGTGGGACGCACGCGGGCTGGCTGCGCTGCCGGGTCACCGAGCCGGAGCCGGGCCAGCCGTTCTACTCGGAGTCCCCGACGGTGCGCGAGGCGTCCGTGTTCACGGTCGGCGGCACCATCGCCGTCGAGCACGCCGAGACCGTCACGGACGTACCGCTGGGCACGTCGGAGGGAGTGCCGGGCCAGACGTTCCGGCTCGGCCGGCCGCCGGTGCTGCTGGACGGCGAGCCGCCCTTGGTGGAGGTCTCCTCGGCCGACGGCTGGCAGCGCTGGAGCGTCGTGGAGCACTTCGGCCGCTCCGCTCCCGACGACCGGCACGTACGGGTGGACGCGACCACCGGCGAGTTCACCTTCCCGCCGGCCCTGCGCGAGCCGGACGGCACGCTCCGGCTGTGCGGTGCGGTGCCCGAGAAGGGCGCCCATATCCGGGTGTCCCGCTATCGCACCGGCGGCGGACCGGCCGGCAACGTGGCGCGGGGCGCGATCTCGGTGCTGCGCAGTTCCGTGCCGTACGTCGCCCGCGTCACCAACCGGGAGGCGGCACGCGGCGGGGTGGAGGGCGAGACCGTCGCCAACGCCAAGCTGCGGGCGCCGGATGCGCTGCGGATGCAGGAGCGCGCGGTGACCGCCGAGGACTACGAGATCATCAGTCGGCAGGCGGCCCCCTCGGTGCGCCGGGTGCGCTGTCTGCCGGCGGCCGAAGGGGCGGGCGCGGTACGGGTGCTGGTGGTGCCGGACGCCGTCGCGGACGACGGGGACCGGCTCCGCTTCGAGCAGCTGATCCCCTCCGACCAGGTGCTCGCCGCGATCACCGAGAGCCTGGACGAACGGCGGCTGATCGGCACCCGGCTGGTGGTGGAGCCGCCGGTGTACCAGGGCGTCACGGTCGTCGCCAGGCTCGCGGCGGCGCCCGAGGACACCGACCGGGTGCGCGACGCGGCCCTGGCCGCGCTGTTCCGTTACCTCAACCCGCTGCACGGCGGTCCGGACGGCACCGGCTGGCCGTTCGGGCGGCCGGTGCAGTACGGCGAGATCTTCGGCCTGCTGCAACGCGCCACCGGCAGCGCGCTGGTGGAGGAGATCCGGCTGTTCGCCGCCGACCCGATCACCGGGCGGCGCGGAACGCCGGTGGACCGCATCGACGTGGCCGCGGGCGCGCTGGTGTTCTCCTACCAGCACCAGGTCGTCGTACAGCCGCTGGAACCGGGAGGCCGGGCATGAGCCGTGCGGCCGTACCCGGCCTGGCGAGCCGGCATCCGATCGGTGGGCTGCTGCCCGCGCTCTACGCCGACGACGACTTCGCCCAGCGGTTCACCGCCGGGCTGGACACCGTCCTCGCCCCGGTGTTCGCCACCCTCGACAATCTCCCCGCGTATCTCGACCCGCGGGTGGCGCCGCTGGACTTCGTCGCCTGGCTGGCGTCGTGGGTGGGCGCGGACGACGATGCCGAGTGGTCCGCCCGGCTGCGCCGGGAGGCGGTGACACGCGCGGTGGAGCTGCACCGCTGGCGCGGCACCCGGCGCGGCCTGGTCGAGCGGCTGCGGCTCACCCTCGGGGTGAACGCCGATGTCGTCGGTGACGGCGAGGCGGTGTGGTCCCGTACCGCGGGCAGCGAGCTGCCGCCGGAGCCGTCCGGCGAGGTCGTGGTGCGGGTGTGGCCGGGCCGCGACCCGCACGTGGACGCGGGCCGGGTCCGGGAGGTCGTCCGGTCCCTGTGCCCGGTGCATGTCCCGTACCGGGTGGAGATCCTGCCCGGTCCGCCCGCGGGCGAGAGGAGCTGACGTCATGCGCGCCTGTCCCGTGTGCGGGGCGTCCAACGATCCCGCCGAGGACTTCTGCAGGAACTGCGGTTCGTATCTGGGCTGGTCCGAGGAGGCCTCGCGAAGCACGTCCGCGTCGTCGCCCACGCCTGAACCAACACCAACACCAACGCCCACGCCTCCGCCGGAGGGCGACGGACCGCGAGCGCAACCCCGATCCGATCCGACACCGGTGCCTGTGTCTGTGCCTGCGCCTGCACCGACACCCGACAGTGACGCGCGTGCCGGGTATGCCGCGGGCAGCGGTGCCGACCCGGACAGCGCCGGCCGGATCGTCACCGGCAACGGCACCGGCACCGGCACCGGCACCGGCAGCGAGACCCGCGGCGGCCACGGCGGTGCGGACCGCTCCTCCGCGCGCATGCCATCTTCGGGCCGCCCCGACGGCGAGCCCTTGCCCTCGGCTCTTTCGTCCGACTCCACCGACCCGTCCGCCGCCGCGCAGCCCTCCGCCCCGCAGCCGGCCCCCGCGCCGCCCTCCGCCCCGCAGCCGGCCCCCGCGCAGCCCGCGCCCGTGCAGCCGGCGAAGCCCGTCGCGCCGCGGCCCGTCGTACGGCCCGTGCTCGCGCCGGAGGAGGTGGCCGGGGTGCCGTGCCCGGTGTGCGGCACGCCCAATCCGCCGGACCGCCGGTTCTGCCGCCGCTGTGCCGGCCCGCTCACCCCGGCGGCGGCCCCCGAGCCGCTGCCCTGGTGGCGGACGATCTGGCCGTTCCGGCGCCAGGTGCGGGCAGGGTCCGGGCGGTGGATCCGGGTGCTGGTGACACTGGCGGTCATCCTGGCGCTCTGCGTGGGCGGTTTCTTCCTGCTGCCCGCCGGACGGGCCCTGATCGAGGACACCCGGGACAAGCTCAGCGGCGCCAAGCCGATCACCCCGGTGGCCATTCACGCCGATGCCGGGGTGCCAGGGCACCCGGCGAAGGACACCACGGACGGGCTCAGCAACCGCTACTGGGGGGCGCCGGGGGCCGGAGCCTCGATCACGTACACCTTCGGCAAGCCGTTCCGGCTGGTCGACCTCATCATCACCAACGGCGCCTCGAAGGAGCCCGAGGAGTACGCCCGTGAGGCGCGGGCGCTGCGCATGGACATGGAGGTCACCTCGGCGGACGGCTCGATGCACCACAAGGAGATCGACCTCAGCGACAAGGCGGGGGACCAGACCGTCGCAACCGGTATCGACAACGTGGTGAAGGTGCGGCTGGTGCTGGGGTCGGTCACGGGGCTCTCCCGGGGGCGGCATGTCGCGCTCGCCGAGGTGGAGTTCTTCCAGCGGAGCTGACCAGGGGTGGGTTACGCGGCCACGCCGTCGGCGCGGAGTTCGTGGATCCGCGTACTCACCCCGCGCCACTGCCGGTGGTCGACGGTGTACGGGCTTGTCCAGTACGGCAACGCAACGAGGACCGAGCAGTTCCCGGCCCCGCCCGCGGTAAGGGGGTCTGTCGGCGGGGCCGGTGATCACTTGCGGCCGGCCTTTACTTCGTCGCGGACGGCACGGACAGACCGAATCGCAACAATCAACTTCTGGGCAAGTGCCGGTACCTGGTCGAAGAGATGTCCCACCACGGTGAAAACCCCCAACGACCGCCGCCGTACCGACGGTCACCCAACCCGCCAGTTCCATGTAGCTCCTTTCGAGAGAGATCGGCGATGGCGCGAGCGGCTCGCCCCCTTCGCCAACCGCCTCGGTCGCCTCATCAGCGCCGATCTCTTCCACGAACTACACGTTCTCTTGGGCGACTTGAGTCCACCCACTGCGGGCCGTTCTGTCCCTGAGGACCGGGAGGTGAGCCGCGGCTACAGCTGCGCTCACCGACGTCGTTGCTCGTCCTGGTACCGGACCTCACGGGCCGAGCGCGGGGCCGGACCGCACTCGGGTCGCCCGACGCCGGAACCGACCGACCGCAGGGCGCGGCCGGTAACCGAACCCGTCCGGCATGCCGCGCAGGCGAGGACCAGCGGCCGGGGCCGCGGAGCGACGACGACTACGTCATAGCCTCGTCGGGGCTCGTGCGACCGGAAGTGGCAACCTCGACGGCTTCGGCGAAGGCCCGGATCAATGGTGTCGGATCGGAGGTACGCCAGACGAGGGCCCAAGGCACGGGCGGTGCGTCCTCGATGGGATCCCCGGGCACCTGCCCGCTCTCTTCGGCAAGTTCACGAACGGCCGCCTGGCGGGGGCTCTCCCCCGGCTCGAGTAGGCCACCAGGTAATTCCCCTTGACCCCGAAACCGGTCGTAGACCATGACGACCTCGTCGCCGTGCCACAAGGCAGTCAGAGCCCTGGGCATGGGAGCACCACCCGGGAGGACGTCTTCGGCGCCGAGTGTGAATGAGACCAGCCGGTTGCCGCGGTGATCGACGGCGAGGGGCTTGGATGAAGGACTGAGCATGCGGAAGCCTGTCCCAACCTCGGCACACCAACGCCTGAGACCGGTAGGAGCACGGTAGCGGCAGCGTTTCCTGCAGCACCATCTGAAACAGCGTCCAAGCCAAGCTGGTCACCCTCACCGACAACGACGGGGCCACGACAGCCGAGCGCGCACTCGCCGGTCGGGGGTGCGGCGGACCAGCAGCAGCGACGGCGCCGGTGCGCAGGAGGCCACGCCCACTGACTCCGGACCTTCCACCATCCGCACATCCGAGTCAGACACCAGCCACACGGACGACCACAACCATCAGCGAGGAGTCGCGCACCGCCGACGCACTCCACTCACACCTCGCACCAGTACGGCAAGCAGCCCGACGAAGACGTCGAGAACGAAGCCGACGCCCACCACACAGGCAGCAACGACGGCCCGGAGCCCGAGGACACACCCGAACCCCCCTACAGGCAAACCCCGAACAGTCGACGACGGCACCCGCGACACCGGCCCTCCAGCCGGACGGCCGCCTAGTGAGACCGAACTCCGTGTATCTCGTGTCCCCGGACAACGTGGACAACTACGAGAGGTCGTACAGCCGGGAGTGCGACTCCGAAAGCGAAGCCGCGGAGCGAGTTGACGGCTGACGATACGGTTCTGGTGGCGCAAGGCAAGCTCGCAAGGCAAGCTCTACCTCTGGTGAGGCGTGCCGGGCGACAGCGTGACCCACAGGACGGCGTGACGTAACACCTGTCTGCCGGGCGAGGGTGTCTGCTCACATATTCGTCCGACGGGCGTGCCCGGGCGAGGGCACACTCGGTGTCGGATCTGGACCCGTACGCCGACTGCCTCGGCGCTCGCTCGGGCTCCGGTCATCGTCTCGCCGATCAGCGAGGGTGCCGCGACCCGGGGCCGAGCAGAGACATGGGATCCGGTGATCACGTAGGTGCCCGCGGCGGCTGCCAGCAGCACCGCCATCGCCTGGAGTGGCCGGCGGATGCGCCGTCGGCGCACGGGGCGTTCTCTCCCGGGATCCCGGGGCGGTGGCGCCGGCAGCGGCGAGGCAACCGCCGTGGCACGACCGGCCAGTACCTTCCCGATGGCGTCGCGCATCTCTTCGGCGGTCTGGTACCGGTCCGCACGATCCTTGCCCAGCGCGCGCAACACCAGGTCGTCGTAGGCGGCAGACAGCTGCGGGGCGTGGGCAGAGGGAGGCACCGGTGGCTCTGCGACGTGTTTCATGGCCACGGCCAGCGGAGTGTCACCGGTGAACGGGGGGCGGCCGGTGAGCAGTTCGTACAGCAGGCAGCCGGTCGAGTACAGGTCGGTGCGGACGTCCACGTGCTCGCCCCGGGCCTGTTCCGGCGAGAGGTACTCGGCCGTACCCACCACCACCGAGGTCCGGGTGAGGGTCGTACCCGCCTGTTCCACCGAGCGGGCGATGCCGAAATCCGTCACTTTCACGGTGCCCTCGTGGGAGAGCATGACGTTCGCCGGTTTGATGTCCCGGTGGACGATGCCGTGGCGGTGGGCGTGATCGAGCGCCTCCAGCACGCCGGCGGTGAGTTCCAGGGCGTGCTCGGGTCCGGTGATCCATGACTCGCGCACGGATTCGAGCAGCGTGGTGCCCTTGACGTACTCCATCACCAGGTACGGGACGAGGTGACCGTCGATCGTGTCCTCGCCCGCGTCGTAGACGGCGACGACGCACGGGTGGCCCAACAGGGCCGTCGAGACGACCTCACGGCGGAAACGCGCCCAGTGTTCGGCATCGGCCGCCAGTTCCGGCCGAAGCGTCTTCACGGCGACCGGCCGGAACAGCAGCAGATCGTACGCCAGCCATACCTCGGCCATCCCCCCTTGGCCCAGGACCCGATCCAGACGGTAACGTCCGCCCAGACGACGTGAACGATCCATGGTGCTCCCCCCAGTTCGCCGACTTCCGCCGAGGCACCGTAGGGACAGTTCTTGTGGGATCTCTGTGATGTGCAGGTCCCCCGCGCACACCGCGCGAGCCGCTCGCGAGGTCGTCCTCACGGCCGGTGCCATCGGCAGCGCCCGGCTCCCGCTGCGCTCCGGCGTGTCCACGCCCCGGCCACAGAATGCTCTGCTGTCGGGCCGGCACCCTGTGTACGCGCTCCGCGAATGGCGGGGGGACACGCATGGGGCCTTGTTGGCCTCGGCCGGTCTGACGTCCTCGGAGGCATCGATCGTTCACAACGAATGGTTGGGATACACAGACGACTGGGACGACTGGTTGAGCAGATCCCGGGGTTGGATCGAACAGGAGATCGACGAAGGCTGAGACACGCTGTCGCGGAAGGGATTCGCGGCAGCGCCGTCGAACTTCTGAGACTTACTCCGCGCCGGGATCGACGCAGCCCGCCGTGGTTGTCACTGTGGCCCCCGGCGCCGTGTGACTTTGCCCGGGGGCGGTTGCCGTCGCATGCCGGGCACCACTTAGTCTTACAACTTGTAGAACGACGTCAGGAGCGATCAGTCCGCGCCAGGCCGGGCCACCGCCCCCCGCATCCCGGCGGGCCGGTCCGCTGCCCAGCGGTGGGCGGGCCTGTGCCTGGCCGAGGAGTGGCGAGTATGAGCGAACACCGGCGCCGACCGTCGGGAAGAAACGGTATGCCGTCCGGCCGGGACGGCGTCCCTCAGGGCGGCCGTGCCGAGGCGCGAAGGGCCGCCCGGGGCGGGGGCGGACGGGGCCGCCGCGCGGCGGGCACCCGACGTGCAGATCCCGAGCGCTCCGGCCGGGCAGCTTCGCGACGCGCGAATGCAGGACGCTCCGACCGGCGTCGTCTCATCGACTACCCGCGGGCCGGCAAGCGTGGCGTCCGACGGTGGCTGCCCTCGTGGAAGCTGGTGTCCGGCACCTTCCTGCTGTTCTTCGGCAGCATGCTGGGCCTGCTCGGGTACGCCTACGCGACGACGACGATCCCGAGCGCGAATCCCAGCACCCAGCAGCAGAGCGACACCTACTACTGGTCGGACGGCTCGGTGATGGCCACGCAGGGGTCGATGAACCGGCAGAACGTCGACCTCGCCGAGGTCCCGAAGCCGGTGCAGTGGGACTTCCTCGCCGCGGAGAACGCCACCTTCTACACCGACCCCGGCGTCGACACCCAGGGCATGCTCCGCGCCGTCTACCACATGGCCACAGGGGGTGAGGTGCAGTCCGGGTCCACCATCACCCAGCAGTTCGTGAAGAACACCTACCTCAGCCAGAGCCAGTCGGTCACCCGCAAGCTCAGGGAGATCATGATCTCGCTGAAGATCGGGGACCAGATGTCCAAGCAGCAGATCCTGCAGGGCTACCTCAACAGCTGTTACTACGGCCGGGACGCCTACGGCATCGAAGCAGCGGCCCGTGCCTACTACCACGTGCACGCCTCCCAGCTGACCGTCAGCCAGGGCGCCTTCATCGCCGCCGCGGTCAACGAGCCGAGCCTGCTGATGTACGCCGACACCGACCCGAAGGCCAAAGCGCAGGCCGAGGCCCGCTGGACTTACGTCCTGCAGCGCATGGCCAAGATCCACAAGATCACCGACGCCCAGGAACAGCAGTACCTGGCCGCCGGGTTCCCCACACCCAAGCCCTACACGCCGTCGGCGGGAATGTCCGGGCAGACCGGATATCTGGTGGATGCCGCGAAGAAGTACGTCGAGGCCCACTCTTCCCTCACCGACCAGCAACTCGGCCACGGCGGCTACCAGATCTACACCACCTTCGACAGGAAGAAGGTGAAGGCGCTGTCGGCGGCCGTCGCCGCGATGGAGAAGAAACACCTCGACCCCAAGCACCGCTCGGCCGACAAGGACGTCCAGGTCGGCGCGGCGTCGATCGATCCGTCGACCGGCGCGGTCGCGGCCCTGTACGGCGGGCCTGGCTGGGACAAGGGCCACTGGACCGACAACGCCGACGCCACCGGTGTGCCGGTCGGCTCCACCTTCAAACCGATCGACCTGGCCGCCGCCCTCGACCACGGCGCCGTGCTCTCCCCGGGCCGGCCGCCCTCACCGATCACCCCCGACTCCAAGTTCAACGGCAACGACGGCATCACCATCAAGAACCAGCAGGGCCAGGTAATGCCGGACTCCAGCGACCCCTCCGGATTTCTCCACCAGCGCAACGACGTTCCCACGAAATGGGGTTACATCACTCTGCGCAAGGCCATGGAGCAGTCGGTCAACACACCCTACGTCCAGCTCGGTGAGTACGTCGGCTACGACAACGTGGAGCACGAGGCGCTCCAGGCGGGCCTGCTCCGCAAGAGCCTGCAGTACGACACCCCCGGCTTCTACATCGGCACCTCCACCCCCTCCGCGATCCGCATGGCCGACGCGTACGCCACCTTCGACGACGGCGGCGTCCAGCACGAGCCGTACTCGGTGACCAGGGTCATCGCCGACGGCCGGCAGCTGCCCGGCTTCGACAAGCCCAAGGGCACCACCGCGATGCCGTCCTCGACCGCCGACACCGTCACCGACGTCCTGCAGGACGTCGTCAAGAACGGAACGGGAACCCACGCCCAGGCGTTGGGCCGGCCGGCGGCCGGCAAGACCGGTACCACCGACGACTACAAGTCCGCCTGGTTCATCGGCTATACCCCGCAACTGGTCACCTCCGTGGCCATGTTCAAGGAGGACCCGAAGAACGCCGGCCTGCAGTCGATGCAGGGCGTCGGAGGCTACTCCAAGGTCTTCGGCGCCGACATGCCCACCGAGGTGTGGACCGCGTACATGACCGCCGCCCTCCAGGGCCAGCCCGTACAGCAGTTCCCACCCGCGCCACAACTGGGGCGGAGCACGGACGAATACGGCGCCCCCTCCCCCACGCCCTCCGCCACCTTGAGCACACCCTCGGCCACGCCGACCACGGCCGCGCCGAGCACCACCACCGGGCCGTGCCACGGGCGGAAGAAGCACTGCCCCGGCCCGACCCCGAGCGACACCTCCTCCACCACCACCGGCGGAACCGGAGGCGCGGGCGACGGCGGCCTGCTCGGCGGCACCACCGACGGCGGCACCACCGGCAGCACGTCACCCACTCCCACGCCGAGCTTCACCGGCCCCGGCCGGCATCCATAACGGCGCAGCCCGCACCATCCGAACGGCTTGGTGACGGCTGACCGGGAGCTCTCGTCGAGCGGGGCGAGAACGGCGTCGATGCGGCGTTCGTGGGCGGTCGTCCAGGCGGCGAGCTTCTCGCGGCCGGCGTCCGCGAGGTCGCTGATCCGTGCGGGAGAGTGCTCGCCGAGGACTTGGAGCGGCTCGACCTGTGCCATGAAGAGGGTTTCAAGGGGCACCACGCACTCGACATCCACCGTGGTCGGGGTCGGCCGTGGTCACTCCTGCAGGTGGCGGGCCCGGCGGAACCTGTCCAGGCCCTCGCGCAGGTCCACGATGGGGTCGGGGTAGTCGAGCGCGGCTCGGTCTGCTCCGGGCAGCTTCCACGGCTCGTGCACTGCAGGCGCGTCGATGTTCCTCAGTTCGGGCACCCAGCGGTGGACGTAGGTGCCGTCGGGGTCGTACCGCTTGGCCTGGGTGACGGGGTTGAGGACCCGGCCCGGCCGGGTGTCGGTCCCGGTACCGGCCACCCACTGCCAGTTGAGCTGGTTGCTGGCGATGTCACCGTCGACCAGCCAGTGCAGGAAGTGGGCGGCGCCGATGCGCCAGTCGACGTAGAGCGTCTTGGTCAGGAAGCTCGCGGTCAACAGGCGGGCCCGGTTGTGCATCCAGCCCTCGTGGCGCAGTTGCCGCATCGCGGCGTCGATCACCGGGCAGCCGGTACGGCCTTCCCGCCACGCCTCGATGTCGGCCTTCGCCGTGCGCTCGGTGCGCCAACGGTCGCCCTTTGTCCGGTAGTCGGCGCGGGCGGCGTCCGGGCGGGCTGCGAGCACCTGACGGTGGAAGTCGCGCCAGGCGAGCTGCCGTACCAGCGCCTCGGCGCCCGGTCCGCCGCGGCGGCGGGCGCGGTGCACCAGTTCTGCCGGGGAAAGGGTACCGAAATGCAGGTGCGCGGAGAGCCGGGAGGTGGCGTCGGCGGCCAGGTTGTCCCGGGTGTCGTCGTAGGCGTCCAGGCCGTGCCGCCAGTAGGCGGTCACCCGCTTGCGGCCCTCGGTCTCTCCGCCGGGCGGCAGGGCGGGCGAGACCCCGGTGACCTCGCTCCGGGCGGGCACCGGCTCGCCGTGCACCCGGTCGGGCACACGCACGCGACGCGGAGCGGCCACAGCCGGGCGCAGACGGGCCTGGGCCCACTGTCGGTAGTACGGCGTGAAGACGGCGAAGTGGTCCGACGAGGAGGGGCTCACCTCGCCGGGCGGCACGGCCACGGTGACCGCGTCGTGGACGAACAGGCGGCGGCCGCCGGACTCCAGGGCCCGCCGGAGCCGGTCCTCCCGGCGGGTGGCGAAGGCGCTGTGCGCCGCCGCCATGTACACCTCGTCGGCGTCGGCCTCCCGCACCGTACGGCACACCTCCTCCACCAGGTCGCCGGAGCGCACCACGAGGCGTCCGCCGCGCTCGCGCAGGGAGGCGTCCAGGTCGGCCAGGCAGTCGGCGAGGAAGGCGCTGCGGTTCGGCGTGGCGAACCCGGCGGCTTCGACGGCCAGGTCGCGCACGAAGAGCGGGACGACCGCGTCGGCGGACTTCAGCGCCGCGCGCAGCGGCGGGTGGTCGTGCAGGCGCAGGTCGGAGGTGAACAGGACGACCGAGACGCGCATGGGCTCATCCTCTCCCCGCTGTCCTCCGGCCGCGCGGCGCGGCAGCGGTGGCCGGCCGTGAGGGGCTCAGCGGTGCGGGGCACGGTCGTGCTGGACGCGGGTGGCGGCGCGGACGATGTTGCGCGCCATGCCTCCGAAGACGATCGCGTGGAAAGGAGAGACGCACCACCAGTACAGGTGACCCAGCAATCCGCGCGGATGGAACAGCGCCCGCTGCCGGTATCGGACAGGCCCGCCGCCGTTGCCGTCCACGCGCATCTCCAGCCAGGCCAGACCCGGCAGCCGCATCTCGGCGCGCAGCCGCAGCAGCCGGCCGTGCTCGATCTCCTCCACCCGCCAGAAGTCCAGCGAGTCGCCCATCCGCAGCCGCCGGGCGTCCCGCCGGCCCCGGCGCAGGCCGACGCCGCCGACGAGGCGGTCGAGCCGGCCGCGCACGATCCAGGCCAGTGGAAAGGAGTACCAGCCGTTCTCACCGCCGATGCCCTCGATCACCTGCCACAGCGCATCTGGCGCCACATCCGTCTCGCGTTCGCGCACGTCGGCGTACAGGCTGCCGCCTGCCCAGTCCGGGTCGGTCGGCAGGGGGTCGCTGGGGGCGCCCGGCACGGAAGCCGAGGACCAGCGCGTTGCCACCTGGGCTTCCCGGACGCGCTGCAGCGCCAGGGCGACTGCCTGGTCGAAGCCGAGCGGATGGCCGGGCGGAGTGGGCAGGTACCGCTCGATGTCCCGCTCCCGGCAGACCACTTCGTGGCGCAGGGACTCCGTGAGCGGGCGGGCGATCGAGGCGGGCACCGGGGTCACCAGGCCGACCCACTGACTGGACAGACCGGGTGTGAGCACGGGCACGGGCAGGATGAGCCGCCGGGGCAGCCCGGCGACGGCGGCGTAGCGCTGCATCATCTCCCGGTAGGTGAGCACCTCCGGGCCGCCGATGTCGAAGGCACGGCTGACGTCGGCGGGCAGACGGGAGCAGTCCACCAGGACGCGCAGGACGTCCCGCACGGCGATGGGCTGGATGCGGGTGCGCACCCAGCGCGGCGTGACCATCACCGGCAGCCGCTCGGTGAGGTAGCGCAGCATCTCGAAACTGGCCGAGCCGGAACCGATGACGACGGCAGCGCGCAGGACCGCGGTCGGCACACCCGAGTCGAGCAGGATGCGGCCCACCTCGGCACGGGAACGCAGGTGGGGGGAGAGACGCGACTCGGCAACCCCTTCGGGGGTCAGCCCGCCGAGGTAGACGAGACGGCGGACGCCGGCCCGGCGGGCCTGCTCGCCGAAGACGCGGGCCGCTTCGCGGTCGGTCTGTTCGAAGTCGCGGCCGGTGCCGAGCGCGTGCACCAGGTAGTAGGCCACGTCCACGCCGTTCATCGCCCGTGCCACGGACGCGGCGTGGCGGACGTCGCCCTGGACGACCTCAGCCCGGGCGGCCCACGGATGGTCCCGCAGCTTGCCCGGCGTGCGCGCCAGGCAGCGTACCCGGTACCCGGCGTCCAGCAGCTCGGGCACGAGCCGACCGCCGATATAGCCGCTCGCGCCGGTGACCAGGCAGGTCGGCACCTCGTGAGCCGTCGCCCCGTTCCCGGTCGTCGTCCTGGTCGCCTCGTCCGCCACGGGTACCGTCCCTGTACTCGCTCGTGCGCCGGTGCACCGCACTGCACTGACCTGTACTTCCACAGTGCTGGCCGCCCGGCCGGACGCGCCTCGCACGCACGGCGATCGAGTGAACCGCCCGGCACGATCGGACCGGCCCATGCATCACGCGGGGCGTCTGCTCACGCACTCGGCCGACGGGCGTACCGGGCCGATCAGGCCATCACACAGTGTTACGGCCCCTGACTTCTCCTGCTTGACCTGCTCCGATTCGATGCCGACGGATTTGATTCAGGCCCCGGCCCTTACATTTCAGAAACAAAGCGACATTCCTCACAGGCCGGAATTATTAAGCAAGGCGACAGGCCTCCCTTAATGTGGTCGGACATCATGCCTAAACCGGATGTACCAGCCATCTCCATCGACAGCGGGGTCCGGGGCCGGGCGACGAAGCCCACCGCCGGACCGACCCCTCGGAGCACATGGAGCGACCGGTAACCCCTGGGCGCTGGCCCACAGGGACGTAGATCACCAGCGGACCCGACCATGGATGCCGCCGTGCCGTCGACCGGCAGCGCTCCTGCGCTCTGCCCTGCCTCGGCATGACCAGTACAAACACCGATTTGAGCACCGAGTGGTGCCGACGGAGGTAGACCTGTGGCGTTGGCCAGAATCAAAGTGGCGACGGCAACCGCCCTCACAGCGGCGATCGCGGGAGCCGTGATCACGGCGTGCGGGCACCACGCAGGCGGCCACACACCCCCGAGCTCGCCCCACAGCGTGACTCCCTCGACGACGCTCTCCTCTTCCAGGCCGCACTCGCCGTCCCGGGCGCCGTCGCCCTCGTACGCTTCCCCGTCCGCGTCGGCATCCGGCCGCCCGGCAGGAGCAACGCAGTCCGGCCGTGACGGAGGCTCGGCCGCGGTGCCGTCCAGGCCCGCTTCGCCATCGGGCTCGGCGAACACCTTCGGGCAACTGCCGAGCGCTCCGGCGGGCTCCGACGCGCTGGTCGGCCACGGGGTGGAGGGCAGCGGCAGGTCCGTGGCGCTCACCTTCGACGACGGCCCAGACCCGCGGTGGACCCCGCAGGTGCTCGCCCTCCTCGCTCAGCACCACGCCAAGGCCACCTTCTGCGAGATCGGGCCGCTCGCCCAGCGCTACCCGTACCTGACCAAGGCGATCGTCGCGAACGGGGACCGGCTGTGCGACCACTCGGTCCATCATGACGAGCAGCAGGACCGCAAGTCGGTCGAGTACAACATCCACGAGATCGTCGACGCCAAGCGCGAGATAACAAACGCCGCGGGATACGGCCTGAAGCTGATGTACTACCGGGCACCCGGCGGCGACTGGAGCCCGACGATCCGGGGGATAGCCGGCGCCAACCACCTGCAGCCGCTCGGCTGGAGCGACGACGCCAACGACTGGCGGCGCCCGGGCGTGGACGGCATCCTGCGCAACATCAACCAGAACTTGCGACCCGGCGCGATCATCTTGATGCACGACGGCGGAGGTGACCGTTCGCAGACGGTGCAGGCGCTCGCCCGTCTCCTCAACCAGCTGGACGCTGAAGGCTACGGCTACGGCTTCCCGGCCTGAGCTCGACGCTGTCGGGATCTTGCCGTCGGCGAGGTCATCCGCTGACGTCCCGCCGGCTTCCCAGCGCGGGATTCGTGGCGGTCCAGGAAGTAGTAGGTGGCGTCCAAGGGGCTCTCGCCCGTGCCGAGCGTCCGCCTCAGCAGCCGCAGCGCAAGGTGAAGGGAGGCGGCCCGCCTCCGGACTGCGCTCCGCGGTCCGTCAACATCGGCCACGTCGCCCAGCAGAAGCTCACCGCCCCGAGCATCGAGCCCTGCCGGTTCTGCCGACCGGAGTGGGGCATCGCCCCGCCGTGAGCATCCGGCGCGGGCCGTCGCCCAGCACCGCCGCTGCCTGCGCGTCCTCGTCCCCGAGGCGCCGCAATCAGTAGCCGAAGCTTCCCCAGCCGATGAGCCGTCCGGCTCACCGTGACCGGCCGGGCACCGTTTGGCCGACCGTACTCGGGCCCGACACGCTGCCGTCCGCGAACTGCTGGACGCCGGCCACAGCCGACGCTCCACCCAGAGGCAGCACGGCATGACCTACCGCACTGTCCAAGCGTCTCGCCGCCGCGTTCGCCGCCGGCCCGCTCGGTGATATCCGACGGAGCTGTGGCGGGCGGCCCTGCCGTTGGCCGAATGCCTCGCTGATGGCGAGAACCAGTAGCCTTCCGCCGGCGTCGTAGGGCAGTGTGCCGATGGCCTGAACTGTGGGGGGACCACATGAGCAGTGAAATCTACTTCAGCAACAACTACCGTGACCTGTGCGAGCGCAGCGGTACGGGGGCTGGTTTCCAGTTCGAGTTCTCGTGCTCCCGCTGCTACGACACCTGGCGCTCGCCCTTCGAGCCGTACGCCGGTGAGCGGGCCGCCACCTGGCTGGGCAAGGGCGTCGACATGGCCTGGAGCCTGCTGGGCCGGGCCGGCGGCGGGCTCACCTCCGCGGCCGACGGACTCGCGGGCGCCGGCTGGGGGCCCGCCCGCGACAGGGCCTTCGAGCGGGCGATCGGCAATGCCCAAGGACACTTCAACCGCTGTGCGCGATGCACCCACTACGTCTGCGGACGCTGCTGGAACGCCGCGCAGGGCCTGTGCCTGAACTGCGCCCCGGACACCGCGGCCGAGGCCATGGCGGCCCAGCAACGCGGCCTGAACGACATGGCCTCGCAGCGGGCGTACGCCGTGGGTCAACAGACCGGACAGCGGTACGACCCCACCACGCCCCGGCAGCTGGTCTGCCCGCAGTGCCGCACCGAGACCCGTGGCGCCGCTTTCTGTTCCGGCTGCGGCTATCACCTGGCGCAGTCCACCGCATGCGTCGCCTGCTCCGCCGTCGTGCCGGACGGCGCGGCCTTCTGCCCGGGATGCGGCACTCGGCAGTAGCACGACTCCCCACCGTGGGGGTGTGCGGGACGCATGGATGCAGGCGACTTTCCATCACCCCACGAGTTGTGGAGTCACGCTTGCTGCTCGGCGCGGCGCTCCTCGTGCTCGACACGTCCGGCGTTCTCGTCCCTGAAGCCGAATCAGACGGTGGGCAGCTTTTCCGATCCACGTCGGCTCCTATGCCACCCACCCCCTGTCTCCCGACTGCACATCAGCTCCAGGGGGTGGAGGCGAGCCAGCTGGTGTCCTGGCGCCACAGCGAGGTGGTGTCCCAGGCGTAGGAGCCGCCGTCGCTTGCGACGTACGCGACGTGGGAGTAGTGGCGAATGTACTTGGCCGGGTAGTTGAACGACTGGAACGAGTAGCCCGTGCCGCTGTTGCCGGGGGACGGGCAGAATGTGGCGTCACCGGCAAACTGCGCGGTCCCGTCTCGGGGCTTGAGGTAGAGCTCGAATGCGTAATGCCTGAGGTACGCGCCGGATGTGTTGGCCGACTCGAAGGAGACGCACTTGCTGTCCGCCAGACCGGGCCTGACGATCCACGTGGCGTCGGCCTTGTCGGTCGATGAACTGCTCGAGGTGACCGGCGCGATCACGACCTTGTCGTCGCTCGCGTCGTGCTGCAGGTAGTCGGAGGTGCAACAGGCGGTCGTGGCCTGGAGTGAGATCCTCGCCCCCGGGGTGAACGGCGTGGTGGTCGTGGCGTAGCCGGCCGCGGCGATGTCGGCCTGGACCGCGGCTTCGGTCGTGTCGGAGGGGGAGCCCTTGACCATGGCGCCCTCGTAGAAGGTGCCCGCGCTCGCGTTCGTGTTGGTCTGGCAGCAGTCACCGCCGCTGCCGAGGATGATGGCGCCCTGTTTGTGCATCGGGTTGTATCCGCTGGGCAGTGGGCCGCTGTAGAGCCTGGTCAGGCTCCTGGACTGGGCGTTGGCGGCGCCCAGCGCCATCTGGGTCGTGCCGTTGTTCTTGAGCATGGCGGTGACGAAGTGGCTGGTCTGGGAGACCTGGTTCGGGTTCCACGTCCTGCTGCCGCCGGAGAACAGGCCGTTCTCCAGGTCCGCCTGCACCCAAGGCCCGGTTCCGCTGCAACCACCGAACCAGCACTCCGTGCCGAAGTTGATCGCGTCCATGGCGCCGTTGCCGTCGGCCCTGTGGTCCGTCTCGGTGTTGCCGTAGTCGAAGCAGCAGCCGTTGTTCACGTGGGTGCCGCTGGTGACCATGTACTCGCCCTCGGGTGAGCTGCCGGTCGGCACACCCGAGGCGGAGCCGTCGACGAAGTAGCTGTTGCCGGGGTTGATGTAGAGGGCGTAGGCCTTCTGGCCGCCTACCGTCACCGCTTCCGAGGTCGCGGTGGCCGCCGTGTCGGCGCCGCCGGTCCCGCCGGGTCCCTGGTAGAGCAAGGTGTTGCCCTTGCCGGTCTGGTCGTAGACGCGGGTGACGACGCAGCCCGTACCGGCGCAGAACGAGTCCTGTGCGGCGGCGTTGGCGACGCCTCCGGCGCTGAGCACACCGATGTCGCGGGTGGTGTTGTCCGACGAGCGTCTGACCTGGTAGAGCGCGCCGTTGTAGGACGCGTACAGGGCGCGGGTGGTGCTGTGGGCCGCGACGCAGGGTGTGCCGCCCGCGGCGTAGATGTCGCAGGGCCCTTGCGTAGCGGCGTGCGAGGCGCCGGTGGAGGCCACCAGACCGGCGAGGGCGAGCGCCAGCGTGGCCAAGAAGGCCGCCAACCCCTGGCGCATTCGGCGAAAAGTGGACAGCTCAGGCAACAGGAACTCCCGTGTTCATCGGTGCGGATCATCAAGTCGCGCCCCGACCGAGTCCGCGGCGGACCGGTCGGCGCGGCAAGGGTCGTGCAGGCGAACGGCGGTGAGAGGCCGCCGGGGCCAATCCAGTGGGGCAGCCGCCCCCTCGAGCGCGCCCGCGGCAGCCGCTCGTCATGCCGGCGCCGGAGTCACACCGCCGTGAAGGTCCACTCCAGGTTGGGACTGCTGTTCCCGGACCACTGCTTGGTCACGGAGCCCGAGGGCATGTTGCCGCCCCCGTCGAGGACGAGGCCGGTGGTGCGGTTGACGATCCAGTACCTGCCGCCACCGCGGGGGTTGATCTGCCACTGCTGGTTGGTGCCGCCGTTCCAGGGAGCCTGCTGGGCGGCGGAGCCGTTCGTGGTGGCGCCCCATCCGTCGGCGACCATGCCGTTGGTGCGGTTGACCAGCTTGTAGTAGCCGTTGCCGAGCTCGACGGCCTGCCACTGCAGGTTGGTGCTGCCGTTCCAGGTCCACTGCTTGAGGTTGGAGCCGCTGGGGACGTTGCCGCCGCTGTCCAGCACCAGCCCGTCGGTGACGTTGGTGATCCTGAACAGGGCCGAGGGGTTGAACTGCACTTTCATCGACACGACGGTGTCGTTGTTGCCGGTGTTGCGCAGGTCGGCGTTGTCGGAGGTGAAGGTCCAGGCGGTGCCCGTGAAGTTGTCACCGGAGTAGCCGATGATCTGGTAGCCGGGGGCCAGGTTCAGGGAGGACAGGCTGAGACCGGGCAGTCCGGCGAGCGTCAACTGGTCTGCTGTGTAGGAGCCGATGGGGAGCACGGCGTAGCCACCGGAGTAGTTGACGTCCTGGTAGGCCACGGCCCCGGCCAGTGGCTGCAGGGTGGGTATCCGGCCGGAGAAGGTCAGCTTCACGACGTAGGCGAGGGCGGAGAACGGCGCCGACGACGGCAGGGTCAGGTGCAGCCCGGTCGAGTCCTGCGTTGGCGTGGGCAGGTTCGTGTACGTGCCGGCGGTGGAGTTCAGGAGCTGCACCGAGGTCAGGGAGCTGACGTCGATCCGGGCGGAGTTGAGCGTCGATATCGTCAGTGTGCCGCCCGGCCAGCCGAGGACCGTGGCGTACAGGACGGTGTCGTTCTTGTTCCGGGTGAAGCGGATGTCCTTCGGGGTACCTGCTTGCGGGGCGGTGAAGGCGCCGCCGCCCATCTGCGTGGGACCTTCGCCGTATGCGGTCCAGGCCCGGGTGGAGTACACCGACTCACCGAAGCGCTTCAGGTAGTCGCCGATGCCCAGGAGGATGTCCTGCTGTGCCTGGGGGATGGTGCCGTCCGCCATCGGAGCGATGTTGAGCAGCATGTTGCCGTTCTTGCTGACCCGGTCGATCAGTGAGTGCAGCATCTGCTGGGTGCTGTAGTAGCCGATGCCGTTCGTGTAGCACCAGCTGGAGCTGGAGATGCTGTCGTCGGTGAGCCAGTAGGGGGCGGTGATGTCGGCGGGGCCGCCGCGCTCGTAGTCGAAGACCTCGCCGTGGCTGTCGAAGCCGTCCTTGTAGGTGGCGACGACTTCGCGACCCCAGGTGTTCGCCTGGTTGTAGTAGTACGACAGGAAGTTCAGCCGCCGGCCCTCGTCGACCTTGGACAGGTCGAAGTCCTCCCAGAGGATGTCGGGCCGGGCGAGGTCGATGACCTCCTTGAGCTTGTCGTACCACAGCTGGTTCTCCGCCGTGGTGCCCAGTTGCCCGTACAGCTTCTGCAGGCTGGGGTCGGACTGCGTCGGCACGTGGTCGTAGTAGCCGTTGAAGTTGTACGCGTGGTGCATGGCCACCAGGAGCTTCAGCCCCTTGGCGCGGATGGAGTCGGTGAACAGCTGGAGCAGGTTGAGCCTCGGCCCCTTGGCGACCGAGTTCCACTCGTTGACCCGGCTGTTCCACATGGAGAAGCCGTCGTGGTGTTCGGCGACCGGCCCGGCGAACCTCGCGCCCGCGTCGACGAACAGCTGCGCCCACTCGTCGGGGTCGAAGTTGCCGCCCGCCGACTTCAGCTTCGGTGCGAACTGCACGAAGTTGCCCGCCAGGTCCTTCGCCCCGTTGATGAAGTTGTGGTACGGCCACACGGACGGGTCGCCGTAGGTCGCGATGTGGTGCTGGTTGACCGAGTCGCCGCTGATGTACATCCTGCGCGGATACCACTCGTTCCCATAGGCCGGAACGCTGAAGACGCCCCAGTGGAAGTAGATGCCGAACTTGGCGTCCTGGAACCACTCGGGGGCGGGCGGGTGCTGGTCGAGCGAGGGCCACGACGGTGTGTAGGTGCTCGGTGCCGCCTGTGCGACGCCGGACCCGAGGCCGCCGCCGGCGACGGTCGCCGCCGCTGCACATGTGGCGGCGGCCAGGAACTGGCGTCTGTTGAACGAGCTCGGCATGAGGACATCCCTGAGGTGGGGGACAAGGGGAGACACGACGCCCACGGCTCTGGAGCGCCGCACGTTACGCATGAAGTTCGACCATGTGACGCGCGGATGTCAACGGGCGTGCAGGGATGAAAGCAAGCTCTTGACTCGCGGATTCATGGCGAGTTGGGCACTCATGTCCCGTTTGTTGGGCGTCAGACATGGCATGTTTGCGCGATGCGATGCGCGAAGGGCGCACCGCCACACGGAGAGCCCGAGGATGAGCCGCCGACGCATCACACATGCGCAGCATTGATGGGATTGATTTGGTTCCCGGCCATCGGGGGCCGCTCCAAGTCCCCCTGTTTTGCAGCGGATTCTGCCGACACCTAGACAGCACCCTCGGTCGCCGCCTATACATACATCCCATCTCTCCGATGTGGCGGCCCGCAGTCGTCGCCCTGCACACCCTCTCCCGCTCCGGGACCAGCGCGAGGAAGTATCGATGAGACTCAGAACCGCTCTCTGCTCCACCGCCTCGGCCCTGTCCGCCCTGGCTCTGCTCAGCGCCTGCAGCAGTGGCTCGGGCACCGCGTCCGCATCGAGCGACGCGCCGCTGGTCGGCGTCGACTACCCGCGTTCCGACACCGACTTCTGGAACTCGTACATCAAGTACACACCGGAGTACGCCAAGCAGCTCGGCCTCTCGTTCAAGACCACCAACTCGCAGAACGACGTCGCCAAACTCACCGCCAACGCACAGACGTTCATCAGTCAGGGCGTCAAGGGGATAGCGATGGCCCCGCAGGACACCGCCGCCATCGCCCCCACCCTGGCGCAGCTGGAGGCCAAGAAGATCCCGGTCGTCACGGTCGACACCCGTCCCGACACCGGCAAGGTCTTCATGGTCGTCCGGGCCGACAACCGCGCGTACGGCGAGAAGGCGTGCAAGTACCTCGGCATCAAGCTCGGGGGCAAGGGCAAGGTCGTCATGCTCCAGGGCGACCTCTCCTCGATCAACGGCCGTGACCGCACCGAGGCGTTCAACGCGTGCATGAAGGCGAACTACCCGGGCATCAAGGTGTTCGGCGAGGCCACGAACTGGGACGGTGCAGTCGCCGCGCAGAAGCTGCAGACGGACCTGACCGCCAACCCGGACATCAAGGGCGTCTACATGCAGTCCAGCTTCGCGCTGTCCGGGACGCTCCAGGTCCTCAAGCAGAAGGGGCTGTTGGCCGGCCCGAAGGACAAGAAGCACGTGTTCGTCGTCTCCAACGACGGCATCCCGGAGGAGCTGAAGGACATCGCCGCCGGGCAGATCGACGCCACGGTCTCCCAGCCGGCCGACCTCTACGCCAAGTACGCCCTGTACTACCTGAAGGCCGCGATCGACGGGAAAACGTTCCAGCCCGGCAAGACCGACCACGACAGCACCATCGTCAAGGTCCGCGACGGGCTGCTCGAGGACCAGCTCTCGGCTCCGCTCGTCACCGCCGACGGCGCCACCTACGGCGGCGTGCCCAGCGTCAAGAGCGACGACAAGTCGCTGTGGGGCAACAACCTCGGCTGACACCACGTCCGGAAGGCCAACGGCGAACACCACCAAGGCGGTTGAGATGAGCGACGGGGAACGAGCAGTCCGCCCCGCACCCGCCCCGACGGACGACGGACGGGTCCCGGCAGATCCGCCCGTCGTCGAGGCGACGGGCGTGGTCAAACGATTCGGTCCTACGGTGGCCCTGAACGGCGCCCGGATCACCATCAGACCCGGCGAGACGCACGCGCTCGTCGGCCGCAACGGCGCCGGCAAGTCGACCCTGGTGTCCGTCCTCACCGGCCTGCAGGCCCCGGACGAGGGAACGGTGACGTTCGGCGGCAGCCCGGCGCCACGGCTCACGGACCGCGACGCCTGGCGCCGGCGTGTGGCCTGCGTCTACCAGAAGTCGACGATCATCCCCACGCTGACCGTCGCCGAGAACCTCTTCCTGAACCGGCACGAGCACGGCCGCCACAGGCTCATCAGCTGGCAGGGCGTACGCCGCCGCGCACAGGACCTGCTGTCGACCTGGTCCGTGGACGTCGACCCGCAGACGCCCGCCGCCGATCTCAGCGTGGAACAACGGCAGTTCGTGGAGATCGCCCGGGCACTGTCCTTCGGTGCCCGGTTCATCATCCTCGACGAGCCGACCGCCCAGCTCGACGCCGCGGCGATCAACCGCCTCTTCGACCGCATCCACGACCTGCAACGGCAGGGCGTGACCTTCCTGTTCATCAGCCACCACCTGCAGGAGATCTACGAGATCTGCGACATGGTGACGGTGTTCCGGGACGCCCGACACATCCTGACCGCCCCGGTGACCGAACTGCCCCGCGCGGAACTCGTCGCCGCCATGACCGGTGAGGCGGCGGCCGACCGCCGCGAGGAACGGGTGAGCACCCTGGACGCCGGCGCCACGGCCGCGCTCCGCGTCCGGGGTCTGGGCGGCGAGACCTACGGCGACATCACCTTCCAGGTCGGCGCCGGGGAGATCGTCGGGCTCGCGGGGGCCGCGGGCAGCGGACGCACCGAAGTGGCCGAGACCGTCGTGGGACTGCGGGCCGCAGACAGCGGGGAGGTGGAGATCGCCGGCAACCGTCCACGTCCCGGCAGCGTGCCCGCCGCGCTCGCCGCCGGCGCCGGGTTCGTCCCGCAGGACCGGCACCACCAGGGCTTCGTGCCGGACATGTCGATCGCGGACAACGCCACACTGTCCGTTCCCCGCAGGCTCGGCAGGAACGGATTCCTCAGCCGCAGCCGACGCGACCGGCTCGCCGAGGGGATGATCGAGCACCTGGCGATCAAGACGCCCGGCCCCGACGTGCCCGTCTCCGCCCTCTCCGGCGGCAACCAGCAGAAGGTCGTCATGGCCCGTGCCCTCGCCGACGACCCCCGGCTGCTGGTTCTGATCAATTCGACCGCGGGCGTGGACGTGCGCTCCAAGGAGTTCCTCCTCGGAAAGGTCGAGGAGACCGCGCAGACCGGCACCGGAGTGCTCATCGCCTCCGACGAACTCGACGACCTGCGCATGTGCGACCGGGTCCTGGTGATGTTCCAGGGCCGTGTGACCTCAGAGATCGCCCGCGGCTGGCACGACCACGAACTCGTGGCCGCGATGGAAGGAGTGGACCTCGATGCCTGAAACCGTCCCCGCGGACACCGCCGCAGCGGGGGGCACGGAGCCGCGGGCGAAGCGGACCGCGCTGCTCGGCGGCCGGATACCGCTGGCCCGGCTGCGCGACCTCGCCCTCGTGCCCGCCATCGTGGTCATCGCGATCGTCGGCCAGATCGTCAACCCGGTCTTCCTGCAGGTGGACAACCTCATCAACGTCCTGCAGACCATGTCCGAGATGGCCCTGCTGGTCCTCGCCCAGACGATGATCCTGATCGTCAAGAAGATGGACCTGTCGCTGGAGTCCACCATGGGGCTCGCACCGGGCGTCGCGGCCTGGCTGGTGGTGCCGGCCGGCGCCGGGCACGGTCTCGGCCTGCTCCCCGGCGCCTGGGCCATCCCCGTCACCCTCGCCGTGGGCGCGCTCGTCGGAGTGATCAACGCCCTGCTGATCATCCGCTTCGGCCTCAACGGCTTCATCGTCACCCTCGGCATGCTGATCGTGCTGCGGGGCGTCCTCACCGGCATCTCCGGCGGCCAGACCTTCTTCCAGCTGCCACCGTCCATGCTGTACCTGGGCACCGCCGAATGGTTCGGGATGCCCGCGTCGATCTGGATCTGCCTGGTGCTGTTCGCGGTCGCCATCGTCGTCCTCGGCTGGACCAGCTTCGGCCGCTCGCTGTACGCCATCGGCGGCAACGTCGATGCTGCGAAGGCGGCCGGCATCCGTACCGACCGGGTGCTGTGGATCGTCATCGTCACCGGCAGCGTGCTCGCCGCCCTCGCCGGGCTGCTGCTGTCCGGCCGCCTCGCCTCGGTCGCCTCCGCACAGGGCAACGGCTACATCTTCACCGTCTTCGCCGCCGCCGTCATCGGCGGAATCAGCCTCAACGGCGGCAAGGGCACCATGTTCGGCGCCTTCAGCGGCATCCTGCTGCTGTTCATGATCCAGAACGTGCTGACGCTCGCGGGCGTCCCCGCGCAGTGGATCGGTGCCCTCAACGGCCTGATCATCCTGGTCGCCCTGACCATCTCGCGTATCACCGGCGGCAAGGTGCAGGAGTGAACCGGGCGGCCGCCGCCGCACACCGCTCGCCGCTCGCCCTTCCGTCGCAGGGGGCCGTGTTCCCACCTGCTCTCACAGGAGTTGCCGTCATGTCCTCTGCCGTGTCCGTTCCATCGGCATCTGCCCGTATCACCGCCCTCGACGTCCTGGACGTGCGGTTCCCGACGTCCGAGCACCTGGACGGGTCGGACGCGATGAACCCCGAACCCGACTACTCGGCCGCCTACGTGATCCTGCGCACCGACGCCACCGACGGGCTGGAGGGCCACGCCCTGGCCTTCACCACCGGACGCGGCAACGACGTGCAGGCCGCCGCCATCGCGGCCCTCGCACCCCACGTGGTCGGCCTGTCCGTCGAGGAGGTCTGCGGCGACCTCGGAGCCTTCTCCCGCTCCCTCGTCCACGACCCTCAACTGCGCTGGCTGGGACCGGAGAAGGGAGCGATTCACATGGCCACCGGCGCGGTGGTCAACGCCGCCTGGGACCTCGCGGCCAAGCGTGCGGGCAAGCCCGTGTGGCGCTTCCTCGGCGAGATGCCGCCCGAGGAACTGGTCGCGCAGGTCGACTTCCGCTGGCTCAGCGACGCACTCACTCCACAGGACGCCCTGGACATCCTGCGCCGTGCCGAGCCGGGCCGCCAGGAGCGCACCGCCCGCCTGCTGGAGCGCGGCTACCCCGCCTACACCACCACCCCCGGCTGGCTCGGCTACTCCGACGAGAAGCTGGCCCGCCTGGCCCGGGAGGCCGTCGCCGCCGGCTTCACCCAGATCAAGCTGAAGGTCGGCGCGTCGCTGGAGGACGACGTACGACGCATGCGGGTGGCCCGCGAGACGGTCGGCGGCGGCATCCGTATCGCCGTGGACGCCAACCAGAGATGGGACGTCCAGGACGCGATCGACTGGGTGCGCGCCCTGGCGCCCTACCAGCCGTACTGGATCGAGGAACCCACCTCCCCGGACGACATCCTCGGCCACGCCGCCGTCCGCAAGGCCGTCGGCCCCATCAAGGTCGCCACCGGCGAGCACATCGCCAACCGGGTCGTCTTCAAGCAGCTCCTCCAGGCCGGCGCGCTGGACATCGTGCAGATCGACAGCGCACGGGTCGGCGGCGTCAACGAGAACATCGCGATCCTGCTGCTCGCCTCGAAGTTCGGCGTGCCGGTGTGCCCGCACGCCGGCGGTGTCGGTCTGTGCGAGATGGTGCAGCACCTGTCGATGTTCGACTACGTCGCCGTCTCCGGGACGGTCGAGAACCGGGTCATCGAGTACGTCGACCACCTCCACGAGCACTTCACCGACCCGGTGCGCATCGCCGGCGGTCACTATCTGGCGCCGGAACTTCCAGGGCTGAGCGCACAGATGCACCCGGAGTCCCTCAAGGAGTACGCCTACCCCGACGGACCCGTCTGGACCGCCCGTGTCTGATGCCCAGCCCCTCGTCGACGCCCACCACCACGTGTGGAACCTGGACATCCGGCCGCAGCCCTGGCTGGACGAGCCCGGGCACGAGCCGCTCCGCCGCAACTTCGGCTCGTACGCCCTGCGATCGGCCGCGACCCGGCCGATCGCCGGACGACGGCTGACGAGTACGGTGCTCGTCCAGTGCCTCACGTCCGTCCCCGAGACACGCGACCTCCTCGCCCTGGCCGACAGCGACCCGCTGATCGGCGCCGTCGTCGGCTGGGCGGACCTGACGTCCCCAGCGATCGGCGACGTCCTCGACGACCTGCGGACGGGCTCTGCAGGCCGGTACCTGCGGGCCGTCCGGCACCTCGTGCAGGGCGAGTCCGACCCGAACTGGCTCGGGCGCCCGGAGGTCGAGCGGGGGTTGCGAGCGGTCGCAGAGCGCGGGCTCGGGTATGACGTGCTGATCCGCAGCCACCAGTTCCCGCAGGCGATCCGTCTCGCGGAGAGGCTGCCGGAGCTGTCCCTCGTCCTGGACCATGCGGGCAAGCCCCCTCTCGCAACGCGGGAACTGGCGGACTGGGCACAGCAGGTGCGGACACTGGCCCGGCATCCCCAGGTCCGCTGCAAGGTGTCGGGGCTCGTCACGGAGGCCGACCACGAGAAGTGGACCGTCGACGACATCCGCCCGGTGTGGGACGTCCTGCTCTCCGCCTTCGGCCCCGACCGGCTGATGTTCGGCTCCGACTGGCCGGTCTGCGTCCTCGCCGGCGGCTGGAACCGCTGGGCCGCCACCGTCGAGGAACTCCTCGACGGCTGCTCCGGCACCGAGATCCACGCGGTGCTCGCCGGCACCGCGACGGACTTCTACCACCTGACGCCTGCCCCGACGAAGGAGGGGACGCCGTGCTCCTGACGGACCTGCTGCACCCCGGAATCCTCGAAGCCCTGGCCGGAGCCGGCCACGGCGCCCGCGTCCTGCTCGCGGACGGCCACTACCCCGCCAGTACGGCCACCGGAGAGCGGGCCAGGACCGTCCACCTCAACCTGAGGCCGGGTCTGCTGGACGTCACCACCGTGCTCGACGTGCTCCTGCGGGCGATCCCCGTCGAGTCGGCCCAGGTGATGGTGCCGCCCGAGGGTGAACCGGAGCCGCCGGCCATCGCCGAGTACCGCGCCAGGCTGGCGCCCGCCCCGGTGGAGACGCTGGACCGGTTCGCCTTCTACGACGCCGCGCGCTCCCCCGACCTGGCGCTGGCCGTCGTCACCGCCGACATCCGTACGTACGCCAACCTGCTGCTGACCATCGGCGTCCGCGCTGAAGGGACCCTGACCCCACGATGACACTCGCAGTCCGCTACACGGCCGCCCGCACCCTGGACACGGCACCCGCCGAAGCCTCCTCCCCCGGCCCCGGCGAGGTGGAACTGGCGCCCGCCTACGTCGGCATCTGCGGCACCGACCTGCACATCTTCCACGGCGACATGGACGCCCGGGTCGCCGCGCCCGCCGTCCTCGGACACGAGATGTCCGGCCGCGTCGCACGCGTCGGGCCGGACGTGGAGGGCTGGCAGCCCGGTGACGCGGTGACCGTGATGCCGCTGCGCTGGGACGGAACCTGCCCGGCGTGTGCCTCCGGTCACCGGCACGTCTGCCAGAACCTCGACTTCATCGGCATCGACTCGCCGGGCGCGATGCAGCAGCGCTGGACCGTGCCGGCCGCCATCCTCGTCCGGCTGCCCGGCTCCCTCGCCCTGGACCGGGCCGCACTCGTGGAGCCCACGGCCGTGGCTGTGCACGACGTCGGCCGGGCCGAGGTGCGGGAGGGCGAGCGGGTGGTCGTGGTCGGCGGCGGACCGGTCGGGGTGCTCATCGCGCTGGTGGCGCGGGCCGCCGGGGCCGAGGTCCGCGTGGTGGAGCTCAGCACTCACCGACGCCTCCTGGCCGAGGAGTTGGGCTTGACCGCCTGGGACCCGGCCGCCGACGACGTGCCCGAGCTCGTCCAGCGGTGGACCGGCGGCGCGGGCGCGGACGTCGCCTTCGAGGTCTCCGGCGCCGCGGGCGGTGTCGGCACCGCCGTCGAGGTGCTGGGCGTGCGCGGCCGCCTGTGTCTGGTGGCGATCCACCCCCGCCCGCGCGAGGTGAACCTGCACCGCTTCTTCTGGCGGGAGCTCACCCTCGTGGGTGCCCGGTTGTACGACCGCTCCGACTTCGAGCGGGCGGTGAGGCTGGTGGCGGACGGCACGATCCCCGCCGAGCGGCTGATCAGCAAGGTCGTGCCGCTCACCGAGGCGCCCGCGGCCTTCGAGGCACTGGAGGCGGGCGGGGACGTGATGAAGATCCTGGTGGACTGCGGCAACGACGCGACGGGAGCCTGAGATGCCTCTTTTCGATCTGACCGGCAGGCTCGCCGTCGTCACCGGCGCCCGGCGGGGCATCGGCCGGGCCATGGCCCGCGCGCTCGCCGAGGCCGGCGCGGACGTCATCGGCGTCAGCGCCTCGCTGGAGGAGTCCGGCAGCGCGGTGGAGAAGGACGTCGTCGCCGCGGGCCGCACCTTCGAGGCGATCCGCACCGACTTCGCCGACCCCGACGCCGTACGGGCCCTGGGCGCGGACCTCGCCGGGCGCGAGCGGCCGGTGGACATCCTGGTCAACAACGCGGGCACGATCCGCCGGACCCCTGCGGCCGAACACACGGACGCCGACTGGGAGCTGGTGCTCCAGGTCAACCTCAGCGCCCAGTTCGCGCTCACCCGGGCGGTGGGCGCGGCGATGGTGGCCCGCGGCCAAGGGAAGGTCGTCTTCACGGCCTCGTTGCTCAGCTTCCAGGGCGGCATCACCGTCCCCGGCTACACCGCCGCCAAGCACGGCATCGCCGGACTGACCAAGGCACTGGCCAACGAATGGGCCCCGCACGGCGTGAACGTCAACGCCATCGCGCCCGGCTACATCGCCACCGACAACACCCAGGCACTGCGGGACGATGCGGTGCGCAGCCGGGCGATCCTGGACCGCATCCCCGCCGGGCGCTGGGGGACCGCCGACGACCTCGCGGGCGCCACCGTGTTCCTGGCCTCGGACGCCGCCGCCTACGTCCACGGCACCGTCCTGCCCGTCGACGGCGGATGGCTGGGCCGATGACCGCGTCTGTCGCCTCCGTGCTGTCCGGCGCCCGGGTCCTGCCGGTGCTCACGGCTGCGTCCGTCGCGACCGCCGGCCCGCTCGCCGACGCGCTCACGGCGGGCGGTGCCCGGTGCGCCGAGGTCACCTTCCGTACCCCGGACGCCGAGCAGGTGGTGAAGGCGATGGCGGCGCACGGCGGGCTGACGGTCGGCGCGGGCACCGTGCTCACGTCCGAGCAGGCGGAGCGGGCCGTGGCGGCCGGGGCCCGCTTCGTGGTCTCCCCCGGTTACGACGCCGAGGTCGTCGCCACGTGCCGCGAGCTCGACGTACCGGTCGTACCGGGTGTCGCCACCGCCACGGAAGTGATGCGCGCCCTGCGCGCCGGTCTCGACACGGTCAAACTGTTTCCCGCCGAGCCGCTCGGCGGCATGGGCATGCTCAAGGCACTCGCGGCTCCGTTTCCCCGGGCACGCTTCCTGCCGACCGGAGGCATCGGCCCCGAGCAGCTGCCCGGCTACCTCGCCCACCCGGCGGTCCTCGCCGTCGGCGGCAGCTGGATGGCGACCACCGGCCACCTGGAGCGCGGCGACTACGACGGGATCCGGCGGCTTACCGCCGAGGCCGTCGAGAGGAGCAGGGGATGAGCTCTCCCGAGGTCATCGCCCTCGGCGAGGTGATGCTCCGCTTCGACCCCGGCGAGGGCCGCGTCCGCACCGCCCGCACCTTCCAGGTCTGGGAGGGCGGCGGCGAGTACAACGTCGTACGCGGACTGCGCCGCTGCTTCGGCCTGCGTACGGCCGTCGTGACCGCCCTGGTCGACAACGCGGTGGGGCGGCTGGCCGAGGACCTGATCCTCCAGGGCGGAGTCGACACCTCACTGATCCGCTGGGTGCCCGGCGACGGCATCGGCCGCACCGCCCGCAACGGGCTGAACTTCGTGGAGCGGGGCTTCGGCATCCGGGGCGCGCTGGGTGTCAGCGACCGCGCCAACACGGCCGTGTCCCAGCTGCGCAAGGGGGACGTCGACTGGCACGCGCTGTTCGCCGCGGGCCCGCGCTGGTTCCACACGGGCGGCATCTTCGCCGGTCTGTCGGACACCACGGTGGACGTGGCGGACGAGGCGATGGCCGCGGCACGCCGGCACGGCGTCACCGTTTCCTACGACCCCAACTACCGCCCGAGCCTCTGGACCGACCGCGGCGGCGCCGAACGGGCCCGCGAGGTGGACCTGCGGCTCGCCCGGCACGCCGACGTGGTGGTGGGCGCCCTCGGCCTGGCCGGGCCGTACCCCGGAGCGGTGCACGTCCGCGCGGACCAGGTGCCGGAGGCGCTCGCCGAGGTCGCCGACCTGCTGCCCGAGGCCAAGGTACTGGCCACCACGCTCCGGGGCGTGCCCTCGGCAGGCGTGAACGACTGGTCCTCGGCGGCCTGGTCACCGGCGACCGGCTTCGTCGCGGGCCCCGACATGCCCGGCCTGCACGTCCTGGACCGCATCGGCTCCGGCGACGCCTTCGCGGCCGGACTCGTCTACGGGCTGCTGACGTCGGCCCCCGGGCCTGAGGACGAGTCCACGGCCGGTTCCGGGCCGGCTGACGGACGGTGGAGCGCCAAGGCGCCGCGGCACCGCCCCCTCGGCCGGCCCGCGTCGCAGCACGCACCGCTCCGGCGCCCCGCCGCCGAGCCGCTCACGGGTGCCGAGCCGACCGGTGCGCCGGTCACCACCGCCCGTCTGGAGCGCGCCCTCGCCTACGGCACGGCTCACGGCGCACTCGCCATGACGACGCCCGGCGACGTCTCCATGGCCTCGCTCGCCGAGGTCGAGGCGCTCGTGGCGGGCGGCTCGGCAGCCGTCAGGCGCTGAACGGCGCCTTGTCCCGCCCACAGGTAGCCGTCCCACCCGTAGGACCCGAGGAGCACGTCTTGCGAACCCGGAAGATCACGAACACCGCCGTCGACGTCACCGAACTGGGCTTCGGTGCCTCCGTCATCGGCAACCTCTACCGGGTCACACCGGTCCAGGACGCGGCGGCCGCGATCGAGGCGGCCTGGGACGGCGGCATCCGGTACTTCGACACCGCGCCGCACTACGGGCTCGGCCTGTCCGAGCAGCGGCTGGGGGCCGCCCTGCGCGACCGCCCCCGCGAGCAGTACGTCGTCTCCTCCAAGGTGGGCCGGCTGCTCGTGCCCAACGAGCAGCCGCGGGGCGTCGACAGCGAGGGCTTCGTCGTCCGGGACGACCTGCGCCGCCAGTGGGACTTCAGCCGGGACGGCGTGCTCCGCTCCATCGATGCCACCCTGGAGCATACGGGTCTCGACCGTCTCGACATCGTCTACGTGCACGACCCCGACGACCACTGGCGGCAGGCCGCCGAGGAGGCTCTGCCCACCCTCGCGGACCTGCGCGACCAGGGGGTGATCGGCGCGATCGGCGCCGGCATGAACCAGTCGGCCATGCTCGCCCGCTTCCTGGGCGAGACCGCGGCCGACGTGGTGATGCTGGCCGGACGCTACACGCTCCTCGACCAGTCGGCGCTGGACGACGTGCTGCCCGCCGCACGGGAGCACGGCAAGAGCGTGGTCGCCGTCGGCGTGTTCAACTCGGGCCTGCTCTCCCGGGACCGTCCCGTGCCGGGCATGAAGTACGACTACAAGGACGCGCCGCCCGAGTTCGTCGCCCGGGCCCTGGCCATCGCCCAGGTCTGCGAACATCACGGCACGACCCTGCCCGCCGCCGCGATCGCTTTCCCGTTCGGCCATCCCAGTATCATCAACGTCACCCTGGGAATGAGGAATCAGGAGCAGGTCAGGCACAACGTGGAACTCCACCGTCGGCACGTGCCGGAAGCTCTCTGGGACGATCTTCGCGCCCAGGGCCTGATCAGGCCGGACGTACCCACGCGGAACAGCGCGGAGAACACTCCGGAGGAAGGGGTGCGCGTTGTCTCTGACGGACAAGGCCATTGAGCGGATCCGTGAACTCATCCGCACCGGGGCGCTGCCACCGGGCTCGAAACTGCCGCCGGAGCCGGAGCTGGCGGCCCAGCTGGGCCTGTCCCGCAACCTGGCCCGCGAGGCGGTCAAAGCGCTCGCGGTCGCCCGCGTGCTCGAAGTCCGCCGGGGCGACGGCACCTATGTGACCAGCCTGCAGCCGAGCCTGCTGCTCGAGGGCCTGGGCGGCGCGGTCGAGCTGCTGCAGAGCGACTCGGCGGCGCTGCTGGACCTGATGGAGGTGCGCCGGCTCCTCGAACCGGTGGCCACTGCACTCGCCGCCACCCGGATCTCCGACGACCAGCTGGCAGAGGTGAAGCAGCACCTGGACGCCATGCGAGCCGCACGCGACGACGTCGAACAGCTGAACGCGCACGACGCGGCGTTCCACCGCGCGGTCGTCTCGGCCACGGGCAACGAAACGCTGCTCACCCTGCTGGAGGGCATCTCGGGCCGCACCCTGCGCGCCCGCATCTGGCGCGGCCTGGTCGACGACCAGGCCGCGGGCAGGACCCTCGCGGAACACGAGGCGATCTTCGAGGCGCTCTCCACCCGTGACGCCACCCTCAGCCAGGCCGCCGCACTGATGCACGTGAGCCATACCGAGCAGTGGCTGCGGGAACATCTGAGGAGCACCGCGCCCGCAGGATGACGCCGCTCCCCGACGGCCCTTCCCGGGGACGCCCGCCCGGCCGGTGCCCGGCGTGGCGCGGCGGGGGACTCATCCCAGTGTCCACTGCTGATTGCTGCCGCCGTTGCAGGTCCACAGCTCGGCGAGGGTTCCGTCGGCGGTGGCCGCTCCGGTGACATCCAGGCACAGGCCGGACTGGGCGCCGGTGACGGTGCCGTTGGAGTTCAGCGTCCACTGCTGGTTGGTCTGGCCGTTGCACGGCCAGATCTCCACCTTCGTCCCAGGGGTGGTCTGGTTGTTGTAGGCGTCCAGACACATCTGGGCGCTGCCGGAGTAGACGGTGAGCTGGTCTGAGGTGGAATGCGTCCATGTCTGGTTGGCCCCGCCGTTGCAGCTCCAGACCTCCACCTGGGTGCCGGCGGTCGTGGTGGAGTTCGGTACGTCCAGGCATTTGCCCGCACCCACCGCGTGCAGCTCACCGGTCACGCTGGTGCCGCCGCCGCTGCTGGTGCCGCCCGCGACCCGGTACATCACCGTGCCGTGGGCGGGCACGGAGGCGCTGATGGTGCCGGAGGTGGTCGAGGACGCGCCCGACCACAGGTCGGTCAGGGTGTAGGCGGACGCCCCGGTCTTCCCGATCGCGGCCGCGGTGGTGGTGATGGTGGCCGTCGAGCCCGTCTCGTTGAACAGGGCCACCGACACGTCCCCGTTCGCCAGCGGCTTGGCCAGCACGTCCAGGCCGCCCGACGACGACACCATGGTGCCCTGTTTGCCGAGGGGGTCCTGGTCGACCGCGATCACCCGGGAGTTGGTCAGGGTGGACAAGGTGTCGGAACTGGCCGAGGAGATGTTCGTGCCGGCGATCAGCGGCGCGGCCATCTCCGCCCACAGGCTGAACTCGCTGCGGTTCTCGGTGGCCGTCATCGAGCCGTTGCCGATCTCCAGCATGTCCGGGTCGTTCCAGTGGCCGGGTCCGGCGTAGGAGGCCAGTCCCGCGTTGCTGTGGAAGATCGACAGCATGCTGGAGTAGCTGGGGCTGATGTCCCCGGTGGTGCGCCAGCTGTTGCCCACGCCCGCGCCCCAGGTCCACACGTTCTCCTGGCCCCAGTTGCACAGGCTGAACAGGATCGGCCGGCCGGTGGCGGCCAGGGCGTCCCGCATCGCGGTGTACCGGGTTTGTGCCGGCACCCCGGTGTTGTTGCAGTTGTCGTACTTCAGATAGTCCACACCCCACGACGCGAACGACTGAGCGTCCGTGGTCTCGTGCCCCAGGCTGCCCGGGTACCCCGCACAGGTCGCGGTGCCCGCGTCCTCGTAGATTCCCAGCTTCAGCCCCAGCGCGTGCACGTAGTCCGCGGTGCCCTTGATGCCGTCGGGGAACTTGGCCGGATCCGGCACCAGGCGGCCACCGGAATCGCGGCTGTGGGTCATCCAGCAGTCGTCGATGTTGACGTACGAGTAGCCCGCCGCCTGCATGCCGTTGGTGTGCATTGCCTGAGCGGTGGACTTGATCAGCGACTCGGAGACATTGCAGCCGTACGCGTTCCAGTCGTTGAAGCCCATCTGCGGCGTCAGCGCGAGCCCGTTGCCCAACGCAGCGGCGGGCTGCGCCGTGCCCAGGGGGAGCAGGGGGGCGACCACGGTGAGCAGCACGGCCGAGAAGGTGAGTACCAGGGTTCTACCCAGGGACACCAACGGGGGCAGCGGTCGGAGGCGTCTGGCTCTCGCAGTGGTCATGGTCATAAGTCTTGGCTCCTGTGATCAGTTGGACGAACGGACATGAGTTCAGCGGCCCTTCATGGCGAACCTCGACGTCACGCCAGCGCGGACAGGACCGCGTCATAGGCCGGCCATGCACGCCTGCACGGTGTTGGCGTAGGCGGTCGGTGAGGCCCGGGGGATGTCGAGTTCGGTGATCTGGACGTCCACGCCGAGCGCGGCCACTGCCCGCCGCGGCCGAGCCCAGCGTGCCGGAGGCCGCATGCGCCGCGGGTGCCGCCGTCCCGGCCAGGGCCGGCACCGTACCGACCGTCAGACCGGTGGCCGAGGCGAGGACCTTGCGGAGACGCGGCTCCTCGTCGAGCCAGGACATGGAGGATCACTCTCCTTGTGTGTGGGGGCGAGACACCGACCGCGAGACAGTGCTGCGGTGCAGTCGGGTCACGAGCTCAGGAGACCGGCAGAGCGGTCCACTTCTGGTGGGCGCCGCCGTTGCAGTCCCACAGGACCAGTTGCGTACCGTCGGTGGTGGATGCGCCGGGGTCGTCGAGACAGCGGCCGGAGACCGGGTTGCGGTAACCGCCGTTGTACGCCTGCCATTGCTGGTTGCTGCCGCCGTTGCAGTCCCACACCTCGATCTTGGTGCCGTTGGCGGTACCACCGCCCGTGGCGTCGAGGCACTTCCCGAGCGCCCGCAAGGTGCCGTCGGAGCGCGCGGACCACCACTGCGCGGCGGAGCCGTTGCAGGACCAGATCTGCGCGGCGGTCCCGTTGGCGCTGTTGCCACCGTTGACGTCCAGGCACTTCCCCGCGATTCCGGAGCGCACCTGCCCGCCGACGGGAACCGGCGGCATGATCCAGCCTGCCGCGTCAGCGGCCTGGACCCCGGCGTTGAAGGCGTCCGCCATCTTGCGGTAGCCGTTGTCGTTGGGGTGGAGGGGGTCGGAGAGGTCCGCGGTGGTCAACGCGCTCATGTCCACCAGGCGTACGTGTCTGCCGGCGGCCTGCTCGGCCTGGACGATCCCGGGGAGCTTGGCGTTGAACGCGGGCCGGTTGGCCTCCTCGGTGCCGCTGGTGGAAATGATCACGGTGCCCAGAAGAACGGTGGCGTCGGGTGCGTCCTCGGTGATCCGGTCGATGAGCGCACGAAGCCGGTCGGCGGCGGTCGGGATCTGGTCATTGCCGTTCAGATCGTTGGTCCCGATCTCCAGTGTGATCACGTTCGGCCGGTAACCGGCCAGCACGGAGTCCGCGATACCGGTTATCTGGTCGATCACCCAGCCGGAGTGGCCTTCGTTGTCCGGGTCGGACATGGTGCCGTTGCGACCCGAGCCGACGAAGTCCAGGGCGTGGCCCTCGGCCGACAGCTGGTTCCAGAGAAAGCCCCGGTAGCCGTTCCCGGACGGGCTGCCGACGCCCCAGGTGATCGAGTCGCCCAACGGCATCAGCCGCAAGGGGGCGGGCGCGGCGGCGGCCCGGACGGCGGAGGGCGGCGCCCCGGTGCCGGTGGCGGCCGCCGCGGGCAGTGCACAGGCCATGCCGAGGGCGGCCGTCAGCGCCGCGGTCAAGGGCGCCAGGTACTTCTTCATCAGCGTTCCTCACTGGGACGGGACAGTGGGTGGGGGTGAACGAGCCCGCGAGCCGGTCAGCGCGGGGTGAAGTCCTGCTCGGTGCCGGAGGCGTCAGTCGAGTCGCCATTGCTGGTTGGATCCGCCGTTGCACGGCCAGAGTTCGGCCGGCGCCCCGTTGGCCGTGGAGGCGGCGGTGACGTCGAGACAGAGTCCGGACTGCGTGCCCGTGACGGTGCCGTCGGCATTCAGCTGCCACTGCTGGTTGGCGCCGCCGTTGCACGGCCAGGTCTCCACCTTGGTGCCGGCGGAGGTCTGGTTGTCGTATGCGTCCAGGCACATCTGGTTGCCGCCGCTGTAGACGGTCAGCTGGTTGGAGGCTGTGCGGGTCCAGGTCTGGTTGGCGCCGCCGCTGCAGTCCCAGATCTGCAGCTGTGTGCCGGCCGTGGTGGACGAGTCGGGCACGTCCAGGCACTTGCCCGCGCCCACCGCGTGCAGCGCACCGGTGCTCGTCCCGCCGGAGGAGTTGCCGTATCCCGCCGCGGTGATGTCGGCCCGGACCGCGTTCTCGGTGGCGTCGGACGGGTAACCGGAGGTCATCACGCCCTCGTAGAAGGTGCCTTGCGCGCCCTTGCTGTTGTCGCCGCCGGTGCCCAGGATGATGGCACCCTGCTTCCGCATCGGGTTGTAACCGGCGACGTTGGGGCGCGGTCCGTCGTAGAAGGTGGACAGGCCACCGGACTGCGCGTTGCCGCCACGGATCGCCCAGTGGTTCGGCCCACCCTTGATGATGGCGGTCGTATACCGGTGGTTGATGGTCGGGTCGCCCGCGTTGTAACGCTGGTTGACCCCGGAGAACAGGCCGTTCTCGAGGTCGGCCATGACCCACGGACCGTTGCCCGAACCGTAGCCCCAGACCTTGATGTTGCCGAAGTAGATGGCTTCCATGGTGCCGTTGCCGTCGTCGTTGCTGTCCGTCTCGGCGTTGCCGTAGTCGAAGCAGCAGCCGCCGTTGTAGTGCGTACCGTCGAAGATCGCGTACATGCCCTCGGGGTTGTCCCCGGTCGCGATGCCGTTGGTGTGGTTGTTGCGGTACCCCGTGCCGGGCGCCACGAAGACGCCGTAGCCCTTGTGACCTCCCACCATGGTGGGCGCGGCAGTGGCGTTCGCGAGGTTGTCGGGGCCGCCCGCGGCACCGCCCGCGGGCGCCTGGGTGAGGCTGTTCCCGCGGCCTGACTGGTCGTAGATGACCGTGATCAGGCAGGTCGTCCCCGCACAGAACGAGTCCTGGGCGGCGGCGTCCGCGTACCCGCCCGCGCCCAGGACGCCGATGTTCCGGGTGGTGTTGTCCGAGGCCCGCCGGACCTGGTAGAGCGGCCCGTTGTACGAGGCGTACAGCGCTCGCGTCGTGCTGTGCGCCGCCACACAGGGCGTGCCGCCTGCCGCGTAGATGTCGCACGGGCCGGACGCGGCGGCCCGAGCCGTGCCGGCCGTGGCCGTGGCGCTGACCAGAGTGCCGACGACGAGTACGGCTGCGGCCCCGGCCCGGGCGAACGTCATCGACGGCGAGCGGGGCGAGCGCGCCGACGGCGGGACATGTCCCTGCTCCGGCACACTTTCCGGCGCGCCCCGGTGGCGTAACGCCGCCAGGAGCCGTCGTACGCCACCGCGCCCGGACAGCGGATGGTGTCTTGTGCGCATGGTTCCCATCTGATCTCCCCTACGTGCCGGCGCGGCCCAGTCGGGTGTGCTGGCGGCGCTGACGATCCGAAGCACTTGAAGGTGCCGTATGTGCAGTGAGATTGCAGAGAGGTTTCGGGGGGAGACGGTCCTCCCGAGCCGCGGGACTGTCAAGGGTTCGAAGCTCCGGCCGGGAAGGTTGTCGCGGAATCGATTCGACGGCTGATTTCTGCGGTTCGGAGCTCGTCCGCACACTCGAACAGATCCGGCATGACAGCAGGCAGCAGGCAGCTTCCCTTGCCGCAGCGCCTTGGCGCCGTCTTGCCTCACGGCACGCCATTGACCTCGCACGCGGTCGGTCGGTAACCCTTTGTCGAAGCGCTTGCCTGAACCAATTCGTCTAATTTGTTCGGCACTTGCATGGGACGCGGAACGCGCGGCGGTTCCGGCAGTCCCGCCGCCGCGGCCCCGCGGAGGCCGGCCCTCGCGCGTCCTTCGTCCGTCCGGCACCATCCGTGACGAGCCCTCGGGGTGGCTGCACCGCCGCACGCGCGGCTCAGCACCGTGGACCCACAGGGGCAACCGCAGCCGGCAGACGGGTACCGCGGCACCTGGCCCGTTGAGGAGCTGCATGAACATCGGGGAAATCGCTCGCCGCGCGGGAGTGTCGCAGTCCGGCGCCCCCGCCTGCCGACGGCACACCCTCCGAGCGGGGGTCGCTGCCGCCGGCGTCCGGGCGTCCGGCAGCGCAGCGGTCGAGTGCCGGGCGCCGGACCGAGCTGTCGGCCGAGCTGTCGGCCGAGCTGTCGGCCGATGTGTCCGGCTGGCGCGTCACGGCACACCGCACCCGCACCCGCGCGGTCACCCTCACCTCGCACATCACCCTGGCGTGCCGACGCGGCGCCGTCCGGGATGTCCCGGCCGCCCATGAAACGCTTCCAGCGCGCACGCTGCGCCGCAGGCCGACCGCGTGCGGTACGACGTGGTCGACGGTGTGAGCCGCGAACGCGTCGACCGGCTGCCGTGCCGGCCTGGTTGACACCGCGGGAGATCGCCCGGCAGGCGAGGACGCCGGCGCGGACTCGGCCGTTCTCCACGACCGAAGTGGAGTTCACGCCGCCGTGGTTGACGGTGACCTTGCCGTGCTGCCGTCGCTGCCGAGCAGGAGCTTGGTGTTCCCGGCGGTGTTGTCCTTGGTGGCCAGGCCGTCGACCGGCCGGGGCGTGGTCGCGCCTCGCAGCGGGCTGCGTGCCCCTCCGCGCTCCGCCGGCAGGGACTGAGCCCCCAGCAGTCAGAAGGAGACCGCCATCAGGCGCTGGAGCGGGTGACCAGACGGGTGGGCAGGATCAGCGGGGTGGGGTCCTGCCCGTTGATGAGTGTGACGAGCATACGTGCCATCTCCCGTCCGAGAGCCGTTATGGGCTGATGGACGGTGGTGAGCGGTGGATCGGCGATCCGGGCGACGGTCAGATCGTCGAAGCCTACAACTGCGACGTCGGCGGGGACCGGCCGGCCGGCCTGGCGCAAGGTGCGCAGTACTCCCGCCGCCATGTTGTCGTTGGCGGCGAACACCCCGTTGACCTCAGGGCGGTTCGCCAGCAGTGCGGCCATGGCGGCGGCTCCGCCGGGCTCGGTGAAGTCCCCCTCCCACGGCGGGTACGGCTCCAGGCCGGCTGCCAGCATGGCGTCCCGGTAGCCGCGGTACCGGGCGCGCCCGACCTCGGTGTCCAGCCGCCCGCAGATCGTGGCCACACGGCTCCGGCCACGGATGAGCAGGTACTCGGTGGCCTCGCGCGCTCCACCGGCGTTGTCGACGTCCACGTACCGCCGGGGAGCCGAACCGACCGGGCGTCCGCCGAACACGACGGGCATCTTCGCCTCCTCGGCCGTACGGACCAGCGGATCTCCCTCGCGCAGCGCCATCAGCATGACGCCGTCGGCACCCCTGGACCGAAGGAGTTCCTCCACCCGCTTGCGCCCCCGGTCGGAGGCGGCCAGGCACAGCATCAGATGCAGGTCGGCCTCCTCCAGAGCGGCCGACGCCCCCACGATCACCTGGGCGAAGAACGGGTCCGCGAAGATCGACGGATCCTCTCCCGCGACGATCAGGGCGGCCGCTCCCGTCTGGCGGGTGGCCAGCGCGCGTGCGGCCGGATTGGGCACGTAACCGAGCTGCCGGACGGCCCGTTCGACCGCCTCCCGCTTGGCGCGGCTGACGTGCGGGGCGTCGTTGAGGACGCGGGAGGCCACCGAGCGCGAGACGCCGGCGCGTTCGGCCACCTCGTCGAGCGTCGGCTGCCGACGTGACACATCCTCAGCCATGAATTCCGAGCCTTTCCCTTCCGGCTTCGCCGAAAGCGTCCCGCCCCGGCCCGGTGCATCTGGAAGCGCTTCCAGTTTCAGACTGTAGAGCCTTGCTCGGGTCCTGTGAAGTGCGGGTTGCGCAGCGACACTTGACAGCTCCACCAGGGCGCCACACGATACCGGCCACACCCCAAACGTTCCCAGCGCTACAGGGAGCGCTTCCAATGGGAGCGCTCCCACCCCCTACGCCGTACCACCGCACTTCCTCAGCGCGTCGCACGCTCGGGACGAGAACGTGCGGCGCATCCCTGCCAGGAAACCGAGGTACAGTCATGCGCCGCAGACTCCGCGCTCTCGTGGCAGCGTTCGTCGCCCTGCCGATGGCGCTCGCCGCCGCACCGTCCGCCCACGCCGCCGACCCGACCGCCATGACCAACGGGTTCTACGTGGACCCCGACTCCAGCGCGAAGCGGTGGGTGGCCGCGAATCCCGGGGACGGCCGGGCGCCGGCGATCAACTCCGCGATCGCCAACACCCCGATGGCCCACTGGTTCGGCTCCTGGAGCGGCACCATCGGCACCGCCACGGGCGCGTACGTCGGCGCGGCAGACTACCAGCACAAGCTGCCCATCCTCGTCGCGTACAACATCTACAACCGCGACTACTGCGGCGGACACTCCGCCGGCGGGGCCGCCTCACCCTCCGCCTACGCGAACTGGATCGCCCAGTTCGCCGGCGGTATCGCAGGCCGCCCGGCCGTCGTCCTCCTCGAACCGGACTCCCTCGCGGACTACGGCTGCATGACCCAGGCTCAGATCACCGAACGCGAGGGCATGATCACCGGCGCCCTCACGCAGTTCAACCGCCAGGCACCCAACACCTGGGTCTATCTGGACGCCGGCAACCCGGGCTGGGCGAGCCCGGCGACCATGGCCCAGCGCCTGAACGAAGCCGGCCTGCGACAGGCACACGGCTTCTCGCTCAACATCTCGAACTACTACACCACGGCCGAGAACATCGCGTACGGCAACGCCGTCAACAGCGCACTCAGCGCCCGCTACGGCTACACCAAGCCGTTCGTCGTGGACACCAGCCGCAACGGCAACGGCTCCAACGGCCAGTGGTGCAACCCCTCGGGCCGCCGCATCGGCACCCCCACCCAGACGGGCGGAGGCGCCGAGATGCTGCTGTGGATCAAGACCCCGGGCGAGTCCGACGGCAACTGCGGCGTCGGAGCCGGCTCCTCGGCCGGACAGTTCCTCCCCGAGGTCGCCTACAAGATGATCTACGGCTACTGATCCGGGACCCCGTGGCCTGCCACATCCCTGTCTCGCCGCCGGGCCACGGGCACCGTCCGCCGCAGCCCGCCGGGTCCACCGCTCACCGCCTTCCGCACAGGCGGTCGACAGCCTGCCCCGGCTCCAGACGCTCCCCCACTCCATCCACCGCACAGGAGCAGCCATGAACCCACGCAGCCCACGGCGCCGCGCAGCCGCCGTCATCGCGACGCTCACCGCCTGCGCCGCCCTCACCGCGACGCAGGCGCAGGCCACACCCGCGCAGGACGTGATCACCCCGACCACGAAGTTCTACGTCGACCCGCACGACAACGCCGCGAACATGGCCAGACTCGCAAGCTGGCCGCAGGCCGAATGGTTCACCGAGGGCACGCCCGAAGAGGTGCGCCTCAAGGTGAACAGGCTCGTCCGCCGAGCCCGCGCCGTCGACCGGACCCCCGTCCTGGTCGCTTACGACATACCCGGCCGGGACTGCTCGCAGTACTCCAGTGGCGGGGCCGCGTCCTCCGCCGCCTACCGCCAGTGGATCGACGCCTTCGCCGCAGGCATCGGCGAGGACAAAGCGGTGGTCGTGGTCGAACCCGACGGCCTGGCCAACCTTCCCAAGGACTGCGGGCCCACCACCGACCCGACCGGCGAACTCACGGCCGCCCGCATCGCCGACCTCGCATACGCCGTGAAGACCCTGAAGGCCCGGCCCCGCACCGCGGTCTACCTGGACGCCGGCAACGTACAGTGGCGCGCCGTGGGCGACATCGCCCAGCGACTGCAGGACGCCGGGGTCCAGTACGGCGACGGCTTCGCCCTGAACGTGTCCAACAACCACCCCACCGACCACAACGCCAGATACGGCACCTGGATCGCCAAGTGCATCTGGTTCGCCACCAAGGGCCCCGAGGAGGCACGGGGCCACACCGACTGGTGCGCCAGCCAGTACTACTCGTCCGCCGCCCCCAACGACGGCGCCCCCGGCGACGCCGTCTCCCCCACGGACCCCACCACCTGGCGGTGGACCGACGCCTGGTTCGACCAGAACGCAGGCACCCCGGTGGCCGACCAACTGCACCACTTCGTGATCGACACCAGCCGCAACGGCCGGGGCGCCTGGACCCCACCGCCGGGCAAGTACAGCGGGGACCCGGAGACCTGGTGCAACGCACCCGGCCGCGGTCTCGGCCCACGCCCCACGGCCGACACCGGCGTCCCGCTCGTCGACGCGTACCTGTGGATCAAGACCCCCGGTGAATCCGACGGCAGCTGCACCCGCAACACCGGCGGCACGATCGACCCCGAATACGGCATCGTCGACCCGCCCGCCGGCGCCTGGTGGCCCGACCAGGCCCACGCACTGGCCCGCAACGCGGTACCGCGTCTGACGTTCAACCGCTGACGGCGATCGCGGCTCCGACCAGCCGCCTTTCGAAGGACTGAAGTATCTGTTCAAGATCCGTCGTCGAACGACGTCGCATCCGTCCCGAGACTGATTCCGGCCGTCTCGAACATGTCCGACACACTGAGGGAACCTGCGCGCCGCGCACTCGGCCAAGGCGCTGCCCCGGATCCGCTGGCCGGACGCGCCCCCGCCAGGTTGCTTGCCGCCGCCCGTTGCGCAGGTCCGACGCCGAAGTGCGGGGCTTGGATTGTCGGCGGTGAGCGCGACGGTTCCATGACCGGTGGGCGTGGTTCGGTGTCAGAGGGTTCGGGCCGCGGCGGCGTCGCGGAGGAGTCCGGCGAAGGTCAGGGCGGCGGGGGTGAGCGAGTGGTCGGCCATGCGCACCAGGAGGATGCGGCGGACGGGGGCCGGCGGCTGGAGGGGCAGGACGTCGACGCCGGGCCGGATGCCCTCCAGGGCAAGGGTGGGGGCGAGGGCGACGCCGATACCGGCGGCGACCATGGCCTGGGCTTCCTGGTAGTCGTGGGCCTCGTAGGCGATGTGGGGCTCGAAGCCGACGGCGCGGCAGCTGCGGACGAGGGCTTCGGCCACCGGGTGACGGTCGGCGCGGGTGATCCAGGGATCGTCCGCGAAGTCGGCGAGTGAGGCGGCGTCGCGGCCGGCGAGTGGATGGTGGTCGCTGACGAGAAGGGCCGGCGGGTCGTCGAGGAGGGGGGTGACGACGATGTCCTCCCGGTCGATGCGGCTCCAGTCGTAGTCCCACATCAGCGACATCTCGATCTCCCGGTTCTCCAGCATCGTCCAGAGTCCGGCGATGCGGGCGCTGCGGACGGTCAGCCGTACGCCGGGGTGGGCGTCCCGGAAGGCGATCACGGCCTGTGGGAGGAGCGATGCGCCGACGGTGGGGAAGGTGCCGATGCGCAGGGTGCCCGCCCGCAGACCGGCGTGGTCGGCGAGTTCGTTCTCCGCGGCCTGCAGTTCGCGTTCGATCCGCTGCCCTCGTTCTGCCAGCGCCCGTCCGGCGTCGGTGAGGGTGACGCCCCGGGCGTGGCGTTCCAGCAGGGGCTGTCCTGCCTCCGTTTCCAGGCGGCTGATCTGCTGCGATACCGCTGACGGCGTGTAGTTGAGGGCGCGGGCTGTGGCGGTCACCGAGCCGCGCCGGGCGACCTCCGTGAACAGCAGGATGCGCCGGACGTCGAGCATGCCACCACCTCCAGCGTTCACTTCACCTTAATGGCCATGCAGATTTCCGAGATTGTACTTCACGCTGCCGTAACCCACCGTGGAGGACACCACGCACGGCGAGACCGTCGGTGGACTTCCCCTTCCATGGCTGTGAGGAGTCGGTTGTGCTGCGTCTGCAGGGCGAGATGATCCGCGGAGGAACCAGCAAGTGCTGGATCTTCGACCACCGCGACGTGGCCGCCACGGGCGTGGACGTCGATGCCCTCCTGCTCGCCGCCTTCAACGCCGCCGACCCCCGCCAGATCGACGGCGTGGGCGGCGCCTCCTCCACCACCTCCAAGGCCGCCGTCGTACAGGCGTCGACCCAGGCCGCCGTGGATGTCGAGTACGCCTTCGCACAGGTCGGCATCGGCGACGAGCGCGTGGAATGGGCCAGCAACTGCGGCAACTGCGCCACCGCCGTGGCCCTGTACGCCGTCCACCACGATCTCGTGCCGATCACGTCGGACACCACCACCGTCCGCATGCTCAACGTCAACACCGGGGCACGCCTCACCGGCACGATCCCCACCCCCGCGGGCGTGGCCCCGGAGGAGGGCACGGCCGTGGTCCCGGGTACCTCGGCACGGGGCGTGCCGGTCCTGCTCGGGTTTCTGGACCCGGCGGGCTCGACGGCCGGACGCGCTCTGCCGACCGGCCGGACGCTGGACGAGCTGACCGGCCCGGGCGGTCCCGTCGAGGCATCCCTGGTGGACGCCGGCGCGCCGGCCGCGCTGTTCGAGGCCAAGGCGTTCGGCCTCGACGGCACGGAATCCCTCACCGCGTTCGCCACCGCAGTGCCCGCGCTGACCCTGTTGCGCCGCCAGGCAGCGCTGGCCATGGGCCTGGCCCGCGAGGGCGATCCGGTCAGCCACGCGGTGCCGAAGGTGGGCATCGTCGCCCGGCCCGCCCCCTATCACACCACACAGGGCATCCTCGTCAACCAGGACGAGTACGACCTGGCCGTGCGCATGGTCTCCATGCACGCCCCGCACCCGGCGATCGGCCTGACCTCCGCCGTGGCCCTGGCCACGGCCGCCGCCACCCCTGGCACCCTCGCCCACCGCGTCGCCCGGCAGACCGCCGACGGCACGCTGCGGCTGGGCACCCCCGCCGGCGTGGTCACCACGCAAGCCGTCCCCGCACCGGACGGCGCGTCCCCCACGGTGCTGCTGCACCGCGCCGCCCGGCGTATCGCCCGAGCCGAACTCCTCGTTCCCGTCCTGGAAGGACGCCCCGCATGAGCCGCAACGACGCCGCCCCGGGTACCGTCACCCCACCACCGGGCCGCATCCGCCGGATGCTGTCCCACCTGTACGTCCAGTGCCTGATCGCCGTCCTCCTCGGCGCCACCGTGGGCGGGCTGTGGCCGTCCGTCGGCGCCGACCTCAAGCCGCTCGGCGACGGCTTCATCGCGCTGGTGAAGATGTTCGTCGCGCCGATCATCTTCTGCACGGTCGTCCACGGCATCGCCTCCATGGGCAACGCCCGCGCGGTCGGCCGCGTGAGCCTGAAGGCCCTGGTCTACTTCGAGGTGCTGACCACCGTGGCCATGGTGATCGGCCTGGTCGTCGTCAACGTGGTCGAGCCGGGCAGCGGTCTGCACATCGACCTCTCGACCCTGTCCGCCAAGAGCCTGCCGCCGGAGGCGACCACGGCCCACGAGGGCTTCGCCGCCTTCCTCCTCGCCATCATCCCGGCCACCCTGGTCAGCGCCCTGACCGGCAACGAGATCCTGCCGGTGCTGCTGGTGTCGGTGCTGTTCGGCTTCGGCCTGCACGCCGGCGGGGCGGCCGGGCTGGGCATCGCCCGGGGCGTCGAGAAGTTCTCCACGGTCCTGTTCACACTCATCCGCTGGATCATGCGGCTGGCCCCCATCGGCGCGTTCGGCTCGATGGCCTTCACCATCGGCCACTACGGCCTGGGCACCCTGCGCCACCTGGCGCTGCTGGTCGGCTCGTTCTGGCTGACCGCCCTCTTCTTCGTCCTGGTCGTCCTCGGGACCGTGATGCGCCTGAACGGACTGCGGCTGCTGCCCTTCCTGCGCTACATCAAGGAAGAGTTGCTGATCGTCCTCGGCACCTCCTCCACCGAGCCCGTCCTGCCGCGCATGATGGCCAAGCTCCAGCACGCGGGCGCCTCGAAACCGGTCGTCGGCATCACGCTGCCCGCCGGGTACTCGTTCAACCTCGACGGCACCGCCATCTACCTGACCATGGGCTCGGTCTTCCTCGCCCAGGCCCTCGGCATCCACCTCAGTCTCACCCAGCAGCTGGCCATGCTCGCCGTCATGCTGCTCACCTCCAAGGGCGCGGCGGGCGTCACCGGCTCCGGCTTCATCGCCCTGGCCGCCACCCTCAGCGCCGTCCCCCACGTCCCGGTCGCCGCCCTCGCGCTGATCTTCGGCGTCGACCGGTTCATGTCCGAAGCCCGCGCCCTGACCAGCCTGGTCGGCAACGGCGTCGCCACCCTGGCCGTCGCCCGCTGGGAGGGCGAGCTCGACGAGGACCGCGCCAAGGCCGTCCTGCGCGGCGAGATCCCCTACGCCCCTGCTCCCGCTCCCTCCGCGGTGCCGGCCGAGCCCGACCCGAAGCAGACGCCCGCACCCGAGGCGATGCCCGAACCGACTCGCGACCCGGTCCCCGCCGCAAGCTGACATCGCGTGGGCGGGCCGGCCCGGAGCAGACGCTCCGGGCCGGCCCGCCCACGTCGCAACCGGACGTCGTACTCGCCGTCCTGGCTGATCGGGAACGTCTGGCCCTCCGGTACGCCCGGTCGTCCAACCGCTGATCAGGTCCGGCGACCGCATCCGAGCCGGAGACCCGGCAACCGGAAGCATCCTGCCTGCAGGCCCGCGGCACCTGGCTCGGCCACTGCAACGAACTCCACCTGGTATGGGGCATGTTGATCCGGCTGAAGGTCGAGCATCTGCCCCGGCGACCGCATCTGTTGCCGCCGCACCCCTCGGCTCATGGACAGCTCCAAGCGGTGTGTTGGCGCGCCCCGTCTACGGCGAGGTGGGCCGGGTGTGGGGAGTGGAGCACGAGCTGGGTGATCTCGCTGGGGGCGAGGACGCGGAACGGCGGGCCCCGGAAGCCTGGCCGGTGTGCCAGCAGCAGGACCGGGCAGGCAGGTCGGCGCGGGGCTCCGGTGAGGTGGGCGCGGTGGCGGCGGCGAAGTGGCACAGGTGCTGCTCGACGGTGACGACCTGGAACACCTGGCCGACGTGGCCGTTGATCCGCGTCAGTGGTCCTGGCGCACCTGTCAGGAAAGGCTCCACTGCTGGCTGGCCGCGCCGGTGCCCAGTTCCTGGTCCACGGCCGCTCCGCCGGTGGTCGAGGCGGTCGTGACACCGATGTCCAGGTCGCTGCCGACGCCGGCGAGCATGTAGGTGCTGCCGGTGTAGCTGCCGACGAGGTCGAGGAACCATTCTTGGTTGGTCCCGCCGTTGCAGGCCCACTGCTGCAGTTGCAGGCCGGTGGCGGCCGACTGGTTCGGCACGTCCAGGCAAAGGCCGCTCTTCACGCTCTTGAGTGTGAAGATGTTGTCCCCCACCCGCGTGAGCGTCCACTGCTGGTTGGTACCACCGGTGGACGGCCACTGGATGATCTTGGCGCCCTTGGCCGTGGAGCCGCTCGACACGTCCATCAGCATGGAGCTGTTGACATCCTTCAGGGTGTGGACGCCCTCGGCGGGGATCCCGCTGTCGGCCGTCCAGGTTCCCGCTGCGGTGTCGAGTGACCAGGTGGGGTACTGGCCGAGGTTCACCGACGTTCCCCTGATGGTCAGGGGCAGCCATATCAGTTTCGACGCGCCGAGGTCGGAGGTGTTCCAGCGGTCGCCGGCGTAGATGTAGGTGGTGCCGGAGGAGCCCTGGACGGTGATGACGTTCGCCGTCTGGCTGCCGTAGGTGTGGGTGCCGGGTGCGGCCAGGTCACGGAACGACGACCAGGGGCCGCCCAGTGACGTGGCGGTGGCGTAGATGTTGTCGTTGAGGCCCCAGCCCGTCAGGTGCGAGCCGAAGACGTAGTAGGTGCCGTCGGCCTTGACCATGGCGGGCGCCTCGACGCTGCCGCTGCTGCCGCTGCTGCCGAGCACCGCCACAGCGCTGTCCACGGACAGGTAGTCGGCGGACAGCTTGTCGATGCGCAGGCCGTTGTTGCGGTCCTCGCTCAGCAGATAGGCGGTGCCGTCGGTGTCCTGGAACAGGCCGAGGTCACGGCTGAGGTTGCCCAGCGGCCGGAAGCTTCCCCGGTAGGTGTAGGGGCCGCAGGGGGTGCTGCTGGTCGCCACACCGACCTTGGCCTCGGAGTAGTTGGTGCTGTCGATGTGCATGTACATCACGTAGGTGCCGGTCGAGGCGTTGTGGATGACCTTGGGTCGCTCCACGACGCGGCTCGGCCCCAGGTCGCCGCTGCTCTGCCTGGCCAGGGCGACGCCCCGGTAGGTCCAGTTGGCCAGGTCGGTCGAGGTGTAGCAGGGGATGTCCTGGAACGACGTGTCCGACGACGTCTCGCCGGTCTTGTCCTCCCCGAAGCCGTACCAGGTGCTGCCCACCTTGATGATGCCGAGGCCGTGCAGCTGAAGCGCGTTCCCGTTCTGGTCCGTGCGTGCGGCACCCGTGGTGAACGACACCGGGGCCGCGTGCGCCTCGGTCGCCGGGAGCAGGAGCGCCGCAAGGCCTCCCAGCAGGGTCAGTGACGCGGCGGCTCTGCGCCACCATCGGCCGGCGGGCGTCCGGGCGACTCCCTTGAACATGTGCGTCCCTCTCTGTCGAGGTTGACGGTCCCTTGGTGTCGGCGGAGACCCATGAGAGTCGTGGCATGTTTGCGGCGTCAAGGACGGCGTTCGAATTTGTTTAAGCTTGACCGGCTCACGGGATACCCAGCCGGGCCCGCCAGGGCCGCAAGTCGCCCGCACTGTCCGGGATTTCGGACATGTAAGGGGTGGATATGAGGGGTTGACCTCTGGTTAGGGAGGGGCGTAGAAACGTCGCGACAGTCAGAATCTGTTACTTGCTGGTTGAGTTTGTTGGAAAACATATCCAGGCGAGGTGGAACGACTGTGCATGTGTCAGGGCCTCAGGCCCCCTCCCGCCGCAGGGTGCTCAAGGGCGCGGCTGTCGCCGCCGCAACGGCCGCGCTGGGCATCGGCAGCACATGTCCGGCCGAGGCCTCGGACGCCTCCGTCACCGCGACATCGCCCGACGGCACCACCAGCATCACCATGTCGCTGACGGGCGGCTCGCTCCAGTGGTCGGCCCGGCGCAAGGGCGCGGCAGTCGTGGCCGGTTCGGCCATGGGCCTGCGGCTGAGCGACGGAACCACCCTCGGCACCGACGCCGCTCTGACGAACTACCAGCACTGGCACGTCGACCGCACATGGAACCCGGTGTTCGGCCGCAACGCGACCGTCCTGGACGCCTACCAGGAGATGCGCTGGAACCTCCGGGACAACCGCACCTCCATCAACTTCGGTGTGCAGATACGCGCCTACGCGACCGGAGTCGCATTCCGTTATGTCCTGCTGGACCCGGGCACCGCCTCCATCGCCGGCGAACTGACGACGTTCGTCTTCCCGGACGGCACACTCGTCCACAGCGCGCGGGACGAGGACGACTACAACCCGGTCACGCCCGGCTCCATCCCGCCCACCGGAACCTCCTCCACGGACACCGGCCCCCTGACCGACCTCCCCCTCACCGCGACCTGCAGCGGCGGGCTCATCGCCTGCGTCTGCGAGTCGGCCCGCTTCAACTACCCGCGCATGATGCTCAGTTCGGTATCCGGACAGCCCAACACCCTCGCGGCGTACCTGATGCAGCACACCGCGCGCGGCTCGGGAACGGTCCAGACCACCTCCACCGTCAGTACGCCGTTCGCCACGCCCTGGCGCGCGGTGGTGATCGGCTCCACCCACGCCGAACTTGTCGACAGCGCTGAGCTGGTGCTCAACCTGGCCCCGGCCGGCGCTCTCGCCGACACGTCGTGGATCAGACCGGGCAAGGTCTTCCGGTGCAACCTGACCACCGCGGACGGGCTGGGGGCGTCGACTTCGCCGCCGCCCGCGGCCTGCAGTACATCGAGTACGACTCGGGGTGGTACGGCCCGGAACACACCTCGACCGACGCCACGCAGCCGATCTCCGCCATCGACCTGCCGAAGGTCATCTCCTACGCCACCGGCAAAGGGATCGGCGTCCTCCTCTACGTCAACCCCATGGCCCTGAGCAGCCCGGACAGCCTGTTCGCCCTCTACCAGAGATGGGGCGTCGCGGGCGTCAAGCTGGGCTTCATCAACGACGGCACACAGGCGATGACGAACCGGATCACCGCCTGGGTCAGGACAGCGGCCGAGCACAAGCTGCTGATCGACACACACGACGACGTACGGCCGTTCGGCTGCGAGCGGACCTACCCCAACTGGATCAGCCTGGAGGGCGTACGGGGCAACGAGCACTTCCCGACCGCCACGCACAACGTCACCCTGCCCTTCACCCGCAACATCGGCGGCCCGATGGACTACACCATCTGCTACGGCCAGTCCCGCGACCGGACGACCAACGCCCACCAGATGGCGATGGCCGCCGTGTACTACCAGCCCCTGGAGTTCCTGTACTGGTACGACGCCCCCTCGAAGTACTCCACCCCCTCCAACTGGCCAGGGCTGCCCTGGTTCGACGCCATACCCACCGTCTGGGACCAGAGCAGGACCCTCGCCGGTGCGATCGGCGAGTACATCGCGGTCGCCCGGCGCAGCGGCACCACCTGGTACCTGGGGGCGATGACCGACGAGACCGCCCGGACCCTGTCGATTCCGCTGTCCTTCCTCGGCAGCGGCACCTACACCGCGACGATCTACGCCGACGGAACACCGGGGAGCAGCCCGTACCGGACCCCCGTCGTCGTGAGCACACGGACCGTGACCTCGTCGACCACGCTGAGCGTCGCGATGGCACCCGCCGGCGGCCAGGCGGTCGTCCTGAGCCAAGGATGAGCGTCCGTGACCCGCGAACATGTCATGGATCCCGATCACGCTGGACTGCCGCTGCCGAGGCTACGGCGGCACAGCTCGACAGGACACTCCAGGACTACCGGCGGGAGATCCAGCGGCGGCCGTCGGCGTCATCGCGACTGCACATGTCGACGTCGTGCCCATGAAGACGGCCCGGGGCACACGCCACGCGTGGGTGGCGGTGCTGCCGGGCCGTCGGCCGCTGGGGCGGCGGGGGTTCACCTGCCGTGCGTAGCGCTGGTGCGGCGGTGGCGGAGCACCAGCACAGAGCCGGCGGCGAGGGCCAGCAGGCCACCGACGGCGCTGTAGGTGACAGCGTTGCTCATCCCGGTGGAAGCCAGGCCGCCGGCCGTGTTGCTCCGGTCCGGCCGGCCGACGGGTACACCGGCCGCCGTCGCCTGCGCTCGGGTGCCGATCGTGCCTGAGGCGGAGGCAACCGGGGCAGCAGCGGTCGGTGTGGGGGCGGGAGACGGGATGTCAGTGCGGGTGGCCGCCGACGAGGACTTCAGCCGGAGAGTCGTGATCGAGTACGGGGGCAGTGTCTGTGCGGTCGCTGTTCCCCGTGTCGCCGTGGTCAGGGCGGGGTCGCCCTTGGCGTACGAAACGGTTGTGACCGTTCCCGGGGCCGGGGTGTATCCGGCGTAGGAGAGCGACACCTGCGCCGCGTTCTGCGGGTTCTTGTTGATCAGCATGACGTTCAGGCCGCCGTTGCTGCTGCGCACCGCGTGCACGGCGACCGACGGGTTGGCCGAGGACGCCTTGACCATGGTGTCGCCGGGCTGGGCGAGTGCGGTCAGCGAGCGGATGCCCCAGTAGGTGGGGAAGGGCGTTTCGCGGGCCGGCTCGCATGTCCCGCCGACGCACCTCCCGCTCGAGAGCACGCCCTGGTCCAGGTATTCGGTCTCGCCGTTGACGGTGGTGGGTGCTGTGCCCATGCCGTTGTGCAGGTCCCACCAGTCGACGCTGACGGCGCCGTGTTCGAGCCAGCTCATGTAGGTGTCAGGCGCGAACAGGGCCGCGGCCTGGCTGGTGTTGACCGGAGACATGGAGCTGTCGGTCTCGGTGACCGCGATCTCGACCGAAGCGGCGTGCGCACCTGCATAGGTGTTGATCAGCGAGCGCACCGCAGAGGTGGTACCCGCGATCTTGGCGGGGGTGTTCAGCAGGTCGGCCGTGCCGGTGCCGCCCGGGTACCAGTGGATGATCACGAAGTCGATCGACTTGCCCACGACGGAGAGCACGGTGTGGTTCCAGTCGGCTTTGTCGCCGGGAGCCTTCACCGCGTCCGGCCAGTAGCCGGGGGTGTTGAGCACCGCTCCGATCTTCACCGTCGGGTCCACGGCCTTCATCGCCTTCGCGTAGGCGACCAGGTTCTTCGCATACGCCGTCGGGCTCTTGTCGGCGTGGTTGTCGACCTCCCATTTGCTGCCGTAGTACCCGTTGCCGGAGACCTCGTTGCCGATCTCCCAGTACTTCACGCCGTAGTGCTTGTCGACGTTGGCGTACCTGACCCAGTCGGCGGCCTCCTGCGGGGTGCCGGACCCGTAGTTGGCGGTGATGATCGGCTGGGCGCCGACCTTCTTCGCGGTGGCCATGAAGTGGTCGAAGTCGGTGCCCGGCGCGGCCCAGCTGCCGCCGGTCACGGTGTGGGTCTTCCAGTGGTAGGCGTCCGCGACCGAGCCGCCGGGGAAGCGCAGCTGCCGGATCCCGGCCGCCTTCATCAGCGACGCCGCCTTGGCGTCGTTCATGTGGGCGTCGTAGACGGCCGTGTTGAGGCCGACAGCCGTGCTGGGCACCGTGCCCAGGGAGGTACCGGCATCCACCGTGATGTCGACGGCCGGCGCGGCGCCCGCGCTGAGTGCCAGGGCACCGGCACCGGCGCCGGCCACGAGTGCGGCCACCGCACCCGCGACCATGCGGCGGCGTGTGCGGTTACGGCGGTGCGTACGGCCCCGGGGCATCGGCTGCTCGGTGGTTCTCGGGTCGTCAGGTGACACGTGTGGCTCCTGATCGGAGTGCGTGGATACGGGTGGCGTAGCGCCGCTGACTGCGATCGCCGTGGTTGGTGCACCCCTAGGTGGCCGCTCGGGAGGGAAAGGTTGCCGCCGTATCCGATGTTCTTCAGATCCCTTTCTTGCGGTGCACCGGTCGCCGGGAAATCAGCGTCGGGGCGGCAACCTTCTCGTCTCCTGCGGCGACTGGGAGTCGGAAGGCCGAGTCGAACTACCGGATGGACGGGCATGAGGGCAACGAAGCACGCCGCGCCGCAACCCTGGCGCAGGCGCGGACTGGTCACGGGCATTCCCTTGGGGCTACTGGTCGTCGGTGTGCTGGCGTGCCTGGCCCTGACCGTCCTCACCGGGAGCGGAACCAGGGCCGGGAGGGCAGCCGACGCGTCCGCCACAGGCGCACGAGCGGCCGCCCCGTCCGGTGCCGGGCCGGCGGCGGGCGGCGGTGCGGGTGCGGCGGTGCCGCCGACGCCCTCGGCCAGTCCGACGATCCCGGCCTCGGCCTCGGCCACGCCATCGCCTTCGGTCACTCCGACGGCCTCGGCCACCCGTACCGCGCCCGCGAGCGCCGGCGCGGCGGCCCTGGCCGGACGGATCAGACCGGCCGTCAGCTACCGGGGAGTCGCCACCGCCTACGCCGCTGGTGACGGCAGCGGCTCCTGCCTGTACGGGGCGTCCGACGACCTGATGGTCGCGGCCATGAACGTCACCGACTACGAGTCGGCCAAGGCGTGCGGGGCCTACGTGCTGGTCCGCGCGGCCGGCGGGGCCACCATCACGGTACGGATCGTCAACGAATGCCCGTCGCCCTGCGCGCCGGGACAACTCGACCTCAGCCGACAGGCGTTCGCCAAGCTCGCCGACCCGTCGGTGGGCCGGCTCCCGATCACCTGGTCGCTGCTGAGCCCGGACCTGCCGGGCACGATCACCATCCGGTACAAGACCGGGTCCACCAAGTGGTGGTGCGGGATCCAGGTGATCGGCCACCGGAACCCGGTGGCCGCGCTGGAGGTGCGGACCGCCGGCGGCTGGCGGCAGCTTCCCCGCACCGACTACAACTACTTTCTGTCCGCCGATGGCACCGGCTGTGGCGGGGCGCTCAGGATCACCGACATCTACGGGGAGCGGCTGACCGTCGACGGCATCGCCGTGCGGCCGGACGTCGCGCAGCCGACCGGCGTCCAGTTCGCCCGGCATTGACCAGCCCGCCGGCCGGCCTTCACCGGCCCACAACCGAGCACGACCGCCGTTCGGATCCCGGGCTGGGCACTGTTAGGCTGCACCCCCATTGTTGTTAAACGCGCAACCAACGCGCACGTCATTGCCAGGAGAGGGCGACCGGGGGATGGTCCTCGATGACGCGTCCGCGGAGTTCCACGAATTCTTCGAACGCCACTATGCCGAACTCGCCCGTCTAGCACACCTGCTGACCGGCGAGACCGACGCGGCGGACGACCTTGCGGCGGATGCCCTGGTCGCCCTGTGGCAGCGCTGGGACCGGTTGCGGCAGGCCGACCACCCGCTCGCCTACGCCCGCGGTGTGGTGGCCAACATGGCGCGCGGACGGATCCGCAGCGCGGTGCGCGAGCGACTCCGGATCACGCTGTTCTGGTCCCGCATCCCCGAGAAGGTGGAGGGGCCGGACATGGCGGCCGTGCTGGACGTCCGCGCGGCGCTCGCCCGGCTGCCGTTCCGCAAGCGCGCCTGCGTGGTGCTGCGGCACGCCTTCGACCTGTCGGAGAAGGACACGGCGGCGGCGCTGGGCATATCGGTCGGTACGGTGAAGAGCCAGACCTCGAAGGGAATGGCCGAGCTGGAAAGGATACTGGGCGCGCGAGCGGTCGGGGACCTGGTGGCAGGGAGGAGGAACCGGTGAACGAGGAGATCGCCCGTCGGCTGCGCGAGGCCGCCGAGGCCCACCGGCCCGACCGTGCGAGGATGCTGGCCCGGGTGCAACGCGGCATGGCCGGCCCCGCCGTCCGTCACCGCGCGCGGCCGTTCGCGAGGTCCGGTACCAGGGTCGCGCTCGCCGGGCTCGCCGCCACCGGCATCCTGGCGACCGGCGGCCTCGCCGTCGCCGCCATCGTCGCGCACTCGTCGCCGTCGGCCACCGTGACCACGCCTGCCACCCCGTCCCCGACCGTCAGCTCTCCGCACCCGACACCGGGCCGCCCCACCCCTGTCGCGCCGGCCCCGGCCACCACCCCGGGCAGCGCGCGCCCGACTCCGTCAGCCACCAGTCCCTCGCCGACCGCCGGCCAGAGCCAGAACGGGCCGCTGTGGTCGGCCGGCTCGGTGGACCCGCACAGCACCGTCTACTGGACGCAGAGCGACCTCGCCCTCAAGACGACCCGGCCGCTCACCTCGCTCACGGTCGAGATGCGGATCGTGCAGACCGGCGGGGTGAAGAACACCGGCACCTGGCAGACCCTGCCGAGTGCTGACTTCACCGTCACCGCCCAGGAGGCCGGCGGCACGCTGGTCTACCGCTGGGTCCTCAAGCCGGGCCTGACCGTGCCGGCCGGGAGCTATGAGTTTGCCGCCCAGTTCAACAACGGCACCGGCGTGCGCAGTGCCGCGGGCGACGGCTACCGCGTCGACGCGCAGGGTCCGGGCGGCTCCGCGTCGGTCCGGGGAGGGTTCGTCCCGACCCGGTGAACGCCGCTGTGCGGCAAGGGGACGAGTCCCCTTGCCGCACGCTCGATGGGAGAACAGTGACGGCAGCCGTGAAAATTCTTCTCTCGATCGCGGCAACCTTTGTGTGCGTGGCGGCAACTGGCGGGTAACCAGGGCCGGATCAAGGCCCGTTGTGCCAGAAGGACATACCTTGCCAGATCAGAACCGCTCTCATCGCCGCCGTCCGGCTACCGGCCGCGTGCTCGCCGCCGCCGTGGTGCTCGCCGCTGCTGGTGCTGCCGTACCCCTGGTCGCCCAGGCCGCACACACGCCGAATGCCCGCACGCCGAGCCTGGCCGGTGCAGCGGCCGGCAGTGGCCGCTACTTCGGTACGGCAGTGTCCTCGGGCAGGCTCGGTGACTCGACGTACTCCACCCTTCTCGACCGGGAATTCAACATGATCACCCCGGAGAACGAGATGAAGTGGGACACCGTCGAACCCTCCCGCGGCACCTTCAACTTCGGCCCGGCCGACTCGATCGTCGGCCACGCCGCCGCGCACGGGCAGCGGATGCGCGGACACACCCTGGTGTGGCACTCGCAACTGCCCGGCTGGGTGAAGTCCATCACCGACGCCAACACCCTGCGTCGTGTGATGGACAACCACATCACCACCGAGATGACCCACTACAAGGGCAAGATCTACGCCTGGGACGTGGTCAACGAGGCCTTCGCCGACGGCGGCAGCGGTCAGCACCGCAGCTCGGTCTTCCAGGACGTGCTGGGCAACGGCTTCATCGAGGAGGCGTTCCGCACCGCCCGGGCCGCCGATCCCTCGGCCAAGCTCTGCTACAACGACTACAACATCGAGAACTGGACCGACGCCAAGACGCAGGGCGTCTACAACATGGTCAAGGACTTCAAGTCCCGCGGTGTGCCCATCGACTGCGTCGGCTTCCAGAGCCACTTCGGCGCGGGCGGCCCGCCGGCCGGCTACCAGACCACTCTGTCCAAGTTCGCCGCGCTCGGCGTGGACGTCCAGATCACCGAACTCGACATCGCCCAGGCGTCGCCGACGGCGTACGCAGGCGCCGTCCAGGCGTGCATGAACGTCGCCCGCTGCACGGGCATCACGGTGTGGGGCATCCGCGACAGCGACTCCTGGCGCACCGGTGAGAACCCGCTGCTGTTCGACGCGGGCGGCAACAAGAAGCCCGCCTACAACGCGGTACTCACCGCCCTGGGCGGCAGCAGCGGTGGCACGCCGGGCGGGGGCGGCATCACCTCCGGCACCGTCTACACGCTCTCCGACGTGGCCGCCGGACGCGTTGTCGATGAGCCCGCGGGATACAACGGCAACGGCACCCCGCTCCAGGTGTGGGACGCCAGTGGTGCCTCCAACCAGCAGTGGCGGGCCGGCCGGAACAGCGACGGCTCCTACACGCTGACCAACGTCGCCAGCGGCCGGGTCCTGGAGGAGCCGGGCGACCAGACGGGCAACGGGACGAGGATGCAGGTCTGGGACTCGAACGGCGGCGCCAACCAGCACTGGCGGGCCGACCGCAACAGTGACGGCTCCTACACGCTGACCAACGTCGCCAGCGGCCGGGCACTGGAGATCCCCGGCGGCCGGACCGCCAACGGCACTCCCGTGGAGATCTGGGACTCTAACGGCGGCGCCCACCAGCACTGGAGCCTCAGGACTTCGACGCCCGCGCCGACGGGCGGCACGTGTTCTCTGCCGTCGACGTACCGGTGGACGTCGACGGGTGCGCTGGCGCAGCCGGCGAACGGGTGGGACGCGGTGAAGGACTTCACCGACGTGACGTACAACGGCAAGCACCTGGTCTACGCGTCGAACGTGTCGGGGTCGTCGTACGGCTCGATGATGTTCAGGCCCTTCACGAACTGGTCGGACATGGCGTCGGCCGGCCAGACCGGGATGAGCCAGTCCGCGGTGGCGCCCACGCTGTTCTACTTCGCGCCCAAGAAGATCTGGGTGCTGGCGTCCCAGTGGGGCGCGTCGCCCTTCGTGTACCGCACGTCCAGCGACCCCACCAACCCGGGCGGCTGGTCCGCGCCGCAGCCGCTGTTCACCGGCAGCATCCCCGGCGCCGCCCCCATCGACCAGACCCTGATCGCCGACGACCAGAACATGTACCTGTTCTTCGCCGGTGACAACGGCAAGATCTACCGGGCGAGCATGCCGATCGGGAACTTCCCGGGCAGCTTCGGCTCGTCGTACACGACGGTCATGAGCGACACGGTGAAGAACCTGTTCGAGGCGCCGCAGGTCTACAAGGTCCAGGGCCAGAACCAGTACCTCATGATCGTCGAGGCGCGGGGCGCGAATGAGCAGCGCTACTTCCGCTCCTTCACGGCCTCCAGCCTGAACGGTTCATGGACCCCGCAGGCCGCCGGCGAGAGCAACCCCTTCGCGGGCAAGGCCAACAGCGGTGCCACCTGGACCAACGACATCAGCCACGGTGACCTGGTCCGCAACAACCCCGACCAGACCATGACCATCGACCCCTGCAACCTGCAGTTCCTCTACCAGGGCAAGTCCCCCACCGCGACCGGCCCCTACGACCAACTGCCCTGGCGGCCGGCTGTCCTCACCCTGCAGCGCTGAACCGGCCTGATCCACGGTGATCGCGATCGGGTGCGGTGCACCGGCACATAGACGAGCGGTCTACGGCGTGAGCACCTCCACCCGCTGAGCCCGACGTAGATGACGAATGCGCCCCCATCGGAGAGATGGGGGCGCATTCGTGCCTTCGCCTACTTGAGCGCTGTACCGCCCGAGTTGTGATAGCCGATCGTCTTGCGGATCAGGTTTCCGCCGTCGGACTCGACCGTGGTCTGTTCCTGCTGCCCCGGACCGAAGAGCAGGCCGGCGACATGGGCGTTCGCGACCTGGTCCATGTGCGCGAAGAACCAGTCCACCTTGTCGTCCTTGTAATGGTTGAGAGTGTTGTTCTGCGCCATGTTGCCCACGGGGATCTGCCACAGGACCACCGGCTTGCCCACGGACTCGGCCATCGTCTTGTAGAACTGCAGCGCGGCGGCGGCCTTCTGGTCGGTCCAGAAGTGGTCACTGCCGCCGTGGGCCGGCTGTGCGTACCAGCCCGCGTCGCGGTCCGACACGTCGGTGACCAGGAAGTCGGCGTTCTGCGCCCCCAGGTTCGCGTAGTCCTTGACGCATGCCTGTGTGTTGTTCTGCCAGTCGAAGCAGGAAAGGTGCAGCCCCACGGCGGTGTTCGGCGCGTACTTGTGCCCCATCGAGATCAGGCAGCGGGCCAGTCCGGCGGCGCTGTTCTCCTGCGATCCGCAATCCGTCGGATTCGCGCCCGAGACCTGTGCGGGAACCTGGTGCGGATTGCCGAGCGACCGGACGTAGCCCCAGAAGTCGGGCTCAAGGTCGATCGCGTCGTGCGACGTACCGATCTTCTGGAGGAAGAACCGGTAGTCGTTCAGGTACCGGGTGAGCAGGTCAAGCCGGTTGATGGCCTTGACCTCGCCCGGACCGTCGCCCTCGCCTGCCGCATCCCCGAGGTCGCGCAACGAGTACCAGGTCCAGAGCATCTTCTGCGGACGCGCGCTGCCCTTGTACGTCGCCTGGGCCGCCACGCTGTCCCGCCAGGTCACGTAAGTGCCGGGCGCCGTGGTGCTGCCGTTCCAGCAGCCCCACCAGCCCGACCACCCGTCGTGGCAGCGCGCTGCCGTGTAGTAGTCCGACGAGGGCGCGGGCTGGCTGTGCACATAGGCGTACCGCACGTCGAACGGCGCGGCGGCCGCCGAGGCGTCGGACATCGAGCCGCCGATGAGCACCGTGCTGCTGCCCATGAAGCGTGTCATCGAGCTGCCGCCACCAGGCGCGGGAGACGGCGCCGACGACGGCTGCGTGCCGACACTCCCGGCCGGGACGAGCTGCCACTGCTGATCGGCGCCGCCCCGGTCGCGGTTCTGGACGACGTCGCCCCCGTCGGCCTTGGCGGCGTTGTGGACCCCGACGGCCATGCCACTGAAGCGATTGATCAAACGCACATAGCCGTCCGGCGACTTGGCCGGTTTGAACTGCTGGTTGGTGCCGTTCAGGTCTTTCCACTGCACGATGGCGGAGCCGGCGGTCTTCGACCAGCCGAGGTCGTCCAGCACCTTGCCGGAGTTCCGGTTCTGCAGCCGGTAGTACCCGTCACCCGCGTCGATGAACCGCCACTGCTGGTTGGCCCCGCCGTGGCGCGCCCACTGCACCACCGCCGCGCCGTCGTTCGTGGCGAAGCCGCGGTCGTCCAGCACCTTGCCGCTGTTGCGGTTGACCAGCACGTACCACTTCTTCAGATCCAGGGTTTGCTGCGCCGAAGCCTGGCTGACCACAACGGCGGAGCCGGCCACGACCACCATGACGAGGCCCGCCCAGAAACCCCGACGCGCGAGCAACCGACGGCCACGATGCTTCGGGCGACCACCGCGGGCGCGGCCGTCGGCGCGGGACGCCACCGCTGACGTGGGTGGGCTGGGGACATGTCTGTGCTCTCGTTCAAGGGGCATCTCTGTGCTCTCTTTCAGCCGTGCATCTGACCGGACCACTTGGCCGGACACCACTGAGTGGTCCGAGAGGCCGAAAAGGTTGCCGCGAAGATCCACGGAGTTTTTCCGCCTGCGCCGGGGTGAGGGGTGGTTCGGCCCAGATCGTCTTGCCGGCGCGGGTGTGACGGCTGCCCCACCGCTGTGCGAGCTGAGCGACGACGAGGAGGCCCCGACCGCCTTCGTCGAAGAGGCGGGGCGTATCCCGGCGAGGGTGCGCAGCGTGCTCAACGGGGAGAGCGGCTACAACGACGGCATCGTGTCGCGTCCGTTACCGGCCCGGGCTGCCGTACATCCACCAGCGGGTGGACTTCGCGGTGCCGGGCGGTGGGACGACGGCCTTCGTCGGCCCCTCGGGCGCGGGCGCCGGAACAACGCCGTTGTTGCATAAGGGGTTTCAGGACCTGTCCAGTGGTCGCGGCGCAGCTGTACGGAGCGGACGGGTGCCGACCCCGGAGGATCCAGGTGGCTGGTGAGGCGGAGATGCAGGGCCGGTCTTTCGCTTCGCCACCGACGAGGTGCGAGAGGTCGGCGTCCACCTGTGGGGGCGACGGCTGTACGAGACCGTCCGATGCCTCGTCAGGCGGTGACACGTCGACCGTGCGCGAGTAGGCGACGGGACCGCGTGCATCAAATATTCACAACCGTAGGCACGCACGCCGGTCTGTGATTGGATGCGCGGGTTGTGGCCCGTGTGGCGCAGGCTCCCGCGATCGCGGAGGCCGCCGTGGCGCGCGGGGAGGGCGTGGGGGCCTTCAGGGATGGGGACTCAGGGGGGTTTCCTTGGCGATGTCACTAAGCGATGCGGTGGTGGGTGCCACCAGACATGCACACGGACGCAGACACACCCGGTGGTGCGGCCTGGCGCTCGCCCTGACCGCCGCGGTGACCGCAGGCCTGGTCGGGCTGGGCATCTCTCAGGCGCAGGCGAGTGAGACGACCGGCTCGGTGGACACCCTCCGGACCGGCTGGGACAGGAGTGAACCGGATCTCGGGCCGTCCGACGTGCGCTCCTCTTCCTTCGGGCAACTCTGGAAGGCTCCCACGCAGCTCGACGGGCAGATATACGCTCAGCCGATCGTCGTCGGCGGCACCGTGGTGGCGGTCACTGAGAACAACGAGGCCTACGGCCTCGACCGCGCCACGGGAGCCGTGCTGTGGCAGCGCAGCTTCGGGCCCGCATGGCCCGCGTCCACCCTCAACTGCGGCGATCTGGTGCCGACCATCGGCAGCACCGCCACCCCGGTGTACGACCCCGCCAGCGGCGCGGTCTATCTGACCACCAAGGTCGACGACGGTCCCACCCACCTGAGCCCGCACTGGTACATGCACGCGCTCGACCCGGTCACCGGGGCGGAGAAGTCCGGCTTCCCCGTGACGATCCAGGGCACCCCGTCCAACGACCCCACGCAGTCCTTCCTGCCCGCGTACCAGATGCAGCGTCCGGGCCTGCTGCTGCTCGACGGGGTGGTGTACGCGGCGTTCGGCGGACACTGCGACGCCAAGCCCTATCGCGGCTATGTGGTCGGTGTCAGCACCACCAGCCCCTCTGTGACCTCGATGTGGGCGACGGAGACCGGCGCCAGCAACAGCGGGGCCGGCATCTGGCAGTCCGGTGGGGGACTCGTCTCGGACGGTCCCGGCAGGATCTTCCTCGCCACCGGCAACGGCGTCAGCCCTGCACCCGGCCCCGGCAGCGCCCCGCCCGGCACTCTCGCGGAGTCCGTGGTCCGGCTGCAGGTGCAGGCCGACCGGAACCTGAAGGCCGCCGACTTCTTCAGCCCGTCCAACGCGCCGACCCTGGACCAGCAGGACAAGGACCTGGCCTCGGGCGGGCCCGTCGGCCTGCCGGACAGCTTCGGCACCGCCTCCCACCCGCACCTGATGGTGCAGCAGGGCAAGGACGGCCGGGTCTTCCTGCTGGACCGCGACAACCTCGGCGGAAGTTCGCAGGGCACCGGCGGGACCGACGACGTGGTGGGGATCACCGGGCCGCTCAAGGGCCAGTGGGGCCACCCCGGGGTCTGGGGCGGTGACGGTGGTTATGTCTACGTCGTCGGCAACGGTGGCTCACTGACGGCGCTGCACCGCGGCGTGACGGGCTCGGGCGACCCCGCGCTGACCGTCGCCGGGTCCAGCCAGGACTCCTTCCCCTACACCAGCGGATCGCCCGTGGTGACCTCCGACGGAACGCGCTCGGGCAGCGCCCTGGTGTGGGTGGTCTGGTCGGGCGGGTCCAGCGGCGCCAACGCCCAGCTGCGCGCGTACAACCCGGTTCCCGACGCGAACGGCGTCCTGTCGCTGGTCTGGTCCGCGCCGATCGGCACCGCGTCGAAGTTCGCCACCCCGGCCACCGACGGCGGGCAGGTCTTCGTCGGCACTCGGGAGGGGAAGATCTACGCCTTCGGCAATCCGGTGGGCAGCCCGCTCAAGGGCGGACCGGTCGAGTTCGGGCTCGTGCCGGTGGGCGGCTCCGCGAGCACCGACGTCGTCCTGACGGAGAACCAGAGCCCGTCCCAGTCCCTCGGCATCAGGGGCGTCACGGTCGACGGTCCGTTCACCGCGGACACCTCGTCGCTGCCGCCGACGATCCCGGCGGGCGGGCAGCTGTCGATACCCGTCTCCTTCACACCGACCGCGGTGCTGGGCGCGAGCGGAACGCTCACCGTGGCCACCGACGCCGGCAGTTTCGCACTGAGCCTGCACGGCGTCGGTACCAAGCCCGGTCTGGCCGCGTTTCCGGGCACGGTGTCCTTCGACAACCAGCCGACGGGGACCACGGCCACCGCGAACGTCCAGCTGACGAACACGGGCACCGACCCTGAGACCATCACCTCCGTCACCCCGCCCGACGGACCGTTCACGGCCGCCGACCTGCCGAGCGCGGACCCGGCGAACCCGACGGTGATACCGGCCCAGAGCTCGATCGTCATGCAGGTGGGGTACGCGCCCACGGCCACCGGCCAGAACTCGTCGTCGATCACGCTGAACAGCACCAGTGGTGCGCTCACCATCCCGGTCGAGGGCGACGCGATCAGCGGCCAGGGTCACCTTATGTTCAATCCGACGACTCTCTCGTTCGGGGCGGTGGTCCGCGGCACGTCGAGCACACGGACCTTCACGATCACGAACACGGGGAACATCCCGGTCACCGTCACCAAGGCGAAGGCCCCGGCGGGCGCGTTCAGCAGCACCGACCAGCTTGCCGAGGGCCTGGTCATCGGTCCCGAGCAGAGTGTCCGCCAGACGGTCACCTTCGCCCCGACCGTGAACGGCAGCCAGTCGGCCACGTACGAGGTCACCGGTGACGCCGGGCAGGGAGCGCAACTGGAGCCGCTCACCGGCATCGGTGTGCCCCCGGCGTCGCATCTGGGCACCGTGCTCGCACGGGACAACTCCGGCACTCTGTGGCAGTACCGCGGTACCGGTGTGCCCTCCGGGGCACTGACCGCCCGGGCCGCCATCGGAACCGGCTGGAACACCTACAACATCGTCACGAGTGTCAGCGGTGAGATGGCGGACGGCACCGGAAACGCCGTCGGCCGTGACAGCAAGGGCACGCTGTGGTTCTACCAGGGCACCGGCAACCCGAAGGCACCCTTCGCGCCCCGGAAGCAGGTCGGCCCCGGCTGGAACATCTACAACTCCATCGTCGGCGCCCGTGACGTGACCCGGGACGGCAAGGCAGACCTCGTCGCCCGCGACAGCAAGGGCGGCCTGTGGCTGTACCGGGGCACCGGCAACGCCACAGCACCCTTCCTGGCCCGCACCTCCATCGGCTCCGGCTGGAACACCTACAACTCCATCGTCGGCACCGCCGACCTGACCGGGGACGGCAAGGCAGACCTCGTCGCCCGCGACAGCAAGGGCGGCCTGTGGCTGTACCGGGGCACCGGCAACGCCACAGCACCCTTCCTGGCCCGCACCTCCATCGGCTCCGGCTGGAACACCTACAACTCCATCGTCGGCACCGCCGACCTGACCGGGGACGGCAAGGCAGACCTCGTCGCCCGCGACAGCAAGGGCGGCCTGTGGCTGTACCGGGGCACCGGCAACGCCTCAGCGCCCTTCCTGGCCCGCACCTCCATCGGCTCCGGCTGGAACATCTACAACTGGCTCGTCTGACCGAGGACGGAGGCACGGCCCCGCGTGAGGGACTGCGCCTCTTATGGTGGCGACAGCTGGTAGGACTCCGTTAGGTCTGTGTGTCGACCTTGTTCAGGGGCGCGGTGAGTGTGTGGATGCACATGAAGTGAGCTGTGCCCGGGCGAAGTCGGCGTCACTCGTGGCGGACGTGTTCGCCTCGGTGCCGTGCAAGGACCAGCGGGCCGAGGGCGACTGCTACCTGCGGGGACTGATGATGGACGGTGTCAACTTCTTCGTCGGCGCCGACCGCCAGCACTTCGCAGGGCGTACAACGTCGCACAGGACACCACGGCCCACGTGGGACCGCCGTTGCTGGAGGACCCGGTGCCCGGCGCCCTCGGCAGGACAGTCAACTGGTACTGGCCACATTGCGGTTGAGGCCCGTCGGCCGGAGGCCCTGGTCAGCGGGTGAGGAGATCTCCGGGTATTTCCTGTCGCGGCCGTCGAGCAGGGTGCTGTGCCGGTGGCGCAGTTCCTTGTCGAAGAAGGCGGCGAGGTAGACGCGCTGGATCTCGATCGCGCGGTCGGGGTCGATGGTGCCGTACACCTGCTGGAGCTGGGCCGGCGTGAGTCTGAGCAGGCTCGCCTCCTGCGGCGCCAACGCCTCGTCGTCGACGAACGACACGTGCGCCGCGCCGTGGAGCTGGATGTCGACCCGGTATCCCTTCAGATGGGACCACAGTGTGCGCCACGAACCGTCGTCGTTGCGGTTGTGGGTGCCGGAGCTGAACAGCATGAAGGGGCGGTCCAGGTTCTTGCTCGGTGCCGGGCCGAAGAACTGGCCGTCCAGATTGGCGCCGGCGGCGATGCGGTGGTCGAGCTGCATGGCGGTGCGACCGCCGCGCCGCCCAGCGAAGCGCCGAGCATCCCGATGCGGGACATGTCCACAGCGTGCGACAGCCCGGTGGGGAGCCTGGCGTGGTCGACGTCTGGGTTGTGGCCCTTGCTGATCGCGCCGAGCCGGTTGATGACGAAGCGGATGTCGGCCGCACGCACGTTGAGCGTGTCGGAGGAGTGCGCGCCGGCCGACATGGTGTTGACCTCGACCCGTCCGTCGGGGAACTCCACCTCGTTGGCGTCGTGGGGGTGTGGTCGACGGTGACGACGAGGTAGCCGCGGCTGGCGAGGTCCTCGGCAAGCACGGTGCCCCTCGCGGGGTCCGAGTGCAGCCCGCTGGAGTACAGCAGACGGGCAGCTTGCCGAGCTCGGCGTCGACCGGAGCGAGCACATGGCCCGCGGTCTTCGGCAGCGTCACCTGCCCGTTCGCGTCTTCTTCCCCCGTGTGACGACCACCGCCTGACCTGAGTACCTGTCATCGCTCGCGCACCCGTCGCCCTGTCGCGTCTGATCCTGCGTCTCACGCGGAAGCACCCGCTGTGAGGACACCGCCACGTGCCGGCACGCAGTGATCTCCGAGGCGGGCCTCGCCGGATACACGAAGTTAACTTCTCGGACTCGGGTGTGAGACCGGTCCGGCCGACGATCGCAATACCTATCAAGCGACAGGTATCTGTCGACCGATCGGAGGTGCGGCGATGAGCCGGCCCGAACTCCCCCTTGCGCAGGACCCTGGCGACGGTGCCACGACCGGCCACCCCCTCTTCGGCTACCAGCAGGAACTCCACCGCGGCGTAGGCAGCTTCGCGTCGTTCGCCGCGGGGTTCTCCTTCGTGTCGATCCTCACCACCGTCTTCCAGCTGTTCGGGCTGGGCTTCGGTCTCGGCGGCGCGGCGTTCTTCTGGACCTGGCCGCTGGTCTTCGCGGGCCAACTGCTCGTCGCACTCTGTTTCGCCGAACTGGCCGCGCGTTGGCCCATATCCGGGGCGATCTACCAGTGGTCGAGCCGGCTGGCCGGCACCACGACGGGCTGGTTCGTCGGCTGGATCATGATCATCGGGCAGATACTCACGGTCGCGGCGGCCGCGATCGCGGCACAGGCGGTGCTGCCGGGCATGTGGTCCGGGTTCCAGATCGTCGGCGGTCCGGGCGCCGATCCGTCGGTGGGCTCCCCGACCGGCGCGCAGAACGCGGTCCTGCTGGGATGCGTCCTGCTGGTCATCACCACGGTGGTGAACATCCTGGGCATCCGCCAGATGGCCGCCGCCACCAGCTTCGGCGTCACGGTCGAGATCATGGGCGTGCTCGCGCTGGTGCTGATCCTGTTCTTCCTGCCCGAGCGGGGTCCGCGGGTGGTGGCCCACCCCACCGGCTGGGCCGGTCACGGCGGCTACTTCGGGGCCTTCCTCGCGTCCTCGCTGATGGCGGCGTACGTGATGGTCGGCTTCGACTCGGCGGGCGAGCTGGCGGAGGAGACCCACAGCCCGCGCCGGACCACTCCCCGGACCATCCTGCGGGCCCTGATCACCTCGGGTGTCGGCGGCGCGCTGCTGATCCTTTCGGGGCTGATGGCGGCGCGCAGCCTGACCGACGGAAAACTGGCGGCCGGTGGTCTGTCCTGGGTGCTCACCGACCGGCTCGGCGGGGTTCTGGGCCGCCTGCTGCTGTGCTGCGTGGCGGTCGCGGTGTTCGCCTGCACCCTGGCCGTGCAGACCTCCGGGGCGCGGATGATGTACTCCATGGCGCGCGAAGGCGCCCTGCCCTTCCACCGGCGCCTCGGCAAGGTCTCGGCCCGCACCGGTACGCCGATCACCACGTCGGTGGTGGTGGGCGTCGGCGCGGCGCTCGCGCTCGTCGTCAACATCCGCCAGTCGGCGGTCTTCACCGCCCTGTCCAGCCTCTGCATCGCCCTGCTGTACCTGGCCTACCTGGGCGTGACGGTGCCCCTGCTGGTCACCCGGATCCGGCGAAGGGGCAGCGGCGGGCTGCCGGCGGGCGTCGACGAGACCGGCCGGCCCCTGTTCTCGCTGGGCCGGTGGGGAGTGACGGTCAACACGCTCGCCGTGCTCTACCAGGCCGGCATGACGGTCAATCTGATCTGGCCCCGTGCGGAGATCTACGACCTCACCGGCGGCACATGGTGGCTGCGGTGGAGCGCCCCGCTGTTCATCGGGCTCAGCCTCGCCGCCGGTGCCGGTTACTTCCTCGCCCGCCGGCTGCACCGCCGTATCGAGCTGAGGCACGTACCGCACACGCACACCGAGCCGCCCCTGGACGCGCAGGCCGTCGCCGAGCCCGCCTGAGGGCCCGTGTGACGCGAGGGGACGCATCGATGACGTACCGACGAAGGGACGACGGGACATCCATGACCACCGAGAGCTCGACGGCCGTACCGCAACACGGCCGCTACCCGACCGGGCAGGCTCCCGCCCGCGCCCGTGATCTGCACCTGACCGACAGCGTCCGAAGCGCCCGCGACGACGCCCGCGCCCAGGGCGGGCAGGCCGGCGCGTGGATGCCGTACCTTCCGGCGTCGGACAGCCCGTACTGCCCGCCGGGTGTGGACGCGGCCGCCCTGGTGTGGGCGGAGACGGTGGCGCCGGGCGGCTACACGCACAAGGTCCTCGCCCGCGGTACGCGGCTGCGCTTCGACGACCCGAGCGGTGACGCCTGCGCCCACCTGCTGCTCTTCAACGCCCTGGAGCCGGTGGAGCGGCTGAACGTCGCCGACACCCAGAAGGTGCCGTGGCAGGCGTATCCGGGCCTGGACCATCCGCTGCTCTCCGGCGACGGCCGGGTCCTGGCCGTGGTCAGCGGTGACTCCTCCGGGCGGCACGACGCCTTCTGCGGCACCACCACCGACGCCTGGAACGAGCGCAAGTACGGTGACGCCCGCCCCGAGGGGCCGTCGCCGTCCGGCCGCGGGCTCTTCCTCAGGGCGGCCGCCAAGCACGGTCTGAGCCGCCGCGACCTGCCACCCAGTCTCTCCTTCTTCCAGGGCGTGCGCGTCGAGGCGGACGGCACCCTGGCCTGGCAGGGAAGCGCGGGGGCGGGCACGCATGTCGAACTCGTCGCGGAGATGCCCCTGCTGGTGCTGGTCGCGAATGCCGCCCATCCGCTGGACCCTCGTCCCGGCTATGTGGTCGGCCCACTGCGGGTCCACGCCTGGCGCGGTGCCCCGACCGGCCCTGGCGAGCCACGGTTCACCGCCACTCCGGAACTGCACCGGGCCTACCTCAACACCGTCGACTACTGCGAAGCCCGGGGGGTGTGACATGGCGACCACACGGACCGAGACCAGGCCCGTCAACTACCCGACCGCCGCCGGCGGCACAGTCGCCTCCAGCGTCCCCGTGGGCGCCGTGTACGCGGAGGGCTCCCCCCTGGACTGGGGTGCGAGCCTGGTCGAAGGCGAAGTCGTCCTGGACGAGACGGTGGCCCCCAACGCGCCCTGGTCGGCGGTGGTGCGGACGGGGCACGTCCTGACGATCGTCGACGTCGGCGGCAACCAGTCGGCCGACTGTCTGCTCTACAACGCCGACGACCCCGAGGAGCGCTACAGCGTCCCCGACACCCTGGCCTGGCAGGGCAACGCCTATGTGCGCACCGGCACCGTGCTGCGCAGCAGCGAGGGCCGCCCGTTGATGACCGTCGTCGCCAACGAGGTCGACCGCCAGGACACCATCGGCGGCGCGTGCGGCAAGGAGTCCAACACCCTGCGCTACGGCCATCATGTGATGTTCCAGCACGGCTGCCGTGAGAACTTCCTCGCCGAGGCCGGGCGGCGGGGCCTCGGGGTGCGGGACATCGTCTCCAACCTCAACTGGTTCATGAACGTGCCCGTCGAGGCGGACGGCGCGCTGGGCATCGTGGACGGCATGTCGGCGCCGGGCCGTCGGGTCGCGGTGCGCGCCGAGACGGACGTGCTGGTGATGGTGTCCAACTGCCCGCAGATGAACAACCCGTGCAACGACTTCAACCCCACTCCGCTGCGGATGATCGTCGTGGAGCCGGCACCGGCCGACGTCGACGCCGGGTCCGCGCACGCCGCCCGCACCTCGAAGGAGGGCGCGTGATCCGCCCCACCGCCGTTCTCGTCGCCAACCGCGGTGAGATAGCCCGCCGTGTGATCCGCACCGCCAGGAGGATGGGCCTGGGCACCGTCGCCGTCTTCTCCGACGCCGACCGGGCCGCCCCGCACGTCCGCGAGGCCGATCACGCGGTCCGCATCGGTCCGGCGCCCGCCCGCGCGTCGTATCTGCGCGGGGAGGCGATCATCGAGGCCGCGCTCGCCCATGGCGCGGGCATCGTCCATCCCGGCTACGGCTTCCTCTCCGAGAACACCGTCTTCGCCCGTGCCGTGGAGGAGGCCGGTCTGCGTTTCGCGGGACCGACCGCCGACCAGATCACGGCCTTCGGTGAGAAGCACAGCGCGCGCGCCCTGGCCAAGGCCGCCGGAGTGCCGCTGCTGGCCGGGACGGAGTTGCTCGCAAGCGCCGAGGAGGCCGTCGCCGCGGCCTCCTCGATCGGGCTGCCCGTGATGGTCAAGGCCACCGGCGGTGGCGGCGGCATCGGCATGCAGGCCTGCGCCACCGCCGACGAGGTGCGCGGGGCCTTCGCCCGCGTCGCGGCACTCGCGGAGTCCAACTTCGGATCCGCAGGGGTGTTCCTGGAGCGCCTCGTGCGCCCCGCCCGCCATGTCGAGGTGCAGGTCTTCGGCGACGGCACCGGCCGGATCGCCGTCCTCGGTGACCGGGACTGCTCCTTGCAGCGCCGCAACCAGAAGGTGATCGAGGAGGCCCCGGCCCCTGCCCTGCCTCCTCATGTGCGGGCGCTGCTGCACGACTCCTCCCGCCGGCTGCTCGCCTCGGTCGGCTACCGGAGCGCGGGGACCGTGGAGTTCGTCTACGACCCCGCGCGCGAGGAGGCCGCCTTCCTGGAGGTCAACACCCGCCTCCAGGTCGAACACCCGGTGACCGAGGAGGCGTACGGCGTCGACCTCGTCGAACTCATGCTCGTCCTGGCCCGCGACGGGAGGGTCGAGCACGCGGTGTTCGAGCGGGAGTGGACGGCCGCCGGGCATGCCGTGGAGGCCCGCGTCTACGCCGAGGACCCCGGCAAGGACTCGCTGCCGTCCTCGGGCCTGATCACCCGGGCGCTCTTCCCCGGCCAGGGCGCCGACAACATGCCCGGCGTGCGCGTCGACGGCTTTGCCGAAACCGGTCTGGAGGTCTCCCCCTACTACGACCCCATGCTCGCCAAGGTGATCGCGAAGGGCCCCACCCGGGAGGCCGCGTTCGACGTGCTCGGCCAGGCCCTGACCGCGAGCCGGGTCGACGGCATCGTCACCAACCTGGGCCTGCTGCGCGAGCTGACCTCGCGGGGCGAGGTGCGCGAGGCCGTGCACAGTACCAGCACGCTCGCCACCACGGCCGACCCCGATCCGCGCATCGACGTCCTGGTGCCGGGCGCGATGACCACCGTCCAGGACCTCCCGGGCCGGCTCGGCTACTGGCATGTGGGCGTGCCGCCGAGCGGCCCCTTCGACGCCGTCTCCTTCGCCGAGGCCAACCTGGCCGTCGGCAACCCGGCCCAGGCCCCTGGCCTGGAGGTCACCGCGGGCGGGCTGAGCCTGCGCTTCTCGGCCGCCACCGTCGCCGCCGTCACCGGCGCTCCCGTCCCGGTCACGGTGGAGGGCAGCGCGGCAGCCCTGTGGGAGCCGGTCACGGTCCCGGCCGGCGGCACCCTGGTGCTGGGCGCCTGCCAGGGGCCGGGTCTGCGCACCTACGTGGCCGTCCGGGGCGGCATCGACGTACCCGAATACCTGGGCAGCGCCTCCACGTTCACCCTCGGCGGCTTCGGCGGGCACTCCGGGCGGGCGCTGCGCGCCGGAGACGTACTGCGGCCCGGAGCTTCGCCGACCGACGGCGGCGGCCCCACCCCGCCCGAGCGCCGGCCGGCGATCACCTCGCACTGGCAGATCGGTGTCACCGAAGGGCCGCACGCGGCGCCCGAGTTCTTCACCCGCGAGGACATCGACACCCTCTACGCCACGGACTACAAGGTCCACCACAACTCGGCCCGCACCGGCGTCCGCCTGATCGGGCCCAAGCCGCGGTGGGCCCGCCAGGACGGCGGTGAGGCCGGGCTGCACCCCTCCAACATCCACGACACGCCGTACGCGGTGGGTGCCCTCGACTTCACCGGCGACACACCGATCATCCTGGGCCCCGACGGGCCGTCCCTCGGCGGGTTCGTCTGCCCCGCGGTGGTCGCCAGCGGCGAACTGTGGAAGCTCGGCCAGCTCCGCCCCGGCGACACCGTCCGCTTCGTACCGGTCAGGGAAGCCGAGGCGGCCGCCCTCGACGCCCGCCGCTCCTCCCCCACGCTGATCAGCACCGGCGGAGACGGCGACGACGGCGTTCTCGGCCGCCTGGAGGCCACCGATGCCCGCCCCGCCGTCACCTACCGCCGGGACGGCGACGACAACGTCCTGGTCGAGTACGGCCCCATGGTCCTCGACCTCGGCCTGAGGATGCGGGTCCACGCCCTGCAGGAGACCCTCGCCGCGCACGCGCCCGACGGCGTCCTCGACGTCACCCCGGGCATCCGCTCCCTCCAGATCCACACCGACGCCCGCCGGCTCAAGGCCCGTGACCTCACCGCCCTGCTGCGCGAACTGGAGGACGAAGTCCCGCCCAGCGACGAACTGGTGGTCCCCTCCCGCACGGTGCGGCTGCCGCTCAGCTGGGACGACCCGGCCACCCGGCTCGCCATCGAGCGGTACATGGCCGGGGTGCGCGACGACGCCCCGTGGTGCCCGTGGAACATCGAGTTCATCCGCCGGGTCAACGGCCTTCGGACCGCAGACGACGTCTACCGCACCGTTTTCGACGCCTCATACCTGGTGCTCGGCCTCGGCGATGTCTATCTCGGCGCCCCCGTCGCCACCCCGCTCGACCCCCGGCACCGCCTGGTGACCACCAAGTACAACCCGGCCCGCACCTGGACCGCGGAGAACTCCGTCGGCATCGGCGGCGCCTACCTGTGCATCTACGGCATGGAAGGCCCCGGCGGCTACCAGTTCGTCGGCCGCACCGTGCAGATCTGGAACCGGTTCCGCACGGGCGGCCTGTTCCAGGACTCGCCGTGGGCGCTGCGCTTCTTCGACCGCATCGAGTGGTATCCCGTCACGCCGGATGAACTGCTCGAACTGCGGGCCGAGACCGACGCCGGGCGCGGTGACTTCCCGACCGAGGAGGGCACCTTCTCGATCGCCGAGTACAACGCCTTCCTGGCCGCGGAGGCCGACTCGATCGCCGCGTTCCGCCGGCGGCAGAGCACCGCCTTCGAGGCCGAGAAGCAACGCTGGCGAGCCGCGGGAGAGTTCGACCGCACCGACGATCCCGAACCCGTGACCGCCACTGCTGCCGTCACCCTGCCGGACGGGGCGGTCCCGGTCACCGCGCCGTACACCGCCACCGTCTGGCAGATCGCCGCCGAGCCGGGCGCCACCATCGCGAGCGGCGAGGCGATCCTCTCCCTGGAGGCGATGAAAATGGAGTCCGAGGTGAACGCCCCCACCGCCGGGACACTGCTGGAGATCTACGTCAAGCCCGGTGAGCAGGTCGCCCCCGGCCAGATCCTCGCGGCGGTGCGGGCATGAACGCCATGACACCGGCCGCCCGCGTCCAGGCCGCCTACGACCGGATCGAGGGCGTCGGCCGGCCCGAGATCTGGATCCACCTCAGGCCACGCGAAGAGGTGCTCGCCGAGGCGGCCGGCATCGACCCGGCGCTGCCGCTGGCCGGCCTGGTGGTGGCCGTCAAGGACAACATCGACGTCGCCGGGCTCCCCACCACCGCGGGCGCCCCGTCGTACGCCTACGCACCGCGGGCCGACGCGTCCGCGGTGGCGCGGCTGCGCGCGGCCGGCGCGGTGGTGCTCGGCAAGACCAACCTGGACCAGTTCGCCACCGGCCTGGTCGGCACCCGCAGCCCCTACGGCGCGGTGCGCAACGCCTGGGACGCGGACCGCATCTCCGGCGGGTCGTCCTCCGGATCCGCCGTCGCGGTGGCACTGGGCATCGCCGACATCGCGCTCGGCACCGACACGGCCGGCTCCGGGCGGGTGCCCGCCGCCCTCAACGGCATCGTCGGCGTCAAGCCCACGAAGGGCCTGGTGCCCGTGACCGGGGTGGTCCCCGCCTGCTACACCCTCGACTGCGTCACCGTCTTCGCCCGCGACGTGCAACTCGCCCGCGCCGCCGCGGAGTTCGCCGAAGGCCCCGATCCGGCCGACCCGCTCTCCCGCACCGGTACCCAGCTTCCGCCGCCCCCCGCGCGCCCGCGGATCGCCGTACCGGCCGGGGAGCATCTGAACGGCATGGCCGACGGCTGGCGCGCAGCCTTCGACGCCGCCGTCGCCCGCATGGCGAGCACCGGAGCGGAGATCGTCGAAACCGACATCACCCCGCTGCTTCAGGCAGCGGACCTGCTGTACGGCGGCGCGTTCGTCGCCGAGCGGTACGCCGCCGTTGGCGCGCATCTGGAGAAGCACCGCGATCTGATCGGGGCGGACCTCGATCCGACCGTCGCCTCCATCGTGCTGGCAGGCCGGGAGAAGACCGCCGCCGACTGGGCCGCCGACGCCGCCAGACTCGCCGCGCTCGGCGCCGCCGGACGCGCGGTGCTCGACGGCTGTACGGCTCTCCTGACGCCGACCACCACATGGCATCCCACCCTCGACGAGGTGGCGGCCGACCCGGTCGGCGCCAATGCCCGGTTGGGACGGTTCACCAACTTCGCCAACCTGCTGGACTGCGCCTCGCTCGCCGTTCCCGCCGGGTTCGTGGACGGCCTGCCGTTCGGCGTGATGTTCACCGGACCGGCCTTCTCCGACCGCGCCCTGGCCGTGCTGGCCGAGCGGTTCGCCAACCCCGGGGTCGACCTGTTCGTGGTCGGCGCCCACCTCACCGGTCAGCCGCTCAATGCCCAGTTGGTGCAGGCAGGCGGCACCCTGACCGGCGGGGCCCGCACCGCCGGCGGCTACCGGCTGTACGCCCTGGCCACCGAGCCGCCCAAGCCCGGCCTGCTCCGGGTCACCGAGGGCGGGCGGGACGCCGGAGCCGGGGCGGGTCACGCCACGGCGTCAGGAGGCGACGTGGGCATGGGAATCGAAGGCGAGATCTGGCGGCTGCCGGCTTCCGGGTTCGGGGCGTTGACCGCCGACCTGCCCGCGCCGATGACCATCGGCACCGTCGAACTGGCCGAGGGGCGGCAGGTCTGCGGCTTCCTCGTCGAGCCGTACGCCGTCGAGGGCGCGCCCGACATCACCCGCTTCGGTGGCTGGCGGGCGTACAGGGCGTCCGCGTGACCAGAGGCCGCAGGGCGGACACCTGGTGGCAGGATGGGACCATGACGACGACGCGTCCCCGTCAAGGCAGGCCCCGGCACACGCCGCCGTCCGACCCCGGCACCTCCGCCCGCGAACAGATCCTCGACGCCGCCGGGGCGCTCTTCGTCGACCATGGGATCACCAGTACCAGCACCCGGATGATCGCCGAGCGGGTCGGCATCAGGCAGGCCTCGCTCTACTACCATTTCGCCACCAAGGAGGAGATCCTCGCCGAGCTGCTGGCGACGTCCGTCCGGCCCAGTCTGCAGATGGTGGACCGGATCCGGGCCCTGGTGCCCGAGCGGGCGAATCCGGCCGCCGCGCTGTACGCCGTTGCCGCGATGGACGTACGCACCCTCTCCCGCACTCCGTACAACATCGGCACGCTCTATCTGCTGCCGGAGGTGCGGGCCGAGCGGTTCGACGCCTTCCGGGCCGAGCGGGGCCGTCTGCAGTCGAGCTACGGCACGCTGGGCGCCCTGGCGGCGACCGAGGACGTCGCGCGCGGCCTGCCCGCCGAGCGGCTCGGTGAACTGCTGATCCAGCTGGTGGAGGTCGTCATCCAGATACGGCGCTCCCGTGAGCCGGATGCGGCGGACACCGAGGCCATCGCGTCGTCGTGCCTGCGCCTGTGCGGGCTCGGAGAGCCGGCGGTTGCCGCCGCCCGGGAGGAAGGCCGAACGCTGCTGAGCAGCCTGGACTGACCGCCGGCCCACCGCACGCCCTCCAGTGCCGCTATGCAGCAGTTCAGCCTTCACCAGGCCCTCGGTGGACGCCCAGTGCCTCGTCCCGCTCGAGCGGCTGCCGAAAGAGCGTTCCCGGGGCGGCACATGTTGCCCGGTCCTGCCCCGTGTGGAGTGCCGGTGGGGTCAGCCGCCCTTCTTGCTCGCCTACGACCCCGCGACCAGGACCCCGACCGCGGACACCCCAGACAGAGAGGACCACCATCTGCTGACCGAACCGACCGAACCGCCGATCGAAGGGAGAAGCCAGGCCGAGACACCGAAACAACGAACACCCGCCCCGGCCGGGAGCCGGAAGCGGGTGCCAATGTTCCCTGCCCAGAAAAGGGGACGCCGTGGGGCAACTCTGTGTCCGAGGGGGGAGTCGACCGCTGACGATACGGTCGTGGTGGCTCAAGGGCGGTTCCCACTGTGAATTTGTAATTGACGCACGATCCGTTCCATAGTCCAACTGGTCCAAGGGTCGACGTACGGCTCCCGCCGAGGAGCCTGGGCACGAGGGGGGCGACCGCCAACGCAGTCCTCGATCGCGGAGGCGACCTCCTTGTGGCGTCCAGGAGCCCAGGCTTGCCTCCTTCGAGGGGCCACCTGGCGGCGGAGCCACTGCTGGATCGCCGACGCCATAGGCTCGCGAACCACGCCCAAGACGGCTTGTGCTCCGGCCCTGAACAGCTGTGACGGTCAGCGCGACGGCGGTCACATGCTCGAGCCCGCACGCTGCGGCATGACCGATTTTCAACGCCTCTCCGTCGCCCCTGCCCCTTCCAGGAACTAACGTTCACCCGTTCGCGTCTTTGTTCGCGTTGTACTGAACGAACTACTATTGTGTTGACGGGGGTTGCACGGGGATGGGTTATACGATCCCGGGCTGGCTGGACCAGGTCCTGGACTACATCGGCATCCACTTCCCGAACGTCGACGAGGACGACTACCGCCACATGGCGGACGCCATGCGGGAGTTCGCCGACAAGTTCGAGGGCCATGGGGCCGACGCCCACAAGGCGGTGGAACAGATCCTCGCCTCGTCCAAGGGCTGGGCCGTCCACTCGATGCAGACCCACTGGAACCAGGTCAAGGCCGGCCACCTGGACAAGATCCCGGAACTGGCCCGTCTGTTCGCCGACGCCTGTGACGTGGTCGCGGACATCATCTTCGGGATGAAGACGAAGGCCGAGGCAGAACTCGCCGTCATGGCGGGCTCGGTGGGCCTCTCGCTCGGCGCGGCCTTCATCACCGGTGGCCTGTCCGCAGTCCTGGGCGCGGCCGAGATCACTGCCATGCGCCAGCTGGTGAAACGCATCATCGACGAGGCCGCCGAGCAGATCGTGAACGAGCTGCTCGCCAAGGTCACCGAGCCGGTCAACGCCAAGCTGGAGGCAATGGTCGAGGACACGGTCCTGAACCTGGCGAACGACGCGTTCTCGCTGCCCCCCGACCCGGCCGGTGCGGGCGCGCACGGTGGCGGCCATGATATCGGCGGGCACGGTCACGGACACGGCGGCATGCATCTGGCCTCGGCCGGCGGCGCGGGCGGCGGCTTCGCGCTCGCCTCCGCGGGCGGCGGTGGCACAGGCGGCGCTGACCTCCACATCGATCACGAGGAGTTCGAGAGCGGCGCCGGCAAGGTCTCCTTCCACGGCAGCGAACTGCACCTGAACAGCGCGGCCCCGCTCGGCCGGGCCAAGGGCTTCTTCGGCCGCACCAAGGGCAAGGACCCCTTCACCCGAGCCTTCGACTCGGTCCTGGAAGGCGCCCTGCACGGCTCCGAGAAGGCCCTTGGCAAGATCGCCAAACACGTCACGGAAACGCTGCCGGACCGCGTGAGGGCCGCGTCCCGGCTGCACAAGCACAACGACCTCGACATCCGCAGCAAGATCGACGGGATCCGCCTGGGCGGACACGGCCACGGCAAGGGCGGCGGTGACCATCTCCCCGGCTCCAGTTCCCACCTCAAGATCGACGCCCATGACAAGCACGATCCGGACCTGCTGCAGCGCTCCAAGGACGCCCGCGCCCTGGCGAACAAGGAGACCTGCGGCGACCCGATCGACATGGCCACCGGCCAGATGATTCTGGCCCAGACCGACGTCGACCTGCCCGGCATCCTCCCGCTGACCGTCCGCCGTACCCACCTGACCGGCTACACACACGGCATCGGCTTCGGCCCCTCCTGGGCCTCCACCCTGGACGAACGCCTGGAGGAGGATCCGGAGGCGGACGGTGTGTGGTGGCACCGCGAGGACGGCTCCAGTCTCTACTACCCGCGCACTCCGGACATTGTCGGTGACCGCGTCGACCCGGTCGCGGGCGAGCGTCTGCCGTTGACCTACGTGTCTCAAGGCACGTCGTATGCGCTGGTGGTGCAGGACCCGTACACGGGACTGACCCGGCACTTCGAACCCTCCGAGGCCCGTGCGGGCGTGTGGTGGCTGGCGCAGGTCGAAGACCGCAACCACAACCTCATCACCGTCGAGCGCGCCGAGGACGACACCCTGCTGGAAGTCGCACACTCCGGCGGCTACCGCCTCACGATCACCACGGACCCGGACAGTCACCGCGTCACCGGGCTGCACGCCATCACCGAGGACGAGCCGCTCCGGCTGCGCGGCTACGGGTACGACGAGAGCGGCAACCTCACCGAGGTGATCAACGCGGTCGACGCGCCCACCCGCTTCACCTACGACGACGAGCACCGCATCACCGGCTGGCGCGACTCCAACGACACGACGTTCCGTTACGTCTACGACGCGTCGGGCAGAGTCGTCGAGACGCACGGCATCGACGGGATCCTCAACTCCCGTATCACGTACGGCGGTCCGGACGAGGACGGCAGCACCACTGCCACCTACACCGACTCCCTGGGCCACGCCAGCACCTACCGCGCCAATCCGCACGGCCAGATCGTCGCGATCACCGACCCGCTCGGACACACCACCCACCAGCAGTGGGACGTGCGCGACCATCTGCTCAGCCGGACGGACCCCTCGGGGCACACCACACGCTGGCAGTGGACCGACGAGGGCGACCTCGCCGCAGTAACCGCCGCCGACGGTGCCGTAACCCGTTTCTCCTACAACGCTCTGCACCTGCCGGTGAAAATGGAGGGCCCGGACGGCATCGTCACCCGCCAGGACTTCGACCAGCGCGGCAACCGCATCGCCGTCCATACCCCCGACGGCACGACGACCGCCTTCACGCACCACCCCACTGGTGCCCTCGCCGGCGTCACCGATCCCCGCGGCACGGCGCTGTCCATCGACGCGGACGCAGCCGGCCTCCCGGTCTCGGTCACCGACGCCCGAGGCGGGACCACCACGTGCACCCGCGACGCTTTCGGCCGCCCGCTCACCCTCACCGATCCCCTCGGCGGAGCAACGGCCATGGCCTGGGATGCGGAAGGCCGGCTGGTAACGCTCACCGCCCCGGACGGCAGCCGCGAGTCGTGGACGTATGACGGCGAAGGTAACTGCACCCGTCACACCGACCCACTCGGCGGCGCGACCATCCTCACATACGGCCCCTTTGACCTGCTCGCCTCCCGCACCACCCCCGACGGCGCCACCTACACCTTCACCCACGACACCGAGCGCCGCCTCACCGACGTGACCGACCCCCAGGGCAACACCTGGACGTACACCTTCAACGGGCGTGGGGAGGTGGTGGCCGAGACCGACTTCGACGGACGTCGCACCACGTTCCTCCATGACGCGACCGGCTTCCTCGTCTCCAGCACGACTCCGGCCGGTGACGTGTTCACCTTCGTCCGGGACGCCGTCGGCCGCCTCACCGCCAAGGAGGTCTCCGGCAAGCGCACCGACTACACGTACGACGCCGCCGGCCGACTGACCGCTGTGGCCTCACCCGACTCGGTCCTCACCCGCTCCTACGACAGTCTCGGCCGACTGCTCGCCGAGACCGTCGACGGGCACACCACGCACTACCGCTACGACGACGCCGGGCAGCGCACCGGCCGCACCACCCCGACCGGCGCGCAGACCACCCTCGCCTGGGACGCTCTCGGCAACCGCACCCACCTGTCGCTGGACGCCCGGCACACTCTGGCCTTCACCCACGACCTCCTCGGCCAGGAAACCGAACGCACGCTCGGGGAGCGGGTGTTGTTCTCCTCGGTCCGCGACGGCCTCGGCCGGCTCACCCGGCAGACGCTCAGTGCTCAGGCCGGCCCCGGCACCGGCCCGCAGCTCCTGCGTGACCGCCGCTACACCTACCGCCCGGACGGCCACCTGACCGAACTCGTCGAGCAGGTCACCGGCCGCACCCTCGCCTACACCCTCGACCCGGTCGGCCGTCCGCTCAGCACCACCGCGGGCCGCGGCGGCTGGCGCGAGGAGTACTCCTACGACAGCGCGGGAAACCAGGCCAGCGCCCACTGGCCCGACCGCCCGGCCGACCCCGACGCACGAGGGCAGCGCACCTACGCAGGCACCCGCCTGCTGCGCGCGGGCAACACCACGTACCGCTACGACGAGGCCGGACGCCTCGTGTCTCGCACCAAGAAGCGTCTGTCTGTCAAGTCCGAGACATGGCAGTACACATGGGACGCTGAGAACCGGCTGACCTCTTGCACCACCCCCGATGGCCGGACCTGGCACTACCGCTACGACCCCCTCGGCCGCCGCACCGCCAAGTACCGGCTGGCGGGCGACGGTGTCACAAGGCTCGACGAGACCCGCTTCGCCTGGGACGGCACCCGCCTCGCCGAGGAGATCCATACCTCAACCGGTGTCACTGTCACCTGGGAGTACGACGGCCACCGCCCCATCGCCCAGTACGAGCGCAAGCCGCTGTCGGACACCGAGGTCGACTCCCGCTTCTTCGCGATCGTCACCGACCTGATCGGAACCCCCACCGAACTCGTCACCGAAGACGGCGAGATCGCCTGGCACACCCGCACCACCACCTGGGGCACCACCGCCCCGAACGCCGACGCCCTCGCCGACATCCCGCTGCGCTTCCCCGGCCAGTACGTCGACCCCGAGACCGGTGGCCTGCACTACAACTACTTCCGCCACTACGACCCCGAGACCGCCCGCTACGTCTCCCCCGACCCCCTCGGCCTGGAACCTGCCCCCAACCCCTGCGCGTACGTCCCGAATCCGGCGACGTGGTTCGACCTGCTGGGACTGCTCACCTGCAAGCAGAACGCGGCGCGCCTGCGGGCCAACATGGAGGCGAACGGGGTCAGCTTCAAGCCCGGCCAGGCCGCCGCGCACATCGTCCCGTCCGGCGGCGCGAAGGGCCACTGGGCCCCCGGCGCCCGCGCGCGCCAGCTGCTCCAACAGTACGGGGTGGACATCAACGACGCCTCCAACGGCATCCCACTCGACCACCCAACGCCGCACAACTACACGCACCGCGGTAAATTCCTGACCCGCATCGACGATCATCTCCAGAACGAGGTGAGGCAGCTCACGGCACGTGGAGCGAGCACCACTAAAATCGGCAACCACCTCAAATCGGAGCTGAGTCGTATCGGTTCCGAAATCCTGCACGAGCTCCGGAACGGCGCTCCTGATTCAACGGCAGTTTGGACAGCACCATGACTGAGCATGCGACCACCCCCGTCGAGGTGTTCCGCGTCGTACCGCGCTATCACGACTCCTTCAAGGGCATCCTCCTTGAGGACGACCAGATCCTGCGGTGGGAGCTGGACGAGCAGACCGTACCCCTGCCTGCCGAGATCCCGGGATCGCTGCACGGCGAGCTCGGGGGAACACCCGCCGACTATCCCACCTCGGACCCCGCATCCCCGGTCCTGAGTGCTGCCCTGCTGGAGGCCGTCCGGGACCGCTTCTCCGGCACCGGACACTTCATCCCGGTCAACGTCCCCGGCCTCGCCGCCGGCACCTACACGGCCTACGTGCCCGCCACCGTCGCCGACTGCCTGGACCAGCTCAACTCCTCCACCCCGGAGGCGACCGGAAGGATCAGGAAGGCCGCCTTCCACCAAGACCGGGTGCCTGTGCAGTTCCCCGCGTTCCGCCTGCCGCAGAACAGGACCTACGTGTACTGGAACGCCTGGGCCGCCCGCCTGATCGAGTCCTCGGCCGCGCCCGGCAGCGTGGAACTGCGCCTGGTGTGGTCGAGCAACCCGACGGCAACTCCTCACCGGGATCCGATGGGGTTCTAGTACTCCAGCAGCACTTTGACGTATTCCCTGATCAGGGGCGGTTTGGTTGAGTGTGGTGGGCTGATTGCCGACCCGTGTTCTCTTTCCCGGACCGCCCTTCGATCGTGTGCAGCCGCCGCTGATAGTGGCAGCGGTCCAGGGACGACTGCATGGAGTCGCCCGGCCACGCAATCCAGCCACGCAGGCGGACTCCTGCACCCAGTGATCTACGCTCCTCACGTGGCGCTGGTCCTGGCCCTTCACCGCACAGCGGTCTTCATTCGCTCGGGTCAACATTTTGTATTTCTGTGCAGCCGGCCCGCTCTGTCCGGACAGGTCCATGGTGAGGCAACACACGGCGAGCAAGGGGAGGCGCCGATCATGAAAGCGCCGCACCGTCCGGCCGGACAGCCCTGCCCTTGCCGGAAACCTCATCCGCCCAGGTCACGCGGCATGTTCGTACTCGTGAAGAATGCCACCCAGGCGTTCACGCCTTCGTATGTCGAGGTGGGCGATCTGCCCTGGATCGCTAATCGCCTGAGGCAAGGGGTGGAATGGTCAGGCGTTCGCGATTCCCTGATGGGGCCGATGAGAGCTGTAAAACCGCTAGAACTCCCGCGCAGCGTGACAGAGGTGGCGCTGGTTCCAGATCAACGTGCGGTCCAGCAGTTCACGCCGGCACGTCTGCACCCACCGCTCCATAGTCGAGTTCATTCGGGGCATCTGGACGCCGCTGAGAACGACCTCGATGGCCGCGTCCTGCAAGATGGTGTCGAACAGCTCGGGGAACTCCCCGTCCCTGTCCCTGATCATGAACCGCGCTCTCAGCCCGTGTACTCCAGGTCCATGACGAGATACTTCGCAGCCTGGACTACCCAGGCCGCCGACGGGTGAGCCGTGGCGGAAAACGCAACGAGGACCGCGATCGTAAGATCGAGGCCCTCATCACCGTATCGTCAAGCGTTGTGGGACGTTCACGAGATCCTTTGAGCAGCCACAACAGGGCTAATTGATGTTGGGGTTCCCGCGAGTCGCAAGATCATCCCCCAAGAATATGCACACGCAATCTTTTTTGATGGGATGCGCATGTGTCCCTGTGGTGGCTCGTCCGTCGCAGCTTCCATGCAGGCACTCTCTGCGTCTCACAGCTCGCACAGGCAGTATGAGCTGGAGAGTCCCGTGCACGATTGCACCTTGGACCAAGCTAGGCCGGTCGCAAAGGCCAGCATCACCCTCAGTTATGACGACCGCGTGGCCGTAGGCCAGCATCGCGTTCGAGGTTTCGGGCAACCCCGCACCACGCACCACTTGAGTGCGAGCGCGCCTACGCCTACGCGGACAGCGCAGGGAACACGACCACCGAGCCGTCCTTGTTGCGGGCAATCTCAATCGCCACGTCTGTCGTGCGGCTACTGACCATGACGCCGTCGCCCAGCTTGCGAATCCGGTTTGCCGCGCGCATCAGGTGATCGACTTCACCGGTCGTGAAGAGGGGCCGCAGACCGTGCGGACCTGCCAGCTCCAGCGCCGACAGGCGTTCCAGGACCATGCCAGGCCCTCGATGCGCCGAAGCAACATTAAGTTCGTGAGAGTGAACGGGATGCTATTTCATGTGGTTGCTTCGGCAGCAAGCGAGTTGCCACGCCAGACGGGATGGTTAGATGCAGGGCGCAAACTGTCCCTCTGCGTAGATAGGCCCATGAGGGTGGTGCCCCGCGGCCACGCCGATGACCGCCCACGAGTACGTCTGGCACTCCTACCGCGATTCCGGACTACAAGCGCGAGGTCCAGCCGAACAACGCGATCCTCCATCGCCCCACTGCTACACCGACGTACCAGCACGCTTCGGCCCAGCACCAACGGCTGTCCCCTGCCTTCGTGCCAAGACCGTCATGTAGGAGTTGCTGTGCCCGGTCACGGCTATCAATGTGGGCTGCGGTCCGGACAGCTGTGTTGGCTCTCAGCTCAGTAGCACCGAAGGCGTCGAGCGGGCCACGTACGCCAATCCGTCGTACTCACGCATGAGCACCGTCTGAGTCATCGAGAAGCGGTACGTCACGCGTGGCACGCCGGCGCCGAAGGACCTCATGAACTGCGGGCTCTCCAGCCACTCGGCAACGGCGGGCTCGGTCCGGCCGGCGCGGAGATCGATCAGGTGGTCCTCGGAGGTGGCCGAGGCCAGCTGGGCCTCGACGGAGCGCGGACCCGCCGCACTGATGGTGTGTTTCTTGGGCGGTCGTGTCGCGGAGTTTCCGGGGCGGGCGCGGAAGGCGCCCTCGCCGAACAGCAGGCCCAGGGCGTAGTACCGCTCACCGTAGTGATCCCTGAGGTGATGCCCCATGGCGGGAATGTCTCGCGCGTAACGGTCGGTGCAGACGTGGCCGTTGTGGGCCCAGACGGCCACCTTGTCGGCAGTCCCCTCCTCCAGGGTGATCACTGCCTGGGCCATGTGGTGGTCCCGGGCGGCCAGCGCGCCCATCTCCTCGCCGTCTCCGCGCGGTGGCCGGGAGGCTACGTCGGCCGCGGCCACGATCAGGCGCGCATGCCTGAGCGCCTGATCGACGGCCGTGTCCCCGATGTGCGCAGTAAGCCGGGGGTGCTCCTCCTCGAGGAATCGCTCCAGATCACGCGCCTCGGCAAGGAGCTGGGGGCGCTGGTCCACGAGTGACCCGGTCCTGGCCTCCGCCAGTGTGCCGAGCAGGCCATCGGTGATGTCCGCACGTTCCGGTGCCAGCGTGCGCAGCACGGCGGCCAGCGCCGACAGGGAGGGGCCGCATCGCTGCGGATCGATGCCCACGAATCGTACGGCCCGGTCCTGGGGAACCGTTCGGTTGTGGTCACGCATCCACTCGACGACGTCGAGCATTTCCCGTGTCCGCCACGTCCAGAAGCCGAGGCCGGCCACTGCGTCGACGGCATCACCGGTTCCGTGCAGCACATAGTCGTCGACCGCCTGGGCAGCGGAGGCACTGGCCTCCATGGCCAGAGCGGTGAACCCCATCTCCTCGACGAGGAAGCGCAGTAACAGGTGTTTGAGCCGGAAGAACTCAGCGGTCCCGTGCGTCGCTTCCCCCATCCCCAGAACGCGTACGTCGCGCAGAACCTCGCGCAGTGGCTCCAGGTCACCGTAGCCCGGGTCTGATGCCTCGGAGTGCAGGCCTTTCAAGGGCAAGGCGTTCTCTTTCAGCCATCGTTGCACTTCCTCGGTCATCGCCATTTCCTTTCGCGTCACCTCTCGACACGGTGAGCCTAACCTTTATGTGATCACGCACGAACGGACCGCACGCATTTCGGCCGAGAGTTCCGCCAGGTCCTCCAGGGCCGCATTCCAGCCATGCGCGAGACCTACACCTGCGCAGTTGAGGACCACTTCGTCCACGCCCACTCGCGCGTATTCGGCCAGTGCGCCGGCCACTTCCCGCGGGGTGCCGTACACGAAGGTTCCCGAGTCGACCAAGGCACGTGCGTTGAGATAGGGCTGCGACTGGTGCACCCGCAGCCCCGCGCGCCTGAGCATGTCCGTGTAGTGCGGGGCGCCCAGGTGGGTGTGGGCAGCTGCGTAGGCGAGCTGGCGGGGATCGCGCCCGTGGCGGGCGACGGCGACATGTACGACGGTGACCAGGCGCGGGACTTGGCGGCCCGCCGCCTGGGCGCCGCGCCGGAGAGCCGGCACCACATCACGCGCCAGGTACCCTGGCGGCGTCATCCAGGTGATCGCCACATCGGCCGTCTCGCCCGCAAGACGGGCGAGTACGGGGCGGAGGACTCCGAGGCCGATATCCACACCGGCATGACCGAGATCCGGCAGGTCCGATGCCGGCCAACCGGCCTCGGGCGCTTCGTGCCGCTGCTCGGTAAGAAAGCCGCGCACCTGTCGGAGATAGTCGGCGCACGCGGCTTTCGGGCTGTCGTAAGGCTTTCCGCGCAGACTCGCCACGAAGTCGGGGGATCCCGGGCCCAGTCCCAGCGTCACCCGCCTGCCGGTCAGACGGGCCAGGGACCGGGCGTGTGCCGCTGCTTCCATGGGGTGACGCAAAGGCATCAGGGTGACGGCAGTGCCGAACGGGATGCGGAATCCCATGCCCGCGAGGTAGGCGAACATCTGATGGGTTTCGATCGTGACGGACTGGCCCTGCCACAGCCGCGGCATGTCCTCGCTTCTGACGAGTTCCGCGAAGGGAACCGCCTCGGAGGGGGCCGTGGGCATGACCGGAAAGATGACCGAAGTTTGCATGAAGTGGCCTTCACTGAGAGGCGGGTTCGCCGAGATATCCCGCTGCCTGCAGGTTGAACAGATGGGCGTACGTTCCGTCGGCGCTCAGCAGTTCCTCGTGGGTTCCTTCCTCGACCACCCTGCCCCGGTCCAGGACCACGATCCGGTCGGCGATGCGCACCGTGGCGAACCGGTGGGCGATGATGAGGGAGGTGGCGTCCCTCGCGATGTCACGAAGCCGGCCGAAGATCTCGGACTCGGCCTCGGCGTCGATGGCCGAGGTGGGTTCGTCGAGCACGACCACCGGAGCCCTCCTCATGAAGGCCCGGCTCAGAGCCACCTTCTGCCATTGACCGCCCGACAGTTGCCGGCCCTCCTCGAAGTGCCGGCCGAGCATGGTGTCGTACCGGTCCGGAAGGTCGGACACCACGGTGTCGACTCCTCCGGCCACGGCTGCGGCCCGGATGCGCTCGTCGTCGTCCATCGCCTCGATGCGGCCGAAGCCGATGTTGTCGCGGACGGACATCTCGTAGCGGATAAAGTCCTGGAAGATGACGCCGATATGCCGCTGGAGGTCGTCGACGTCGTATTCCTCGATCGGTACGTCGTCGATCAGGATCCGCCCGCCCGTCGGCTCGTAGAGCCGGGTCAGCAGCTTGACGATGCTCGTCTTCCCGGCGCCGTTCTGCCCCACGAGCGCCACGCACTCCCCGGCCGGCAGGAGCAGGTCGACACCATCGAGCACGAGCCGGTCGGTGCCCGGGTACACGAAGCTGACGTCCCGGAACTCGATCCCCTTGCGCAGCTTCGCCGGGAACCGCCTGTTCCCACCGGTGATCCGGCGCTCGGGCAGGTCCAAGAACGCGAAGAGGTTGCCGAGGAAGAGCGTGTCCTTGTAGAGCGAGGCGATCCCCAGGAGCAGTCCGTGGGCCGATACCTGGATGGCGCCCATGGACTGGAGGTATCCCGCGAGGCGGCCCACCTGTCCGCCGTCCGCAGCCGACCCGATCGCCCACAGCAGAGCCCCGGAGGAGGCGATGACGCTCAGCAGGCCCAGCAGGCCCACGATGCCCGACTGGCGGCGGGCCAGCTGCCGGTCGACGCGGAAGAACTCGTGGACAAGTGTGCGGTACCGCTCGACGAGGTACGGTCCGAGCTGGAACAGGCGCACTTCCTTGAAGGAGTGATCCGTCGTGGTCAGGTACTGGTAGTAGTACATCCGCCGGCGGTCTGCTGCGCGCGCGTACTCGATGGCGTACGCCTTGTTCGTGTAGATCATGTGCGCGGCCACGGACGGGACTGGTGACACCAGGATGAACAGGGCCACCCACGGTGACCAGGTGAACAGCACTGCGCCGACCGAGATGACGGTGACCAGCTCGCGGGTGACGGTCAGCATTTCGGAGAACAGCTGGTAAATGCGTCCCCCGTTGCTTTCCTGGAAGGCGCGTTGCAGCTTGTCGTAGGACTCGGCGTTCTCGTACTGCTCCAGGTCGAGTCGGGTGCCCTTGACCATCACCTGTTCACCGATCTTGGTGGTGAGTTCCAGGCGGAGCAGGGAGTCGAGGTACTGGCCCCAGACGTCCAGCAGGTGCCCGGCCACGGCGATCAGCAGCAGGACGACGCCCGCCTGGAGGGCGTGCCGTCCGGCCCCCTCGTTGCCGCTGGCAGCCTGCGCCACGGACTGCACCGCGCTCGCCGTGAGCCCGACCTGCACGCCGGGTATCGCAGCCGACAGCACTGAGGCGACGGCGAAGGCGGTGACCTTCCGGGCGCTCATCTTCCAGAAGAGCCGCAGCACGCGGAGCCAGATCACCTTGCCTCCTCGGCAGCGAGGCGGCCCCGGAGGGCGCGCAGGGTGTGCCGCAGCAGCCCGTAGCAGCGTTCCTCACGGGCCAGATCGACCGGCAGGAGGCGGTTGATCTGCATGTGGGCGAGGCTGCCGAGGAGATGGGCGAGCTGCACCGCGAGTCGGCCGCGTTCGGCGGCCTTGCGGACCGCTGCGGATGCCGCACGGACCGCAGGCTCCTGGGGCGCGAGGGCCGCCGCGATCCCCATGCGGTGTGCACGGCCCTCCTCATGGGTGGACCGGTCCCAGGGCAGCAGCAGTTCGCACAGGTAGGCACGAGCCTTCCTGAATTCATCCCGCGTGGCGTGGTCGTCCTGGTGGCCGGGGAGGAGGTCCATGCGCTCGGCGAGCGGGACGCCCCAGTGGCGGTGGAGGGTGTCCACCGCGGCCACGGCCAGATGCTCGTCCGTCAGTTGCGGCAGGTCCGCGCGGGCCGCTATCAGTCGGGCGGTGGCGTCGCTGTTGGCCTCAAACAGAAGCTCGACCGAGTCGAACGTGCCGGGGCCGCCGTAGCGCATGGTCTCGGGGCAATAGCTGTCCATGGTGACGTCCTGGGCGAGGCCGGCGTCCACCAGGCTCCTGCCCCAGGTGGCGAGTCGCCCGAGGACCGACGGCCGTTCGCTGCGCACCCTGATGCGAAGGTGCGGGCGCGGATCGGCGTACCGGATGTAGAACCAGCGATCCACCGCGTCCTCTGCGCGCAGCTCCGCAATAAGTTCCCGCAGCGGACCAGCGATGATCTCGTCATGGCGTTCGAAGGCGGCGTACAGTTTGACGTACGACCATTCGCTGCCCGGCGGGTACCGCCGTGAGGGGATCTCCACCGGCGGCCCGGCCGGGTGCCGGGCGATGGTCTCGGCCCGGGTGGCCATGACGGGGACGACGATCTCTTCGGTGTATCGCCGCCCGAGGTCGTCGGTCAGCCAGTGATGCTCGAAGTCGGGCAGCATCTCGTGGAGCAGCACCGTTCCACCGCCCGCGCGGCCGACCTCTTCCCGCAGTTCCGCGACGCAGCGGGGGTGGTCGAGGTCGAGCAGCAGCCGGTTGTCGAGGTTCACGAAATGCACGTACCGCGGCACGCGCCACCGCTCGCGCCAAGCCGCGAGATCCTCCAGGCCGTGTGCGTCCAGTCGCCATTCGGCCGGCCGGAGCACTACCTTGCCGCGGGTCACCCGGGGCAGGAAGGTCGCGTTCGACACTGGCCCCCAGTGGAATCCGCCGGGGAGCACGTACCCGTCCTGCGAGGCCTCCAGCAGGAAGCGGGCAACGTTCGGGGCGGCGAGGGGGCTGAGCATGTGGTGCTGCGTCACGACGATCTCGCGGTCCAGGCGCCGCGACCACAGGTGGAACCGCCGGTCGTCGGCGCCCACCAGGATGTCGTCCAACGGCAGTACGCGGTCGACCGACACGGAGGGACTGGTGTTGACGGGTATTTCGTACGTTCCGAGGTCTGGGTGCTCGGCGACGTTCCCGGCCCGGCCGTACGTGGGGAGGTAGGCCACCTCGGCGTATGCCACGTGCGGCTGAAGTTTCTGCTCCCACCGGGCGAGGTCGCGCAGTTGGTCCGCCAGCCGGTCGCCAAGCAGGTCGAAGAAGCGCCCGAAGGTGCGTCCGCCGTGGGCGAGGCAGTCGGCGCGGAGGACGGCCCGCCACTCCCCCCGGTCGACGGCCTGCCGGTCGGTGGCCTCGATCTGCAGGTAGAGGTCCACCGTGGGAAGCAACGGTCCCACGGTCGCCGCCGGGGCAAGGCGGTCCAGCCAGGCGTCGGTGAGTTCCGCTTCCAGCATCCCCTCGCGCCAGGCCTGGTACGCGAATTCGACGACGGCCCTGTCGTAGGAGGAGGTGTCCTCGGGGTCGGTGGCACTGTTGAGCCCACCAGCCGTGCGGGTTGGCTCCGTGTAGGACTCGGGTGCGTCCAGACCCTGGTCCGGTCCGAGTAGTTCCAGAACTGGCACGCGCACGCCGTGGCCGTACCGTTCGAGGAACTCCTCCCGGTATCGCCTCAGATGTGCGTTGGTGGCACCCGTGGCCGCGCTCAGACGCATGAGGACGTCCACCGCGTCGGCCGCCGCCTCGCCCACGGACCGGTTGAGCTCGTCCGAGCGCAGGCCGATGGCGGAGTCCAGTTGGTACGTCTGTCCCGTGTAACCCGGTACGAGCTTCTCCTGGGCCACTCGCAAGCGGGCGAGCGAGGCAGGGTCGTCTGCGTGCCGGACCATCTCGACGACCTCGCGCAGTCGTTCGGCCACCTCTGCCGCCTGCGGGATTCCGGCAAGCCCGTCGAGCAGGTACTGCTCCGGCTGGGCGGTCGTCTGGGGCGGGCGAAGGTCGCTGGTGAGGAAGTTCAGATCCCACAACCGCTGGAGGAGGTTCTCCTTCTGCGGACCGGTCGCCTCGGGGAAGGCGGCCGTTAGCGCGTCGATGAGCTCAGGGTAGGTCACGGGGGTGGCGGCCGCGTTCAGCACTGTGTGGACGGCGGGGGTTGCCCGGACGCGCACCGACGTGCGGTCGCTGTTCCCGTAGACGTCGGCGTGTGGCAGGACCACCCGGTCGCCGGAGACATGGACTGTCGCGTTACGGACGATTCTGAGGCTCCGCCAGATCTCATGGTCGTCCTCAAGCCGTTTGATGCAGGCGAGGATCCATGCCATGTCCGCGCGCACCCGGGTGCTGCTGATCACGGGGGTCTCCAACCGGGCGGTGGTACGTCCGGAGAAGGTCCCGGCGGCGACGCCCGAGAACGCCCCGAAGGGTGTGGGCCGGGTCGACATCCGGGTGACATAGCGCCACAGCCGTGAAAAGCGCGTCTACCGGTCCTGGTCCTCGATGACCCGGCGCCTCGACCCGGCACCACACGACCGCCGCAAGCGGCTGTCGCTCAGCGAGGCCAAGAAGATCCGACGGAAGTGGAATGCCCGCGACAACCAGGACACCGTGCGCAACCTGGAGGCCATCGCCCAGGATCTGATTCTCGCTCCGGCGATGGCTTCCTACCGGCGCGGCGACTTCGCTCGGTGGCCTGGCCACATCGCGGTCGACGACACTCCGGTTCCGGTCTGGGGCAAAGAGCCGGACTACCACCAGGACCGGGCCTCGCTCGAGATCACCGCCGGGATGTACGTGAAGGGAGGAACGCAGATGAAGTCGGGGCCCAGCAGCAAAGCTGGGGCCTCCATGAACACTGGCACCCGGCGCGGCACGGCAAACAAGCCAGTGCCTCGCAAGACCAAGGCGACACGGGAGAAGAAGGCCAAGGCGCCGGAGAAGAGAAAGTTCCGCTACGCCATGATGGCCGCGTTCCCAGGCCATGGCCATGGTGACCTCGCCGGCGCCTACCCCGCGGTCTGCCTCGGCATGGTCCTCCACACCCCGGGCACCGAACCCGGCCCGGCCGCCCTGCGCGCCATCCAGCCGGCCTTCGAACGAGGCCTGGTCAAAGACCTGTTCTGCGCCGACCGGGGCATCACCCAGGCCAAGCCTCACCACCTGCATCTGCAGCTGCTCAAACTCGGCCTCAACACAGTGAAGCACTACAACGACGACAAGGTCGACCGGCAGGGAGAGTTCCGCGGCATGCAGCTGGTCGGCGGCGAGTTCTACTGCCCGCTGATGCCCACCCCGCTCATCACCGCGGGCGCCACATACATCGACAGCCGCACGGACGAGGACCGCGCCCACGCACTCAACCTGATCCAGTCCCGGAAGGACTACCAGGCCAAGATCAAGGAGTACGGGCCCGCAGGGGACCAGCGTCGACAGTGCCCCGCCCTCGGGTCCCACGCCACGGTCACCTGCTACCGCCGGCCCCAGCCACGCCCGTCCACCGTCGTCGACCTCGACGCCCCCACTGTCCGTACCCCGGCAGCCCTGCCCACCGTCCCCAGGCCCAAGCGGGACACCCCCGTCTACCCCGACATCTGCACGGGGAAGAGCATCACCGTCCCGGGCACCGTGTTGGCCAAGTGGCGGCAGAAATACCCCCTGTTCACCCCTCTGTGGCAGAAAGCCTGGTCCGGACTGCGCAGCCAGAACGAGGGCGGCAACGGCAACCTCAAGAAGTCCGCCCTCGACAGCATCGACGATCCCCAGCTCCGCCTGCCGCACGGACGCGTCGCGCAGACCCTGCTCAATGCCGTCATCATCTTCGTGGCGAACCTCAGAGCCATCCGACGGTTCCTCCGCGACCAGGGCATCCAGCCCCGCAAAGCCAGCACGCAGAGCGCCGCAACCCAACCCGGTGAGCCCTCGGACCCGTCCCTGGCGCGACCGCTTACGACCGAGCAGGTCGAGCCTCCGCCACGCGAGTGACGCACCTCCGCCGCGCTCCGCCCCCTGAAAACCCCACATGCCTGCGCCACGGCTACCAGCCGTCGCGCAGGCATGTCCTGTTTCCGCAGGTGAGGGGCGCAGTACCTGGACCGCCACCGCCTCACCCCCTCACCGAGCCGATCACGAGGCCCGAAGGCCCCAGAAACGACGAAATACCGGTGAGTCACATGACTCGACCGGTAATTCGTGAACGCTTCGGGACGATCTCGTGAACGTCCCACTCTGTGTCCGAGGGGCGAGTTGACGACTGACGATACGGGCGTGGTGGCTCAAGGGGATCTCCGCCTCTGAGATGGCTGCCGGCACAGGCGGTGGGCCATCTGACTGAAGAACGCCCGCGCCGGCGCCCGGAAGGCTGCCTGGATCGAGCAGCGGCGTACCGAGGGCCTGCCCGTGAAGTCGGCGGCCGGGGCGCTGCCAGTCACCAGCCTGTGTGGCCCGCGTTCGACGCGACCATGGGGAGCCGATCCGGTGCTTGAACCTCGAACGCTCATAACCAGTACGGTCCTCGGCCGCACCGGTGGTTGCGCGAAGGGGTCGCGCGCCGGAGCGGTGACGGCCTCACCGGCTGTGGCAGCCGGGGTGGCGTGCGCGGCAGTCGTCGGGACCGGGGCGCTGCGAGGGCAGCGGCAGCGTACGGACGGGTGGCGCGGGACCGGGATCCTTCGAGGAGCGCAGACAGGCCGTGATCCTCGTAGCGGCTTTCTCCAGCCACCCGTCCGGCACCCGAGGACTGCGCCGTCCGATCGGGCGGAGGCCGCCGCCCCCAAGAACGGGAGCGGCCGATCTGCTACGGCTTGTTCATCGCGCACCTGTCCTGCGAAGTACCGCCTGGTTGCGCATTTGCGCAATGCGGCAAGCTAAGCTTGTGCCGCGGACTCAAGCCGCGCGCCTGTCGGATGAGCGCCGCAGGGAGCCGAGGCGGGCTGCAGGCTCCCGAATCGGCGGCAGAAGTATCCCGCCGCCCTGCCTGGCCGGGGGGCGCAGGAACGCAGGAACACTGAAGACATGAGCAGAGGGCGGGGCATGATCGGGCCGAACGCGGCCAGGAATCCCGACGTGATGCGGCTGGTCGTCACCGAAGGGCACCGGCTGTGCGGCCACAGCGTCCACCACGACACGGCGATGGACCGCAAACCGGCCTCCTACCAGCACAGCGGGGTCGTCGGCGCGGAGCGGATCATCGAATGCCCGGGGTACGGACGATCGTCGACAACCCGTTCGACTTCCCGGTGCGGTGAGATGGTCTACCGGCGGCAGGGCACGGCGGGGTGAATTTTGGTATTTGATTCACCAATTTCCTCCCATGGGCAGGTTGTGAATCAATTGCACCGAGTTGGTGAACGCGTCCTGTGACGAAGGGCGTCTGACAGGCCGTAAAGGGCCTACCGGCCCGTCGAACATGGAAATCCAAAGGCGCGACCTTGACCTCGACCGCACTCGATGCCTCACACCCTTTCTCGGAAGTCCCGACGAACCGGGCCCTGTTCCGCTCCGGGGCAGCCGCGCCACCCCGCACCCTCGTCGACGTCCTGGAGGCGACCGCCGCGCTGCACCCGCACGCACCCGCGCTGGACGCAGGCGCCGAGGTGCTGTCCTACCGGGAGCTGTGCACCGAGGCCCGCGCCCGCGCGCGGCGGCTCACCGAGCGGGGCATCGGCCCCGGCGACCGGGTGGGCGTACGAGTGCCATCGGGCACCGCGGAGTTGTACCTGTCGATCCTCGCGGTCCTGCACTGCGGTGCGGCCTACGTCCCGGTCGACGCCGACGACCCCGAGGAGCGCGCCGCGACCGTGTTCAGCGAGGCCGGCGTGTGTCACGTCCTCGGGCCGCACCCGCAACCCGCCGAGCTGGTACCGCCGTCCGGAGCGGCCATGGGCTCCACACCGGCACCCGCGGACGACGCCTGGATCATCTTCACGTCCGGCTCGACCGGCGCGCCCAAGGGCGTGGCCGTCACCCACCGCTCCGCCGCGGCCTTCGTCGACGCGGAGGCCGGGCTGTTCCTGCGCGACCGGCCCCTCGGCCCGGGCGACCGCGTCCTGGCCGGCCTTTCGGTCGCATTCGACGCCTCCTGCGAGGAGATGTGGCTCGCTTGGTGCTCCGGCGCCTGCCTGGTGCCGGCCGAACGGTCCCTGGTGCGCGCCGGGCTCGAACTCGGCCCCTGGTTGGACGCCCGCGGCATCACCGCCGTCTCCACCGTGCCCACGCTCTTGGCGATGTGGCCGGAGGAGGCGCTGCGCCGGGTCCGGTTGCTGATCCTGGGCGGCGAGGCCTGCCCGCCCGGACTCGTCGAACGGTTCGCCCGCCCCGAGCGGGAAATGTGGAACACCTACGGCCCCACGGAGACCACCGTCGTGGCCTGCGCCGCCCGGCTGGAGCCCGGGCAGCCGGTGCGCATCGGGCTGCCGCTCGCCGGCTGGGAGTTGGCAGTGGTGGACGAGGCCGGGAATCCCGTCGCCTTCGGCGAGCAGGGCGAACTGGTCATCGCCGGCGTCGGAACCGCCCGCTACCTCGACCCGGTCAAGGACGCGGAACGCTTCCGGCCGAGCCCGGCGCTGGGCCCGCCGCGCGCCTATCGCTCGGGCGACCTGGTGCGCGCCGACGCCGAGGGACTGGTGTTCCTCGGTCGCGCCGACGACCAGGTCAAGCTCGGCGGACGCCGTGTCGAACTCGGCGAGATCGACACGGCCCTGCTCGCCCTGCCCGGGGTGCGCGGCGCGGCGGCGGCCGTACAGGCCACCGCGGCCGGCGCCCAGGTGCTGGTCGGCTACATCGTCGCGCAGGAGACCGCCGACGGCCGCTCGGCCTTCGACGCCGACAAGGCCAGGGCGCTGCTGGGCGAGCGGCTCCCCGCACCGCTGGTGCCTGTGCTGGCCGAGGTGGCGGACCTGCCCACGCGGGCGTCCGGAAAGGTGGACCGCAAGGCGCTGCCCTGGCCGGTGCAGCTGGCCGGTGCCGGGCACGGTGGCGAGGCGGCCCACCGGTTGCACGGGACCGCCGCCCGGCTGGCGGACGTATGGGAGGAGTTGCTGGGCCTGCGGCCCGGCCCGGGCAGCGACTTCGTCGAGCTGGGCGGCACCAGCCTGACCGCCGCCCGGATGGCCTCGATGCTGCGCCGGGACTACCCGGGCCTTTCGGTCGCCGACCTCTACCGGCATCCGGTCCTGCAGAGCATGGCCGACCATCTCGACTCCCTGACCGGCACCGCAGCGGAGGTGCGCCCCGCCCGGCCCGTGCCCCGACGGACCGCCGTGGTGCAGTTCCTCGTCTCCCTGGCCGGTTACGGCGTCACCGGATTGCGGGGCCTGGTCGGGCTGGCCGCGGCGGACGACGTCATCGGCTGGATCGCGCCGCACCGGTGGGCGCCGCACACCTCGTGGTGGCTGGTCGTGGCCGGGTGGGTGCTGCTGTTCAGCGCGCCCGCGCGCTGCCTGCTCGGGGCGGCCCTCGCCCGCGCACTGGCCGGCTCGATCACTCCGGGCGCCCATCCGCGCGGCGGCGCCGTCCACCTGCGCCTGTGGAGCGCGGAGCGTGCGGTCGTGGCGTTCGGCGTACCGTCCCTGCTCGGCACCCCCTGGGCAGCGCTGTACGCCCGGACCCTCGGCTGCCGCACCGGGCGGGACATATGGCTGCACGCCATGCCCCCGGTGACGGGCCTGGCCGAGCTGGGCGACGGGTGCAGTGTCGAACCGGAGGCGGACATCGCAGGCTGGTGGCTCGACGGCGACAGGCTGCACGTCGGCAGGGTCGTCGTCGGCGCGGACGCCCGGGTGGGCCACCGCAGCACCCTGCTGCCGGGCGCTGTCCTCGGCCATGGTGCGGAACTCGCTGCCGGCGGCTGCCTGGGCGGCCGTATCCCCGACGGCCAGGTATGGACCGGCTCCCCCGCCCGGCCGGCTGCACCCACCGAATGCCTCGCCGAGCCGAACTGGCCCGCCCCGCCGACGGACCGCCGGCGCCGCTGGCACCTCGCCTACGCGCTGTCGCTCGCCCTGCTGCCACTGCTGTCGTTGCTGGCCGCCGCCCCGGCGCTCGCCGTCACCTGGCTGCTGGTGCGCGGTACGGCCACGCTGTCCGGGGCGACCTGGCGGCTGCTCGCGGCGGCACCCCTGTTCGCCGTGCTGACCACCGTGTGCGGCATGCTCATCACCGCGCTCACCGTGCGCCTGCTGAGCCGCGGGATCGCGCCCGGCCTGCACCGCGCCGACGGGGGCGTGGCCTGGCGGGCGTGGCTGGTGACTCTGCTGCTCGACGGCGCTCGGAGCAGCCTGTTCCCGCTCTACGCGAGCCTCGCCACACCCGCCTGGCTGCGCCTCCTCGGCGCCCGGGTCGGCCGCGGCGCCGAGATCTCGACCGTGCTGCCGCTGCCGTCGCTGCTCCGGGTCGAGGACGGGGCGTTCCTCGCCGACGACACGCTCGTGGCCCCCTTCGAACTGCGTGGCGGATGGATGCGGTTGGGGGCCGTGCGGATCGGCAGGCGGGCCTTCGTCGGCAACTCCGGCATTGTTGGCCCCGGCCGTGAGGTGGCCGACCACGCCCTGGTTGGCGTGCTGTCCGACGCACCGGCGCACGCCGAGCCGCACTCGTCGTGGATCGGCCGGCCCGCGATGCCGCTGCCCCGCGTGGCCGGGATCGCCGACGCGGCGCGGACGTTCGCCCCGCCCAGGCGGCTGGTGGCGGCCCGCGCGGCCGTCGAGGCGTGCCGCGTGCTGCCGGTGATCCTCGGCACGCTGCTGGCCGAGGGCCTGCTACTGGCCCAGCAGAGGGCCCTGGACGTGGGCGGCTTGTCCCTGGCGGCACTCGCGGGCGTCCCGCTGCTGCTGGCCGCGTCCCTGGTGGCCTGCCTGACCACGACCGCCGCCAAGTGGCTGCTCGTGGGCCGGTTCCGTCCGGTGGAGCGGCCCCTGTGGTCGTCGTTCGTGTGGCGCAACGAGTTGTTCGACACGTTCGTGGAGGTGCTGGCCGTGCCGTGGGGCATCGCCGCGCACCTGGGCACGCCTGTGGTGAACTGGTGGCTGCGCAGCCTCGGCGCGCGCATCGGACGCGGGGTGTGGTGCGACACGTACTGGCTGCCGGAGTCAGATCTGGTGAGCATCGGGGACGGCGCCACCGTCAACCGTGGCTGTGTGCTGCAGACCCACCTCTTCCACGACCGGATCATGCGGATGGACAGCGTGCGCCTGGCTGCCGGCGCCTCCTTGGGCCCGCACAGCATCGCCCTGCCCGGCACCGCGATCGGCGCCGGTACGTCCATCGCCTCGGCGTCCCTGGTGATGCGCGGGGAGACGGTGCCCGACGGCACCCGTTGGGCCGGCAACCCCATCGCCGGCATCCCCGCGGCCCGCCCCGCCGCCCGGCTCACCGAAGGGGAAACGGCATGACCTGGTGCAGCCGCCGCGCCCTGGTCCGGGGCGCGGCGCTCGCCCCGCTGGCGGCGATGGCCGCGGACCGCCTGCCGAAAACGGCGCCGCGCTACTTCGCCGGCCACGGCAGCTACGATCACCGCACGCTCGCCTACGACCTCCACCTGGCCTACGACCCGGCCGCCGGCAGGCTGGAGGGCCGGGCGCACATCCGCGCGGTGGCCGAGCGGACGCTGCGTCAGATCCGCCTCGACCTGGCGAAGCTCTCCGTGCACGAGGCGCTGGTCGACGGGGCCGCCGTACGGCCCGGCCGGAAGGGGCACAAACTGCTGCTGTCCGTGCCACGCCCGATCCCGGCGGACACCCCCTTCTCCCTGGAGATCGGCTACGGCGGCCGGCCCGGCCCGGTCCGCACACCGTTCGGGCAGATCGGCTGGGACCGCACGGGCGACGCACACGGCGGCACCATGGTGGCCGCCCAGCCGCTGGGCGCCCCGTCGTGGTTCCCGTGCAACGACCGGCCGGACGACAAGGCCGAGTTCACCTTCCGGGTGACCGTGCCCCGCGGCCACCAGGCGCTCGCCAACGGAGCCCTGCTGGAGCGGCGCACCTCGGACACCACCGAGTGCTGGACGTACCACCATGGGGGTCCCATGGCCCCCTACCTCGCCGCGCTGTACACCGGCCGCTTCGCGCACGAGACCTGGCAGGCCACGGACAGCGCGACCGGCCGCCCGGTCACCGGCCGCAACGCCTACCCCGTCCAGCTGTCCGGCCAGGCCCGGCACGATCTGGGCCGCCAGCCGGAGATGTTCGAGACGTTCACGCGGTGGTTCGGGCCGTATCCCTTCGAGACGTACGGCGCCGTCGTCGTGGACACCGACCTGGACCAGCCGGTGGAGAACCAGACCGCGTCCGTCTTCGGCCGCAACCACATCGACGGCGAGCGCACCTGGGAGACGCTGGTGGCCCACGAACTCGTCCACCAGTGGTACGGCAACAGCGTCAGCCTGCGCGACTGGCGGGACATCTGGCTCAACGAGGGCTTCGCCACCTATGGGGAATGGCTCTGGTCGGAGCACATCGGCGAGGACTCCGCCGACACCATCGCCCGGGCGGCCTGGCACACCCTCGCCCGGCAGGGCACGGGGCTGCGGATCGCCGACCCCGGCCCCGACCGCATCTTCGACGACCGGGTGTACAACCGGGGCGCGTGCACGCTGCACGCGCTGCGCCTGACGATGGGCGACGACCGCTTCTTCGCGATGCTGCGCGGCTGGCACCACGCCCATCGCGGTGAAAGCGTCGACACCGCCGCCTTCATCGCTCATGCCGACCGGGCGATGCCGAGGGCGGTGGAACCCCTGCTGCGCGCCTGGCTCTACGACACCTGCCTGCCGCCCCTGCCTCCGCCGGAACCGGGAAACGCGCGGAGCTGAAACCTGCCGCATGTCCGGTGCGCCCGCTTCATCACCCCGGCGGGCGTGCCACTTCGACATGCCGCTCGGCCACGCTCGGGGCAGCCTGGATTCGCGAGCCGCCCCGAGTGACCGACTCGTCCCAAGGGGACTCCGGCGAAAACAGAAGACTCTCGATCGGGCTTCGCCCGAAGCCGCCGCGTCCGTGCGCTCGCCGCCGGTGCCCTGTCCGCCGCCATGCTGTCGACCGGTACGGCAGGAGCCGTCACCGCGACCGGGACGCCGGCCCCCGGGCCCTCCATGACCCCCACGGGTATGCCGAGCACGAAGCCGTCACGGACACCGACCGCCACGGGCTCGATCACCCTCTCGGCCGACCACAAGGCGGTCAAGGCGGCAAGTGGACCACGCTGAGGACCACGACGGCCGTCAACGAGAACTGCACCTGCACGATCAAGCGGACGTTCACCGAAAAGGGCACCGAGCAGGCGGTGAGCTGATGATGACGTCACGGCCTCGTCTGCTGCACCCGGATCGACTGCAGCAGGCCGACCGCCACCCACACTGCGAACATCGAGGAACCGCCGTAGGAGACGAACGGCAGGGGAATTCCCGCCACCGGCATGATGCCGAGCGCCATGCCGATGTTCTCGAAGGACTGGAAGGAGAACCAGGCGACGATGCCGGCGGCGATGATCGTGCCGTACAACTCGGTCGTCTCCCGGGCGATGCGACAGGCGCGCCACAGGATCACTCCGATCAGGGAGATGATCAGGATCCCGCCCACGAAGCCCAGTTCCTCCCCGGCGACGGTGAACACGAAGTCGGTCTGCTGCTCCGGGACGAACTGACCGGTGGTCTGCGCGCCGTGGAAGAGGCCCTCGCCCGTCAGACCGCCGGAACCGATGGCGATGCGGGCCTGGTTGGTGTTGTAACCGACTCCGGACGGGTCCAGGCTCGGGTCGGCGAAGGCGGCGAAGCGGTTGATCTGGTACTGGTCCAGGAGATGCAGCTGCCACACGGCGACGGCGCCGAGGACACCGATGCCGAGCAGACCGAAGACCCAGCGGTTGGAGGCGCCGGATGCGAGCAGCACGCCCAGGATCGTGACGGTCATGACCATCGTCGAGCCGAGGTCCGGCATCATCATCACGACCATGATCGGCACGGCGGCCAGCCCCAGCGCCTGGATCACTGTGCGGCCGTCGGGGTACTTCCTGTCACCCGCGTCGACCCGGGCCGCGAGGAGCAGCGCCATGCCCAGGATGATGGTGACCTTCACGAATTCCGAGGGCTGCAGTGAGAATCCGCCGCCCAGCACGATCCAGTTGCGGTTGCCGTTGATGGTGGCACCGAGCGGGGTGAGCACCAGCAGCACCCCGAGCACTGAAATCCCGTAGAGGATGGGCACCGCGTTGCGCAGGGCGCGGTGCCCCAGCCACATCGTGCCGATCATCAGGACGCACCCGATGCCGAGGTTCATCAGGTGCCGGACGAGGAAGTAGTGCGGGTCGCCCTGGTTGATCGCGGTGCGGTTGCGAGTCGCGGAGTACACCAGCAGCGAGCCGATGAACGACAGGGCGAGGGCGGCCAGCAGTATCGGCCAGTCCAGCCGACGGATGCTGGAGTCGCGCGCGAAAAGCCGCGTCCAGGCGGGGCGCTCGGGGCCATAGCCCGAGACGGTGAAGCTGCTCCCGGTCATGACAGCGTCCTCCGGCTTTCGCGCTCACAGGCGGTCGCCCGCGGGTCGTACGGTCGGCTGTGGTCACCGAGCTTCCACACCCTCTCGTGGACCGGCCGCATGCGGCCAAGAGGCAGGTGACCCATGGAGGACTCCGTTCGCTCCAGAGACGAAGCAGGCTGCCGCGCCCATCATATCTGCTTGATTGCGCAAAGCTGCAATAGAAACCCGGCCGCGTACGATGCCGGCCGCCGGTCAGGCGTCCCTACCTTGTTGATCGGGATGAGCGAGCCATTCGTAGGGTTGGCTCACCCAGGGGTGCCGGGTGTGGCTTTCAGGCGTCTGCCGTGGTTGTGGCTTAGTCCGATTCGCCGCCCGGCGCCTCACGACGACTCGGCTGCTCATTAGGAATTGCGGCACTGATCGCTCAGTAGGGACTCGACAGCGAGGTCGTCTGTGGTACCTGCACGAACACGACCTGTGGAGAAGCGAGTGACAGCGATCTGGGCCGGTATCGACGCCGGGAAGACGCATCACCACTGCGTGGTGATCGACAACGCGGGCAAGCGGCTGCTGTCCCGGCGCGTCGCCAACGACGAGACCGAACTGCTCAAGCTCATCGCGGACGTTCTCGACTGGGTGACGAGGCAGTGTGGGGCATCGACCTGGCCGACGGCGGGGCCGCCCTGGTGATAGCGGTCCTGCTCAACCACGGTCAGCAGCTGCTCTACATTCCCGGACGGGCGGTCAACCGGGCCTCCGAGGGCTACCGGGGTGACGGCAAGACCGATGCCAAGGACGCAGCGGTCATCGCCGACCAGGCCCGCATCCGGCGCGACCTCACGCCCTTGCGTCCCGGCGACGAGCTGGTGTCCGAGTTGAAGGTCCTCACCCGGCACCGCCGCGACCTCAGCGACGACCGCACCCGGACCATCAACCGACTCCGCGGCCACCTCACCGAGATCTTCCCCGGCCTGGAGCGCGAACTCGATCTGGGCAACGTCGGCCCCCTGGTGCTGCTGACCGGCTACCAGACCCCGGCCGCCATCCGCCGCACCGGCCGGCGGCGTCTGGCCACCTGGCTGCGCAACCGCAAGGTCCGCAGCGCGGACGAGCTCGCCGCGAAGTCCGTCCAGGCCGCCGAAGGACAGCACACTGCTGTCCCCGGTGAGGACATGACCGCCCACGTGGTTCACTCCCTGGCCAGGGAGGTGATGGCCCTCAACGAGAAGATCGCAGAGACCGACAAGCTCATCGAGGGCCGGTTTCGCCGCCACCGCAACGCGGAGGTGATCACGAGCATGCCCGGCATCGGTGTCCTGCTGGGCGCAGAGTTCCTGGCCGCCACCGGCGGAGATATGGGCGCCTTCGCCAGCGCGGACCGGCTGGCCTCCTTCGCCGGTGTCTCCCCGGTGCCCCGTGACTCCGGGAAGGTGAGCGGCAACCTGCACCGTCCCACCCGCTACAGCCGGCGTCTTCAACGCGTCTTCTACACCTCCGCGTTGATCAACATCCGCTGCTGCAACGAGTCCCGCCGCTTCTACGATCGCAAGCGTGCCGAAGGCAAACGACACAGCCAGGCCGTCATGGCACTCGCGCGCCGCAGGGTCAACGTTCTGTGGGCCCTTCTTCGTGACGGACGGTGCTACGGCCCCATACCCGCCGTCACGTCGGCCGCTTGACATCTCCATTAGGAATCGGAGTCGGGTGTGCTGCGCGCCGCCGCGTACGCCTGGGGCGGTGTCATGGAGATGCCGTTGAGGCTGACCGTCTTGTAGGGGCTGACCTTGGCGCAGGTCTTGGCCTGGTCGGCGGTGGAGGCGTGGGCGCCTCCGACGGCGGCCTTGGTGTCGGCCGGCGCCGGGGAGGAGCTGCCGCCCGGGAAGCCGGTGCCGCTGGGCCAGTCGCTGCCGATGACCAGGGTCAGGCCGGTGCCGGTGCCCTGCTTCAGATGCGAGGAGGGCAGACCGAGCGCCTTGGCGACCGTCGTCGTCTCCTCCTTCTGGCCGGTGCCGTAGGTGAGGGTGGTGGTGGCCGCCGGGCTCGGCGCGTTGGCCGTGGTCGTCGCCGAGTTGAAGCCCTGGTCGGTCAGGGCGGTCGCGATGTCCGAGGCGCGGCCGGTGACCGCGGTGCCGTTCTCGACGGTGACGGCGATCTGCGACGCGGGGACCGCCGGGGCGGTGGGCTTCGCGGTCGGCGAGGCCGCCGCGGACTTGTCGCCGGAGCCGGTGGTCAGGGACTGGTCGTTGGCGATGGTGGAGAACAGGGACTTCGCGCCCGGGCCCACGACGAGCCGTTCCTTGTTGTTCGGGTCGGGGGCCGTCTGCATCGTCGTGAAGGTCATCCGCTTGGTCGGCACCTTGTTCACGTCCGCCGCGAGCGAGATCAGCTTGCTCACACTGCCCAGGCCGTCGTCCACGGTCAGCGCCTTGGTGGCGGCGTCGGCCAGGCCATAGACCGCGGTGGGGTCGGTGAGCGTCCCCGTGCTCTTGAACTTGCGGATCAGCGAGCTGAGGAAGAAGTGCTGGGTCGTCGTACGGCCGAGGTCGCTGCCGTCGCCGAAGCCGTGCCGGGAGCGGACGAACTCCAGCGCGGCCTGACCCTTGAGCGTGTGGTCGCCCTTGGACAGCTTCAGGTGCGAATAGGTGTCGTACACGTCGTCGGTGACACAGACGGAAACACCACCGACCGCGTCGGACATCTTCACGACGCCGGCGAAGTCGAGCTCGACGAAGTGGTCGACCGGGATGCCGGTGAGCTGATGGACCGTGGCCACCTGGCAGGCGGGACCGTACTGAAGCGCGCTGTTGATCTGGCCGTAGTAACCGTTCGTGGACTGATGGCTCTGGCTGTCCGCGCAGGCGGGCACCTGGGTCATGGTGTCGCGGGGGATGCTCATCACCGTCGCGTTGGAGCGGTCGGCGGCTATGTGCACCACCATCTCCACGTCCGCGTTGCTGCCGGTCTGCACACCGGTCCTGGCGCAGCCGCCGCCGAGCTTGCAGTCCTCGACGCTGGTTCGGCCGTCCGAGCCCATGACCAGGATGTTGATCGGGGTACGGCCGAAGGCGTCGGCCTTCTCGGTGCCGCCCTTGCCGTCGAGCGAGACGCTGTTGATGTTGCCGTTCAGGTGCTCGTAGAACCACCAGCCCGCACCGGCCGTGACCAGGATCAGTACGGACAGGGTGATAGCGACGATCTTGAGCGCCCGTCGGGCGCGCCCGGCCGGATGTGCACGACGCCGCGACCGGGCAGCGCCCCGTGACCGGGAGGTGGCCCGGGCCGCGGCACGGCCGCCCGGTGGGCGCCTGCCCTCCGCCTCGTACGTACGCTGACCGGGCACCCGGGTAGTGGTGCGGCCGCGCGTGGCCTGGCCGTTCGGGCCGTCCCACGGGTCGCTCATCTTCACTCCCATGAACGGTCGGGCTCGTCAGGCCGGGCCATCAAGGGTACGGCCAGGCATGCGCGGCTGGTTCGTGACAGGCGAGGGGTGAGCCCCCACCTGGATTGCATGGTTGCGCAATCTAGCAAACCCGTGGCCTGGGCTGTGCAGACCTCCAGGACGTCGGGGTCGTTCCGGCCGTCCGGGCCGAGGCCGCGGCCGACGACGGGCTGGCCCTGGGTGAGCGTGCCGGTCTTGTCCAGGCACAGCACATCAGCGGCGCCGATGTCGTACAGGGCGGGCAGCCGTCTGACGATCACCCCGCGGGTCCGGGCCAGCAGTGAGGCTCCGCGGGACAGGCAGGTGGTGACGAGGACCGGCAGCATCTCCGGGGTCAGCCCCACCGCCACCGCCACCGCGAACGGCAGGGTCTCCAGACCGCGTCCGCGCAGCGCCGCGTTGGCCATCAGCACCAGCGGGGGCGTCAGCAGCATGAACCGGATCAGGATCCAGGAGACGCCGTGGACGGAACGGTCGAAGGCGCTCGGCTCCGGCCGGCCCGCCCTACGGCCGTGCGCGGCACCGAACCGAGTGCTCGCACCGGTTACGGCGACGACCGCGGTGCCGCTGCCGGAGGCGATGCCGCTGCCCTGGAAACACCACTGCGGCTGATCGAACAGTCCGCTGCCGGTGCCCGAAGGCGCGTCGTCGGTGTGCTTCGCGACGGGCGCCGACTCTCCCGTGAGCGCGGACTGGTGCACGGTCAGACCGCTCGCGCGCAGCAGGCGTACGTCCGCCGGTACGAGGTCACCCGGCCCGAGGCGGATCACGTCGCCGACAAGAGTTCGTCCACGGGGATCTCGCGAGAGGTGGGTACCGCGTCCTCGTCGGCGCGCCGCAGAACGGTCACCGTGGTGGCGACCAGCCGGCGCAACGCGGCCGAGGACCGGTCGGCCCGGTGCTCGCCCGTCGCGCGCAGCCCGCAGCTGACCCAGACGAGGGAGAGGATCACCGCGGCGGTGCCCCAGGCGAAGACGGCCGCCGAGACCAACCCGAGGCAGAGCAGGACCGCGGTGAAGGGATCACGCAGGCTGCGCACGAACAGTCGAAGCCAGGAAGCCTCGCCGCGAGCCGGAACCGTGTTGCCGCCGAACCGGGCCGGAGCAGGCAGGTCCACTTCCTGGTCCGAAGCCGCTGTGCTCTCAGTCACTGGTCCCGTGCAGAAGTCGTACGGGCGCGGAACCCTGGCGGGAACGTGCCGTCAGCTGCCCGATCATCACTCGCACGAGCGTCACGACGTCCGGGTCGTCGATGTAGTAGACCTGCCGCCGGCCCTCACGGCGAGAGCACACCAGTCCGGCGAGCTTCAGCTTCGCCAGGTGCTGGCTCACGGCGGGCAGGGCACCACCCACCCGGTCGGCGAGGTGCGTGACATCGCACTCCCCCTGCGACAGCGCCCACATCAGGTGAAGCCTGACGGACGAGGCGAGCAGCCCGAAGGCGCCGGCAGCAGCCGCCAGCACGTCGGCCGACGGATCCTTGAAGCCACCGACGTTCCCAGCCACGGTCCTCTGCCCTCCCGCCCGCACTTCACAGCCGACACTCATACGCCCACCCAGTGTAGGCGCCGGGCGCAAGCAGTCCTGTGGAGCAGGACGTCGGCTCCGCGACCGGGGGTGTGGCTGCCTCCAGTCGTAACTACCGCTTCCTCGCTACCGGTTCCTCGCGGGGTTCACGGCCTTACGGCCCCTCGCCCCAGCGCACCGAACAACACTCCCCCATCAGCGTGCCGGCCCTGCCGACAGCAGCCCCGCTGCGATCACTGCGCAATGACGCTGCTCCATTCCAGTGACAAAAGAATGAGAAGACGAGGAGGGGAAACATTTGTTCAACCTGCTGCTCTACCACGAAAAGTAGACGATTCAACGGCCGGCGCACCCACTTCGGCGTGCCGCTCAGCCGCGCTCGGGCCAGCCTGGATGTGCGAGCCGCCCCGAGTGACCGACTCGCACCCAGGGGGACGTCGAAGAAAGCAGGAGATCCACCATGAGTTTCTCCCGAAGCCGCCGCGCCCGTGCGCTCGCTGCCGGTGCCCTGTCCGCCGCCATGCTGTCGACCGGTACGGCAGGAGCCGTCGCCGCGACCGGGACGCCCGCCCCCAAGCCTTCCATGACCCGCACGGGCATGCCGAGCGTGAGGCCGTCGCGGACGCCGACCGCCATGGGCTCGATCACCGTCTCGGCCAACCACAAGGCCGTCAAGGCGGGCAACGCCGTGGTGTTCACCGGCCGGGTCAGGGGCATCAAGGCCGGTTCGACGCTGGTGCTCCAGCACCTGCACAACGGCAAGTGGACCACGCTGAAGACCACGGCGACCGTCAACAAGAACGGCACCTACACGATCAAGCGGACGTTCACCAAGAAGGGCACCGAACAGGTGCGGGTGGCGACCAAGTCCGGCACGTTCCGCTCCTCGCCGGTCACCGTAAAGGTCAGCTGACGGTGAGCTGACGCAGGTCAGTGACCTGACTGGTTGGCCGCCCGGGGAAGATGCGGGCGACCAACCAGATGGTCCGGCATTGCCCGGCTGGTGCTGTGACCGCGAAGGTTCGCCGGGTTGGATGATCAAGGCCATGGTGCTGAGTGATCGGCCTCCCCGTCGGATGCCTGGCCCGCTACGGACCTTGGCGCGTTCGCGTCGCCAGCACGGCAGTACGGTGAAGCGGTGACGCCCTTACCGGAAGACTCGTCGCCGCTGATCAGCGAAGACGACCGCGGCATGGCCGTGCAGCGCCTGCAGGAGTCGTACGCCGAAGGGCTTGTCTCGCACGAGGAGTTGGACGAACTCTGGTCGGACACGACCTTCCCTGACGCGTCGCACAGCGCGGAGGCGTCCAGATCGTAGTCGGCACCCGTGGTGGTGCGTACAGCCCAGCCGGGACCGACGGTTACGGCGGTCAGTCCCGGCGGCTCCTTGTCAGTGAGACATTGCCGCCCCTGGCCAGGGCCACGCCCATGAGATGCCCTCTCGCGATGATGGTGGCGGGATGCCGCCTCTGCGGCGTTCCATGCCTGTGTGCTACCGCATGTGCGGACGTGTGGGGCCGGTGAAGCCCGGACTGCCGAAGTCGGGGCTTGAGCAATCCGGGGCGATGGCGCCGGGGCGACGGGCGGACAGCGAGTCGTCATCCGGATCGTCACTGTCGGCGCCTGCCCCGCCGGCGGCTGCCTCGCGAGCGGAACGGACGGCTTCCTCTGCCATGTGCGCCCGCTCCAGGAGGCCGAGGAGGAACGGCACCATGCCGCGTTCCAGCAGCGCAGCCTGCCACACATCCCACGCCTGACGCACGCGCGGATCTCTGTCCCCGTGGTCCGCGTGACCCGCCGACGACCGGTTGCGCGCCGCGGCGACCAACAGCCATATGAGATCGACGGCCCCGGATCCGACGGCCACGACGGCGGCGACCGCACCTGTGGTGACCAGGTCATCGCCGATCTGCCGGGCCTGGTCCAGGGCACGCAGGCCGTACCCGAGCGCCAGGAACACGGCTCCTGCCACGGCCGAAAGGCTCGGCACGAACACGGCCAGCACCGGCAGGATCCCACCTGCCGCACGTGAGGCAGCGCCTTCGTCGCGCCTGGCGGACGCTTCCTTCAGCTCAAGGTAGTCCCGGTACTCGGCTCCCGCTGTGGCCGTGATCGCTTTTCGTGCCGCCACCGCACGGGCACGTAGATCTTCGCGGGTGGGCCTTCCCGCATGCCGGCGCAACGCCTGGCTCAATTCCGGGGAGCGCAGGGCTTGGTCCAGGAGCCGCTCGAAGACGGCATCGCCGTTTGCCGGCAAACGGTCGGGCGTGGACATGTATGGCTCCCGCTGCAAGTAAGGGTCCCGGAGATGGCAGGCGCACCCGAAGGGAGGTGCCGCACCGTCTCGCGGTGGACATCGTCATGGTTCTCTAATTGCGCAATCGTGAAACCTTAGTCAAGCACGGAGAACGGCTTGCCGAAGAAGGACCACCGGAGCGGAGGCGTCCGGACGGGCCGCCGCCGGAGCGACCCGCCGAAGCCGCCGCTCGGAAAGCCGCCGACCGGCCCGCGCGGCCCGGCGCCCTGTTCGACGAGGCTCACCTCGGCGAGCTCCAGCGCGCCTTCGGCCGCGTCCCCCCGAACACGCCGAGGAACCGCCCGGGTTCAAGGCCCCGGCTGCTGACACTGCCGGCCGTCGTCGGGCCCGGCATCGTCGTGATGGTCGGTGACAACGACGCGGGCGGCGTGGCCACCTACGCGCAGCCAGGCCAGAACGACGGCTACTCCCTGCTGTGGGTCCTGCTCCTGCTCATCCTCGTACTGATCGTCGCCCAGGAGATGGTCGTACGACTGGCGCGGTCACCGGCGTCGGCCAAGCCCGCCTGATCACCGAGCGGTTCGGCCGGTTCTGGGGCTGGTTCAGCGCCGGTGACCTCTTCCTGCTGAACTTCCTCACCATCGTGACCGAGTTCATCGGCGTCTCCCTGGCTGCGGAACATCTCGGCGGCCCGCCGTGTGTCGTCGTCCCGGTGGCCGCCGTCGTTCTGGTCGCCATGACTGCCGGCGGTTCCTTCCGCCGCTGGGAACGCGCCATGTTCGCCTTCATCGGCGCCGGCCTGCTTCTGATCCCGCTGACCTTGATGTCCCGGCCGCGGTGGGGCGACGCGGACCACGCCGTCGTGGTGCCCGGCGTCCAGGGCGGCGTCAGCAGCGAGGCCATCCTGCTGATCACCGCGATCGTCGCCACGACCGCCGCACCGTGGCAACGGCTCTTCCAGCAGTCCAACGTCGTCGACAAACGCATCCCCCGTTATGTTCTGGGGCGGCCGTCGTCACGCTGGCCACCAGCTACGTCTTCGGAGACGTCTTCAACCTGCGCCACTCCCTGCACCACAGCTTCGGCGAGGCCAAGCGGTTCTACGGCTCCTACAGCCTGCTGGTCCTGCTCCTGGTGTGCAACGACACCGAAGTGCTCGGCCCCTGGGTCAACCCGCGCAGCCGAACGTGCTCGCCACCGTCATCATCGCCGTTCTGCTGATGCTCTCCGGCACGCTGACGGCGACCAGTCTCTTCCCGACGGTGGACGTCACCCGGCTCACGATCTGGCTGGCCATCGCACTGGTCACGAGCCTGATCGCGGCCGGTGTCGCGCTTCCGCGCCGCCCGGCGCCGCGCGCCGGCACGGCCGAGGCCCGTGCTGTCGCGGGTCGAGAGTCCTGTCAGGAGCCGCCGAGCCGGATCGCCTTGATGAGCAGGAGCAGGGCGCTGAGGATCAGATAGCCGCGCAGCGCCGTCATGCCCGGGCGCACCAAGGATCCCGGTCGATCAGTGACGCTGCCGGGCGGCATCGACCAGGAGGCGGGTGACGTCGGCGGGGAGGTTCGGATGGCGCTGGATCCAGTGGGCGTCCTGGCCGTGGATGGCGAAGACCCAGGCCGTATACAGGGAGTTGAGACTGGGCGCGTTCTTGCCGAGCAGATACGGACGCACGGCCTCCATGGGGAAGCCCTCCAGCGTATGGGCGGTGAACCACAACTCGTCGACCGTCTCCGTCAGGCTCCGGCGGCGTTGGCGGGTGGCGCCGCGGTGGCCGTGCCACAGGGCCACCACGACGAACGTGGCGGTGCCCGCGCCGATGAGGGCCCCACTGACGAGCGGCCGGTCCCGGGCGGGCGCGGTGGCCAGCGCGGTCACCTCCAGCACCATCAGCACGATCACCCCGAGCATGGCGGTGACTTCGCCGGTGTGCGGCAGGGTCCTCATGACACGTTCTCCCTCGGGTTTCCATCCTGGCCCGTCACCGGACCGTTGTCCTGGGGCCGTACTGTCCCTGTCCGGCCCGGGCGGCCCGAGGGCGCTGCCCTGGTGCGTCAGGCCAGCACCCGCGGGCGTTCCCGTTCGGACTCCTCGTCGTCCACGTGCCAGTGCAGGTCGCTCACGCCCGGCTCCAGGGACAACCGGGAGATGACCTGCTCCAGTGCGGCGGCGACATCGCCGTTGATCATGACCGCGGCACGCAGGCCGGCCGTCTCGCCCTCCCGGCGCGCACGCAGCCCGGTAGGGGCGAGTCCGGAGGCGGTCAGGGTCTGCAGCAGCAGGGCGCGCAGGTGGGGCTCGGCGCTGCGCTCGCACACCAGGTGGACTGTGGCGCGGACAGTGGCATCAGGGTCCGTACCGGAAGCCGGCGCTCGGTCCAGCAGCCGCCCGGCCGGCCGCAGCACAAGGTGGACGGCCAGGACCACCACGGTGCCGAGGACGGCCAGGCTCAGCTTGCCGGAGGCGGCCAGGACCCCGACGGCCGCCGAGCACCACAGGGTGGCGGCGGTGTTCAGGCCGCGCACTCCGGCCCCGTCGCGCAGGATCACGCCACCGCCCAGAAATCCGATGCCGGACACCACGTAGGAGGCGACCCGGGTGGGGCTGCCCATATCGCCGACGGCCTCGCTGTACAGCACGAACAGGGTGGCGCCGGTGGCGACCAGGGCGTTGGTGCGCAGCCCGGCCATCCGGGCCCGCCACTGCCGCTCGACGCCGATCAGCGCGCCGCAGGCCACCCCGGTGCCGAGTCGGGTCAGGAATTCGACGGTGGTCAGTGCGTGCACGAGGCACCTCCTTTAAGGAGCGGGGCCGCGAGCGGCCGGATCAGATGCGTGACAGCGACGCCCCAGGCGGTAGCCGCACGGCGTCCGGCGCCGGACGTCAGGCGAGCGGCTGGAGGAATTCCAGGCGGTTGCCGACGGGGTCGGTACTGTAGAAGCGGCGGTGGCCGGGCAGGTTGTCGTCCCACACGACCGGCGCGCCGTGTGCGGCGAGGCGGTCGGAGAGGGCGTCGATGTCGGTCACCCGCAGCCCGGGGTGGGCCTTTTGCGCGGGCCGGAAGGGGTCTTCGATGCCCAGGTGGAGCTGCACGCTGCCGCCAGGGGTGGCGAACCAGCAGCCACCGCGGGCGGCGAGCACCGGTGGCTTGGGGATCTCGGTCATCCCGAGGGCGCCGGTGTAGAAGGCGCGCAGCGTCTCCTCACTGGCGGGCGGGGCGGCGAGCTGGACGTGGTCGAGAGCGGCGAGCATAGCGAAGGCCTTTCTGTCTTCAGCCTGGCCGACAGCCCGGTGCGGGGTGCGGTGTCGTCGAGCCTGATGGTGCCGAGCGCACCCTGGATGTCGCCGACGTGCGCGTCGTCCAGGACCCCAAAAGGAGGAGATAGGGGGCACGCGAAAGCCATCCTCCCCGCGCGAGCGCGCAGGACGGCAGCCCGTCACGGCGCACGGCCGTGCGGGGGCAGCAGACGCGGACGGGAATCCGCGCAGGGAAGGTGGTTACCGCGTGCCGGAAGAATGCGAGGACAAGCGGGTAAGGGGCCGACTGTGGCCCGGACTACTGCTACTGCAGTCCATGTCTCTCGCCTCCTTCCGGCCGGGGACACGCACGGCGCGCGTCGACGTCGACTCGGCAGGGAGCGGACCGGCCCACGCGACGGTGGCCGGCACACCCCAACTCGTCAGAGCTTTGGCACTCCACGGCGTAATCCCCTTGCCGGGGAAGCCACTTGGCCTCACCCCTTGGGCCGGGGAGAGGTGTCCTGACCCTGGGCGTCTCTCGACGTCGTGGGGTCAGTGGCCTGTGTCCGTGAAGACGCCTCACCGAACGAGGTGCCCTTTTCAAACCTCAAAGAGTGTAGCCCAACGCTTGCATGCTTGCGCAAGTCATTTGCGATCTCTTCACGCGGTCACGGACCGTGGCGTACGTCACCCGAACCGATCCAGTCATCGATCACGGCGACGTTTACCCCAGCGTCCAAGGCCAGGACCTCGGGCGCGACACCGGCGCTCCAAGCAGCGACCACCGCACGCCGAAGGTCCTCCGCACGCGTCGCCAGCCCGGCCTCGGCGGCCTCCGCGGAGGCCGCCATCAAGGCCCCCGCGTCCTCGGTCAGCCGTTGCGCCGCCTGGCTCACCGCGAGGCGTTCCTTTGCCCACCGCTGATCGTTCACCGCCTGCCTCCCTGGGACCGAGCCGGATCAGTCCTGCGTGGCCGACCGGGCGAGCTTGACACCGAGTCCCAGAAGGCGCACCGGCATCCCGACACCGCAGGCATCGGCTACGGCGAGAACCGCCGGCTCGGCGACGGGGAGCAGAATCCGCAGGCCACGCTCGGCCACGGCGGGCAGCGTGAAACGGGGCAGTGTGATCGTGATCGTCATGACGCACCTCCGCCTGATCGGCACCCGCTGGCGGACCGGAGGCAGGCGTAATGACTGCCTGGCACATTCCGGAGAGCCAGGCCGTCAGACAGCGGTGCGGTGCCCGCCGAACGCCCGGGGTGCCACGGAATGGGAGCTGGGACTACTGCTGCAGGAACTCATCCCGTTCACCTCCTCGCGCTCGCGGCGGTCGGATCGGGCAACGACACATCGCGCCCTCGGCCAGAATACGCCCACCCATGCCGCGACCACATGCCGAAGCCCACCGAGCCGGTTCTCGCACCCGCACCGCTGGACGGGACGCGGCGACCCGGATCGCGGACGGCCACGAGTCGAGGTGCACCGGCCACCACCGTGTGGGCCGGCCTGCACGTTGCCGAGTCGTACGGCGCCACTCCGGAGGGAGGCGGGAGTCAGATGAACCGCACTTGCAGTAGTCCGGGCCACAGTCGGCCCCGCGCCCGCCCTCGGCACTCGGCACTCGGCAACGCCACTCGTCCACCTGCGCTTTGGCTGACCTGACACCCGTGCGGCCCTGCGCCGCCGCGGGCGGCCGGGCTGCCTCGGTCCGCCCATGCGGCGAACCATGTCTCTCGCCTTCTTCCGGCCGGGGACGCAGGCGTCGACGTCGCCTCGGCAAGAAGCCACCCGGTCCTGGATCACCGCTCACGCGAGCCACGGCATCGAGGGTGGGTCAGTTGACGCACGGCACACCGCCTGCCTCCACAGGCGGGCCGTAGTCGTCCGCTGTTGCCGTGCTCGACGCGGAAGCGGTCGGCGTCCGGGTCGGAGCTGCCTGACTGGGATGCGTGTAGTCCTCGCCGAGGGTGACGACGACGTGGCCCGCGGACACGGCGGGACTGGAAGCGGCGGTGCCGGCGTGGAGCCGGCCGGCGATCTGCTGAGCCGCCTGCTGTGCCCCTGCGCCGTAGCGGACGGTGGTCGCAGGCTGCGTGGTGGTGTTGCCCGTCGTACCGGCCGTGTAGCCGAGTTCGACCAGAGTGGAGAGCGCCTTCGAGGCGAGGCCCCGACCGCCGTTGCCGTTGATGACATCCACGGTGGCGGGTGCGGCCGCAGTGGTGTCGGAAGCCGCGGGAGACGGGGCACCGGCCGCTCCGAAGGCTTGCTGCACGATCGACTTGATCTTCTCCGGATCCACGAGGTTGACGTCCTCGCGGTTGCGGATCCCGAAGCCCTCGATGGGCAGGGTGCGGAACACGACGTTGCCGCCGGTGAGGTCCGGGGCCTGCTGTGCGAAATCGAGCACGTTCCAGCTGCTGTCCAGGACGACATCCTTCTTCACGACGTCGAACAGTCCTTGAAGCTTGGACGGGCTGCCCCAGACACCCTCGGTCTTGAGCTGATGCGTGACTGTGGAGATGAAGGCCTGCTGCCGGCGCGTACGGTCCAGGTCACCGGCGTCCAGCCCGTGCCGCTGTCGTACGAAGGCCAGTGCCTGACGGGCGTTCAGCTGCTGCAGGCCGGCCGGGAAGTCGGCACCCGAATAACGGTCCTTGACCGGGTGCTTGAGGCACACCGTGACGGGCTGCAGAACCTTGGCGATGTCGTAGAAGCCGAGGAGGTTGACCTCGGCGAAGTGGTCGATGGGCACGCCGGTGAACTGCTGCACTGTCGCCAGCGTCGCCTCCCGGCCGGCCTCACGGCTCTTCGCTTCCAGATCCGCGCCCTTGACGCCCTGGGCGGCGTACTTGTCGTGGGCGGTGGTGTACGCGTTGGCGTACGCCTCCTTGATCTTGAAGTGGCCCTGTATCGAGCCGTCTCCGTTCAGCGTCTGCACGTAGTCGTCGCGCGGGATGGAGAACGCCTGCACCTTGCCGCCGTTCGCGGGGATGTGCATGAGGATCAGGGTGTTGGTGTTGTAGTAACCGATGTCGCTCGACCCGGCGTGCAACTCGGTCTGCACGAACTGCCGTGGCAGGTCGTTGCCGTTCATGTCCTTGCGCGAGTCGAGACCTATCAGCAGCAAGTTGACCGCGTTGTCCAGGTGTCGGGCCGCCTTGCCGCGGATCGCGTCGAGCGCATCAGAGGTGGTGAGGCCGTGCGTCAGGGACCGGTAGGCGTACCAGGTCGCACCGCAGCCGAGCAGCACAGCCGCCGAAACCGTCCATGTCGCAACACGCAACACGACAAGCCAGGGCGCCCTGCGTCCGCGTGTGACGGCGGCCGAGTACGGACGGTGTCGCATGCTCTCAGGCACGATCCCTCCTGTTCATTCCGTACCGGAGCACGGCTACCGCCAGCGCCACGACGACCACCGCGCACTCCGCCGCGGCCATCGCCGGGAACACCGCCACGGCCCACCGCACCAGCCGCGTGGCCAGCGGACCGTGCGACGTCAGCACCGTCCCCGCCGTGACAACGGCCACAGCCAGGGCCGGCAGCGGTGCCACGAATCCCAGAGCGCGGCGACGAACCGCCGCCAGGGCCGCGAGCAGGGCTCCCGCCGCCGCTCCCACCACCACACCCCAGCCGGGCTCCCGGCCGACCAGGGCGTCCACCCCGTCTCCCAGAAGCAACGGTCCCAGCAGCATCGCTGCGATGCCCCCTGCCCGGGGCCGGCGCACAGGAGACGCGCCGCCCTCGCCCCGCTGCGAGCGTGGCGCACGGGGTGTGCCTTCGGACGGCGTCCGCTCTCCGGCCCGGCCCTGAGGGACCACCCGACTGTGCGTCACGGAGCTGTGCTGCCCCTGCGCGCCGATGGCACTGTTGACGCGTTCCCGTTGATGGCGCATGCGCTCGCTCTCGCTCATCTCGACGCGGGCAACACGGCTGAATCCGGAGTGTTGCCCCGACTGCCACCAGTGAGACGAAAAAGGAGCTCTGATGGTTGCACAGTCGCGCAAGTAGGCAAGTATTCGAGCTGGGTGTCCTCGGGTTCACGCCCCTCCACCGTCTGGCCGGCGTGCGGCTATGGTCGCCGTTCCTCCCGCAGCGACCCCCAGGGTCCGGCACATGCGGGCACGACAGGCCCTGGCGCCCATACCGAGCCGGTCGGCGATCCCGCGATCACGGATGTAGGCCACGCGATGATGGATCAGTGCCGCTCGAGGCGTGCTGTGATCCCTTCTGTCCGGGGTTACTGCAGGGCCCCGACGGCGCGCGAGATGATCAGCGCCAGGGTCAGCAGCGAGATCGTGGACTGTACGGACATCAGCAGCTTCGCCCAGCGGGACAGCGGCATGGTGTCGGTGGGGCTGAAGGCCGTGGCGTTGGTGAGGGCCACATACAGGTAGGTAGTCCATGTACCCCGGCTCCCAGTCGTCGGGCGCGATGCCCTCCTGCTGCATCCGGGGAAAGAGGAAGTCCGGGCGCGGGTGCGTGCCCAGGGCATGGGCTACCGGGCCGCCCCGGCCTCCTGGTTGGCGGAGCCGTTCCTCGACAGCTCCACTCCACAACCGGAGGCCTTCACCCGTCACCCGATTCAGACGATGTCAGAGCACAAACTCGACCAGCATGCCTGGGCAGTACAGCTAACCCAGCTCCACCGCCAGCACCCCGGCCTGCCGGGAATCGGGTGTGCTGTGCGTCCAGCCTCGGTCCGAGGCGGCGCTGCTCCAGCGCCGGCCGTCGAATGTCACGGATGTGGCGTGCAGTGCGGTGGCGTGGCAGAGCAGCCACAGGGCGAGGGACCAGCCTGTGGAAGCCTGCTCGGTCGCAATCGGGAAGCTGACGCTGTCGCCGCCGGTCGCGGGCCCGGCGACCGGCGCGTCGCCGAACTCCCGCCGCACGGCTGCCGCGACACCGCTGCCGTCACCGGCCTCGCTCACGGCGCCCGCCGCGCTGCTCGCTGTATCGGAGGGAGCCGGGTCGGCCCCACTCACCGTGCAGTTCAGCGCCGGCCCCTCCCGCCCCGTCAGCACGTCGGCCAGCGTCGCCGCCATGGCCTCATGTGATGCGTAGGCCTCCGGGTAGCCGCTGTGCTGGACTCGCTGCGCGGCGACGGTGACCGGAAGGCCGAGGTAGTCGGGCACCTTGACCAGCGCGTCGAAGAACTTGCCCGACGCGTAGACGGGGTCGCGGATCTGGGCGGGACTGCCCCAGCCCTGGGACGGGCGCTGCTGGAACAGGCCGAGGGAGTCGCGGTCCCCGTACGTCAAGTTGTGGAGTTTGGACTCCTGGATCGCGGTCGCCAGGGCGATGGTGACAGCGCGTTCCGGCAGGCCGTGCGCGTGGGCCACGGCCGCGATGGTCGCGGCGTGGGACGCCTGGTCCAGATCGAGTGTGACCGTCGTACCGTCCGTGCCCTGCGCCGTGCACTCGTCGGGAGTCGCCGAGCGGATGAACCGGACGGCGAGATAGCTCACGAGCGCCAGAACCACGCTCACCCCGATCAGCACCGCCCACGCCTTGCGGCGCCCCGTCCTGCGTGCCGCCACGCCGACCCTCCTCTTACCTGGCCTCGACTACAGTTCAGTTGCGTTGTTGCGCAACCATATAACCCTGTTGACCGAGTCCTGGAGCGGGAGTCGAGGGGGTGGACCCGATCGAGGGGGAAAGCATGACTGGTCGGCGTGGACCGGCGAAACTGGCCGTGCGGCCGGGCCGGTCAGGACGCATGAGTGACCGGAACCTGGAGCTTCTCCTGCTCCTCGGCGCCATCCTCATCTGCTGCTACGGCTATGCGGAGACGGCCCTCGTCGTCAGCGGGAAGCTGCCGCCGAGTATGGCACTGACATGCCTGACGGCGGCCGTGATGCCCGTGGTGTGCCATGTCACCGTACGCCGGTTCGCGCCGCACGCCGATCCGCTGATCCTGCCCCTGGCCACCCTGCTCAGCGGTCTGGGTCTCGTCCTGATCCACCGCCTCGACCTCGCCTACGCGTCGCACTACCACCACTCGACGGCCGCGGCATCGGGTCAGCTGATGTGGTGCGGCATCGCGGTGGCGGTGTTCGCCGCGGCGGTCGCGCTGCTGATGGACCACCGCAGGCTTCAGCGCTACCCGTACGTCACCATCGCCATGGGGCTGGTCCTGCTGATGGCACCGGCGTTCTATCCCGGCGACGTCTACGGCGCCAAGCGGTGGATCTTCATCGGCCCGCTGTCCTTCCAGCCCGGAGAGTTCGTGAAGATCGTCATCGTGGTCTTCTTCGCGGGATACCTGACGCTGCGCAGGGACGCCCTCGCGCTCGCCGGACGGCGGCTCATGGGCATGTATCTCCCGCGCGGGCGGCAGTTCGGCCCCGTCGCGGCCGTGTGGATCCTCAGCCTGCTCGTCCTGGTCTTCGAACGGGACCTCGGCACCTCGCTGATCTTCTTCGGCATCTTCGTGATCATGCTGTACGTCGCCACCGAGCGCACCAGCTGGGTCGTGTTCGGCGTCGCCATGTTCGCCGTCGGCGCCTTCGTCGTCGGTTCCTTCGAACCGCACGTCCACGGCCGCGTCGTGGCCTGGCTGCACCCGATGGACATCTTCCTCCCGCCCGACAAGCGCCCGCCGGGGCTCATCTCGGACCAGGCCGCCCAGGCCCTGTTCAGCTTCGGCTCCGGCGGCATCCTCGGCTCCGGCCTCGGCGAGGGCCATCCCGAGCTCATCGGCTTCGCCGGACGCAGCGACTTCATCCTGACCACGGTCGGCGAGGAACTCGGCCTGACCGGCGTCACGATCGTCATCCTGCTCTACGCCCTGCTCGCCGAACGGGGCCTGCGTACGGCCCTCACCGTCACCGACCCGTTCGGCAAACTGCTCGCCGGCGGCCTGGCCTCGGCGCTCGTCCTCCAGGTCTTCGTCGTCGTGGGTGGCGTCACCGGACTCATCCCACTCACCGGCAAGGCATTGCCCTTCCTCGCCCAGGGCGGCTCGTCCATGGTGGCCAACTGGCTGCTGGTCGCCGTCCTGATCAAGATCAGCGACACCGCCCGCCGCCCACCACCAATACCGGCAGCGGACGTCAGCGCCGCCGAGACCCAGTTCGTACGGCCGTGAGCCCGGCGTCCCCTTCGGCGACAGAGCGGAGGCACCGATGTTGTTCGACCTGAGCCCCCTGGACCTGCTCGTCCTGGCAATCATGATCATCCTGCTCTTCGGCCCCGACAAGCTGCCCGAGGTCGTCCAGAAGGTGACCGGGTTCCTGCGAAAGGTCCGCGAGTTCTCCGAGGCCGCCAAGGAAGACGTCCGCTCGGAACTGGGTCCGCAGTTCAAGGACCTCGAGCTGGAGGACCTGCATCCGAAGACGTTCGTGCGCAAACACCTCCTCGGCGGCGAGGGCGACGGCCTCGGGATCGAGGAGATCCGCTCCGCCCTGGATCCGAGGGCGGAGCTGGCGGAACTGACCGACGCGGTGAACGGCGAGCCGGGCGAATCGACCGAGCGGGCCGCGCGAACCGACCCGACCGGGCGGGCCGGGGGTGCGGCGAGAGGAGCGGCGTCGCCGGAGCCGCCCACCGTGCATGCCTACGATCCCGACGCCACCTGAGCCACGACGAGTGGTCAGGTGGACGGGGCTGAACCGAGCGATCAGGGACACCGCGGAGGCCCGGCCCGTCACCTGCGGGATACGGCGGACGACCGGCCCGTCACCCGAGGGACACGGCTGTGGGCCGCCCCCATGACCCGAAGGCGAACGGGCCGCCCCTCGACGGTGGACGGAGGCGCACCGGCCCCTTAGGCCCGAGGAGGAAAGCGTGCCCCCTCACCCCGCGTGGCAGCCGCTGCCACACCGGCTGGGGTGGACGCCCCTCACCCTGGCGTGAACCAGCCGGTCCCCGGCTCAGCCTGAGCGGACAACACCTTTACGCCAACGTGAAGTACGCGAGGCTGCCCAGGCCCGCCACCGAGCAGTAGATGGCGAACGGGATGAGAGTGCGGTTCTCGAAGTAGCGGACGAGGTAGCGGGTGGCGAGGTAGGCCGCCACGAAGGCGGCGACGCTGCCCGCCAGCAACGGACCGCGCAGGCCGTCGCCCTGGGCGCCGAGCAGCGGGGGCAGCTTGAGCAGTGCGGCTCCGCCGATCACCGGCGTGGCGAGCAGGAAGGCGAAGCGGGCGGAGTCCTCGTGGCCCAGGCCCTTGAAGATCCCCGCGCTGATCGTGGATCCGGATCGGCTGATGCCAGGCAAGAGGGCGAGGATCTGGGCCGCACCGATCGTCACGGCCTGCCGGATCGTCATCCGGGTTATCCGCAGGTCCGACTGCTCCTCCGCCGACAGATGCTCCTCCCCGGGGGCGGTCACGGCCCCGGCCCGCCTGCGGCCGCTGCCGCCGCGCCGCAGCTGCTCGGTGACGAAGAGCACGATGCCGTTGAGCGCCAGGAAGATCGCGGTCGGGACGGGCTTCCCGAGCGTCGTGCGGAACACCTTGTCGAGCGCGACGCCGGCGACCGCGACCGGAATGCACGCGCTGACGATCAGCCAGGCGAGCCGCTGGTCCACGGTCTCGATCCGGCGCTGGGTGACCGACGTCGCAAGGCCCCGGATCACCCGGACCCAGTCCCGCCAGAAGTAGACGACGAGCGCGAGCGCGGTGGCCAGGTGGAGGCCGACCAGCTCGTTGAGATAGAGGGAGCCGTCGGCGGAGACGTCCAGGTCGTGTTTCCAGTGCCCGCCCAGCAGCGCCGGGATCAGGATGCTGTGCCCCAGGCTGGAGACGGGGAACAGCTCGGTGACGCCTTGCAGCAGGCCGACGCCCACGGCTTCGGGGTAGGTCAGAACGGACATGGGCCGGCCTTCGTCTCCAGGTGCGCGAGAGAACGGAACCGCGGACCCCGCGCGCGGCGGACGGCTCCGGTCGCGCAAGGTACTGCAGGCGGGCAAGAAACCGACAGGCCATCCGAAGTGTCCGGCAACCATTGCTCCCTCTTTGGACGCCGACACCCGGACCGGCGCCAGGAATTACCCGCCATCGCCCGAATTGCCCCCGCCGAGCAGGTTGCGTTCGTGGTGCTTGCGGGCCAGGACGAGTCCGGCGGCGTAGAGGGCGAGGACGATGGTGAGAAGCAGGTAATACTCAAGCGGGAGCGTGGGGAGGCCGAGCGGCGGGCCGAGAGGGGAGGGCGGCAGCACCAGGCCGATGACCGCGAGAGCGGCAGCGGCCCAGCCGACCGGGCCGGGCGGTCGGTCCTCGAAGAAGCGGCGGCCGGTGCGCAGCAGCAGCATCACCAGGCTCTGGGTGATCAGGTTCTCGGTGAACCAGCCGGAGTGGAAGACCGCCTCGTCCCCGGCTGGGCCCGCGCCGTGCAGGGAGAGGGCCAGGGCGGCGAAGGTGGCGAGGTCGGCCGCCGCGTTGAGGATGCCGAACCCGGTGATGAAGCGCAGCAGGGCGCTCGGATCCAGTGCGGCCGGGCGGCGCAGCAGGGCCGGGTGGGGGCGGTCGTAGGCGAAGGCGAGTTGCACGGTGTCGAAGCACAGGTTCTGCACCAGCACCTGCGCCGGGAGCATCGGCAGGAAGGGCAGCAGCAGGCCGGCTGCGAGCATCGCGATGACGTTGCCGACGTTGGAGGACAGGGTGACGCGCAGATACGTGGCGATGTTGCCGCTGCTGTGCCGGCCCGCGGAGATGGCGTGGCCGATGGCGGTGAGGTTCTTCTCGGCGAGCACCACGTCGGCGCTCTCGCGGGCCACGTCGGTGGCGTCGCGCGGGGCGATGCCGACGTCGGCCGCCCACAGCGCGGGCACGTCGTTGACCCCGTCCCCGAGGAAGCCGACCGTGTGCCCGCCGGTGCGCAGCGCGGCGCTGATCCGTGCCTTGTGCTCGGGGGTGCAGCGGGCGAAGAGCGTCGTACGGCGGGTCAGCTCGGCCAGTTCGGTGTCGGTCAGGCCGTTGGTGTGCTCGGCGGTGACGACGGCGTCCGTACCGAGCGGGACGCCCAGGTCGCGGCAGGCACGGGCCGCGGTGCCGGGGTGGTCGCCGGTAAGGATCTTGACGGTGACGCCGTGAGCGGCGAGCGCGGCGAGGGCGGCCGCCGCCGTGGGCGCGAGGGCGTCGCGCAGGGTGACGAAGCCGCGGAAATCCAGGCCGCGTTCGTCTGCCGGGGTGTAGTCGCGCAGCCGGGCCGGGCGTTCGGCGGTGGCGACCGCCAGCACCCGTAGACCGTCACGCGCGGCTCGGTCCGCCAGCTCCGCCAGGCTTTGCGCCTCCTCCGGCTCCAGGGCGCAACGCTCAAGGACGGTCTCCACGGCGCCCTTGACGACGAGCGTGTGCGAGCCCAGCCGGCCGGGGGTGCGCACCACGGCCGTGGCCAGCCGGCGCACGGGATCGAAAGGGAGCGCCGCGACCCCGTCGTACGCCATGAGGTCGTCCTCGTCCGCCGCGTCCAGGACCGCCTCGTCCAGGGCGTCGGGCTCGGGCAGCTCGGCGAGCTGGAGGGTCCACCAGGCGTTGACGGCGGCCCAGCGCACCACCTCGGGATCGTCGGCACCGGCCGCGTCCAGGCCCCGCTCGACCACCGGCCGGTCCTGAGTGAGGGTGCCCGTCTTGTCCAGGCACAGCACGTCGACCGCGCCCAGGTCGTGCAGGGACGGGAGCCGTTTGACGATCACCCCGTGCGCGCGGGCCAGCAGCGATGCGCCGCGCGCCAGACAGGTGGTGACGACGACCGGCAGCATCTCCGGCGTCAGCCCCACCGCCACCGCCACGGCGAACGGCAGGGTCTCCAGCCCCCGGTCGCGCAGCGCGGCGTTGGTCATCAGCACCAGCGGCGGGGTGAGCAGCATGAACCGGATCAGGATCCACGAGATGCCGTGCACGGACCGGTCGAAGGCGCTCGGCTCGCGTCCGCCGGCCGCGCGGTCATGGGCGGCCGCGAACCCGGTGCGCTCGCCCGTCTCCAGCACGACCGCGGTGCCGCTGCCGGTGGCGACGCTGCTGCCCTGGAAGCACAGCTGCGGCTGCTCGAACACCGCGGCCGGGGCGGGCCCGGCGAAGTCCGCCGCGTGTTTCGCGACCGGGGCCGACTCCCCGGTCAGCGCCGACTGGTGGACGGTCAGGCCCCTCGCGCGCAGCAGCCGTACATCCGCCGGGACCAGGTCGCCCGGGCCGAGCTGGACGATGTCGCCGGGGACCAGGTCCTCCACCGGGATCTCCCGGGCGACGGGTGCCGCGTCCTCGTCGGCCCGGCGCAGTACGGTGGAAGTGGTGGCGACCAGCTCGCGCAGGTGGGCCACGGACCGATCGGCCCGGCGCTCGCCCGAGGCCCGCAGTACCGTGCTGATCACGACCAGCACGAGAATCACACAGGCAGTGGCCCAGGCGAACACCACCGCGGAGACCACGGCGAGGCACAGCAGTACCGCGGTGAAGGGGTCGCGCAGGCTGCGCAGCAGCAGGAGCGGCCAGGAGGCGTCCTTGCGGGCGGGCAGCGTGTTGACCCCGAAGCGAGCCAGGCGCACCGCGGCCTCGTCCTCGGTCAGCCCGCGCGGCCCGGTGTCCAGCCGCCGCAGCACCTGCAGTGCCGTGCCCGCGTCGGGCGTTCCGGCGGCCGTCCGCGCAGCGGTGCTGCCCGGCGCGCGCGTGCCCGGTACGACCCCGGACACTGGCCCCGCGGCGTCCTCTCCCCAGGCTGGGGCACTCCTAGGCATCGGTCCTCTGCAATCCGCCCGCGAGGGCGGCCGGTTCCGCGGCGCGCCGGGACAACTGGCCGACCAGCACGCGGACGACCGTGACGACATCGGGGTCGTCGACGTAGTAGATCTGCCGCCGGCCCTCCCGGCGGGAGCGGACGAGACCCGCGAGTCTGAGCTTGGACAGGTGCTGGCTGACGGCGGGCAGCGCCCCGCCGATCCGGTCCGCGAGCGCGCTCACGTCGCTCTCGCCCTGGGCCAGCGCCCACATGATGTGCAGCCTCGGCGCCGCGGCCAGCAGCCCGAAAGTGGCGGCCGCCTCCGCGAGCACTTCGGCGGACGGATCCTCGAAGCCGCCGGCGATCTGCGCCACAGTTCCCTCCCCTTTTCGCCACCGGTCCACCAGGGTCGTCCGCATGCGCGCGGCCACCAGTCTAGGCGTCACCTGCCGGACCTCTCGGGCGTCACCTGCACATCGAGGCTGCGCTCGACGAAAGCGCCGGGCCGGCCGTGGTCTGTGCCCGCAGGTGGGTGACGGAGACTGGGCAACGAGGCGGGCCGCCTACACCAGCCGCGTGCAGGCGTCGGTCGTCACTCGGTGCGGCCGGCACCGATCCGCACTGCAACCACGCGACGAGCTTTCCCCGCTCACGAAGCGGCGTCCGTCCCACCGCCATCGGCCGACGTCGCCGGGACAGCCTCTCAGCGTGCGCCCTCCAGGCTGCAGGAATGCCGGGAGATGTGCGCCCCCGGGCTCCCCACCGCATCACTGCCGGACCGCGATCCAGGACAGACGCCATGACTTCCGACACCTCCGCTCCGCCGGTCGCCCCGGCCCCGCCCCTGGGCCGCGCGGGATCGGCCGGTGAGCGGCGCCCGGCGTCCGACCTGTGCCGGACTGGACGGCCCGGCCGCCCTGGTCGCCCTGGTCGCCCTGGTCGCCCACCGGTTGCACCGTCTCGGCATCGGACGGACAGCCGCGCGGCGCTGCTCCTGCCGAGGTCCAGAGACCAGCCGGGCCGGTCGCAGAGGTGCTCGGCCGGCTGTCCCCAAGGACATCGGCGGCCGACCTCGGACCGCCGCCGGCTTCTCATGGTGGTTTTGACGGCTTGATGAGCCGACGCTGACGCACAGCCCCGCCGCCCCAGGCCGGGTTTCAGACACTCCATACCCAAATCTCATACTTGTGCTGGAACCCGGGAGCGGTCAGGGGGAGTCATTCCAGGCAGGGGGTCGACCACCAGAGAGGCATGAGGATGGCTGATCAGAGCAGCTACCCCGCGCGGGGCGGGGCCGCCTGGCACTGGTGGTTCCTCGGCCCCTGGGCGGCGATCTGGTTCCTGGCGGACCTGCACGGCGGCGGCTACTCGTGGCACTATTTCGCGAACGGCAGCACCTTGCTGTTCTCCGGCTCCGGAGCCTCGCCGGCAGGGGGCCTGCACCTCTATGCGAACTACCCGAACCTACAGATAGGACCACTGGCCTTCCTCTGCGCCTGGGTTCTGGGGAACCTCGGCGGGGTCGTCGTCGCCCAGCTGACGATGATGAGCGTCGGCGTTCTGGTGCTGCGGCTGATCGAGCAGACGGCACTGGCCCGGCAGCCGGATCTGCGGTCGCGCCCGCAGGCCCTGCGGACGACCGTCGCGGCAGCCGGCGCGGTGTTCCTGATCGTCTGGGCATCGCTCGCGGTGCACTACAGCCACCTCGACGACGTGCTGGCGCTGCTCCTCGCGGCACTGGCGATCCGGGCGGTCCTCGCTGACGTCCCGGCACTGGCGGGACTGAGCCTGGGCCTGGCCGTGGACGCCAAGCCCTGGGCACTGGTCTTCCTGCCGCTGGCTCTCGCCGTGGCCCGCACCCGACGACGGCATGTCGCGTTCTACGCCGTCGCCGCCGTGCTGTTGGCCTGGCTGCCCTTCGTCGTCGCCGACCCCGCGACGCTGGGTGCGACCCAGTACCACATCGTCAACGAACCGTCCTCGGCGCTCCGCGCGCTCGGGGTGTCGGCGGCGGGGACGCCGTCCTGGGACCGGCCTGCGCAACTCGTACTCGGCTGCGTGCTCGGGGCGGCCGCGGTCCTCCGAGGGCGCTGGGTGGCGGTGCCGCTGCTCGGCATCGGCGCGCGACTCCTGCTGGATCCCGGCGTCTACGACTACTACTCGGCGGGACTCCTGCTCGGCACCTTGGTCTGGGAGGCCCTGGGGCTGCGTCGGCCCGTGCCCGTCTGGTCGCTGGTCTCCTTCAGCGCGCTCTACCTCGCCCCGAGGCTGACCAACGACGCGCACGTCCTGGGCGACCTACGGCTCTGGCTGATTCTGGCGGTGACCATCAGCGTCCTGCTGGCTCCACGGGACTGGTGCGCCGCGCCGAAACCGAGCAAGGTCGCCGTCGGCGCCCTCCGGCTTCCTCACCAAGGCCCGTGGGTCGCCCACTCGGTCGGCGCGGAAGCGAGCAGGCCGTCCGTGCATCACTGAGCATGACTGACATGAGCCAGGGCACAGGCTCTGTGACTACCGCGTCGACAGGCGGCCGTGAACCTGCTGACCGAAGGGGCTCGATTCCCCGCCCCGCCGACCTGGTCCCGGACGCTACCGGTCTGGACGCCCTCACCAGCGTGTGCAGGGCAGCCGAGAAGCAGCGAGCCATGTTCATCGCCGTCGGACGCCCAGCCCCGCGGTGGACGGTCGAAGCCGACGTGCTCGGTGCCCCACAGCACGCCATCGACGCCCGGCGTACCACGCCGTACGAGAGGCCGTCCTCCGCCTGATCCGCTCCCGGCGGAACCGCCCCGGCTCCTCCGCCGGCCCCGTCCACCTCGAGCTGCACGACGTGGACAGCGATGCCCGGGCCCGCGAACCGGCCGCCGAACTGCACGCCGCCCTCAATGGCCACCTCGAACGCCTGTCCGGCGGACCTGTCCCGTACGTGCGTGTTCGCGTCACATTTGCTCCAGCAGAAAGACGGCGACACATGAAGCATGCTGCGCGGCCCAGATGGCTGGCATTCGCCCTGCCAGCCGCAACTCTGGCCGCCGCGGTACCGTGCGTGATCCCGCCTCTCGCGGGCGCCTCTTCTGCGCCGGCCACGCAGCCGGCCTCACCCAGGCCGGGGAGCCGATGCCCAGCTCGACTTCCAGGCCGGAGGCCGTGGAACAGCGTCGTTCTGTGATCGGTCCCCACGACTGGGTGCGGATCACTTCGCCCAGCCCCGGTTCCACGGTCCAGGCATCCTCAAGCAGATATCGGGACCCGTCCGTGGTGAGCAGGACGATGTCGATGTCGGAGTCCGGTCGCGCGGCATTGCGGGCGCAAGATCCCGCCAAGAGCAGACCGACGATGTCATCACGACCTCTCGCCCAGCGTGTGATCCGGTCGATGACCTCGTTGATCTCAGCGACCCGTTCCGGCGACGGCGCGGTCGCACGATTCACTGAGCCTTTTCAGCGTGGCCACCGATCGGGTGATGACCTTGGTGCCCGCAACGGACAGGGCTCCCGTGCCGTTGGGTGAGGTGTTCGAAGTCTCAACCTGCCGGTCCAGGAGCCCTGTTGGTTCCCTATCCTGCCGCACTCGACCTGCCTCATGCGCTGGTCGAGTGGGTCACGATGCTTATCGTCACCCGCGAGGGTGACCGCCGCTGCAAGCTCCCGCCGCACCAGCGCGCCCTCGTCGCTCTCGCCTACCTGCGCAAGCACGAGACTCTCGCGCAGATCGCCGCCGGGTTCGGCATATCCGTCGGCACCGCCCACGCCTACACCACCGCCGTCGTGCGGCTCCTCGCCGACCGGGCGCCGGGCCTGCTCAAGACCCTGCGCGAGCACGACCCGGACTACGTACTCCTGGACGGCACCCTCAGCGAGTGCGACCGCCTGGGCGACGGACGCGCCGATTACTCCCACAAGCACCGGCGCCACGGCGTGAACGTGCAGGTCGTCACCGATCCCGTAGGCCAGCTTCTGTGGATCTCGCCGGCCTTGCCGGGCCGTGCTCACGATCTGACCGCCGCACGCACCCACCGCATCATCCGAATCTGCGAACGCCAGGGCGTCCCGATCGTCGCCGACCGCGCCTACATCGGCGCCGGCTCCTGGGCCACCACCGCCATCCGCCGCCCGCCCAACGGCGGAACTGTCACCGACCGAGCGGACGCTGAACCGGGCACTCGCCCAGGCCCGCGCTCCCGTCGAACGAGGTGTCGCCCGCCTGAAGTCCTGGCGGATCTTCCGCCGCAGCCGCTGCAGCCCGAACCGCATGACGGACATCGCCGCCGCAGTCCTCACCCTGGAGAGGCAACGTTGAAAAGGCTCACTGACTGAGGTCTTTCAGCGTTGCCGCTCCAGGGTGAGGACGGCTGCTGCGATTGACGTCATTCGATTCGGGCTGCACCGTGCTCGTCGGAAGATCCGCCAGGACTTCAGACGGGCAACTCCACCCTCGACTGGGGGCCGTGCCCTGGACAGCGCCCGGTTGACGGTCTGTTGGGTGAGCGACAGCTCGCCTCCGGCAGGCCGTCTGGCCGGTGTGGTCACCCACGCGCCGGCACCGATGTAAGGGCGATCGGCCAGGATCGGCACTCCCTGGCGCTCACAGATCCTGATGATCCGATGGGTACGGGCCGCGGTCAGGTCATGGCAGCGCCCCGGCAGGGCCGGCGACAGCCACAGCACCTCGCCGTGAGGGTCCGTGACCACCTGCACGTTCACCCCATGTCGACGATGCTTGGCCGAGTAGTCGGCGCGGCCGTCGCCGAGGCGGTCGCACTCAGCCAGGGTGCCGTCGAGCAGGACGAACTCGGGGTCTGCCTCGCGCAGAGCGCGCAACAGACCGGGCGCGCGGGCTGCCAGGAGGTCGATGACCGCGGTGACATAGGCGTGCGCGGTGCCGACCGAGATCCCAAACCCGGCGGCGATCTGTGCGAGGGACTCATGCTTGCGCAGGTACACCAGAGCGACCAGGGCACGCTGGTGCGGCGGGAGCTTGCAGCGGCGGTCACCCTCGCGGGTGACGATGAGCATCGTGACCCACTCGATGAGCGCATGGGGAAGGTCGAGTGCGGCAGGATGAGGGACCAACAAGGCTCCAGCGCCGATGGGTTGAGACTTCGAACACCTCCCTCAACGGCACGGGAGCCTTGTGCGTTCTGGCCACGGTGCCTGTCACTCGATCGGTGGCCCCCCTGAAAGACCTCACTGATCGTCGCGATGCACCTCTAATGTCCCGTCCCTCGCCGAAGAGCCGTTCGAAGGAACGAGCACCGGCCAGCGTCCTGAGGTTCGCCTCTGTGAGCCCGCATGACTCTTTTCCGCCCTGCTGCTGGTGTGCAGTTTATGCCCCGCCAGCAGGCGGGGTGAGAGCCGACAACTTATGTGGATTGACGTCCAACTCGACCAGCGCCAGGGTGCTCACCCGGTCACGGCCCTTCTCCCGGCGCGGGAGTTCACGGTCTCGGTTGCCGCCGCGAGGACGGTGACTCACTCAAGGCTCTGGCCCTCACAGCCCACCAGCTCCGCCAGCACCCGGCCTGCCGGATGCGCTGAGACGTCGCTGCCGCTGCACAACACGCTGCTTGGCACCGACTGAGACGTCGATATCCTTTGGCGTGATCCTTCATTGAGCCGCGCATGACGGATGTGTTGAGCGGTTGCTGCCGGACGAGTTGTGGACGCTGTTCCAGCGGGTGGTCCCGCTGACGCAGGTCGTAGGCCCGCAGGGCGGCGGCCGACGGCGCGCCGGACACCGTATGGGCCGCATCCGCCACGGTTCCAGTCGACACCGGTAATGGGGCCGCGCCGTGACGGGTGGCAGCATGGTCAGTCGCTTGCAGCCGTTCACAGGGTGCTGTGCCAAGGTGACGCACTATGTTCATCGTGTTTTCACCTTCATGCGAACCGACGCCGGAAGTGTGACCCATGTAGAGCGGTTGACGGAGAGGCCCTGAAACGTGACGGTGTGCTGGCGTGGAACGGTGACCGCGGGTCGCTCAAGGACATGGATGCCGGTGCTGGCCTGGGCGGTGACGCGAACCGCACTGCTGCTGACGCTGTTCGGCGCCCTGCACTTCCCCGGTGACGACGTCCGCCCCGACGTGGTCGTCATCTACCACGGCTGGTACGAACGGCTGCTGACCGGCAGCTTTCCGGCCGGCGACGTCACCTGGCAGTATCCGCCCGCCGCCGCGGCGGCCTTCCTCGCTCCGGCACTGCTGCCGTTCCTGACCTACTCGCACGCCTTCTACCTGCTCGCCTGCGCCGCCGACGCGACGGTCCTGGCGATGCTGCTGCGGGCCGGGCGGGCCGACAGCCGGGACCTGGCCGGCGCCTGGCTGTGGGTCGCCGGGGTCGCCGTGCTCGGCCCGCTGGCCCTGGCCCGCTATGACGTGATGGTCACCGCCCTCGCCGTCGCCGCCCTGCTGGCCGCCGCACGGCACCCCCGCGTGGCGGGCGCGCTGGCCGGGATCGGCGCGCTGGTCAAGGTCTGGCCCGTACTCGTGCTCGCCGGTGCGCGGCCGGGCCGCACGACCCGACGCTCCTGGGGGGCGGCGCTGGTCACTGCCGTCGGTGTCAGCGCCGCCTTCCTGGCTTTCACCCGGGGACCGTTCGCGTTCCTCACCGAGCAGCGTCAGCGCGGCGTCGAGATCGAGTCGCTGGGCGCTCTGCCGTTTCATGTCCTGCGCTGGCTCGGTCTGTGGCACGGCACCTCCCGGCTGCACTACGGATCGTTCGAGTTCCTGGGCCCGTATGTGCCCACCGCGGCCCGGATCGCACTGGTCGGCGCGGTGCTGGCCTTCTGCTGGCTGGTCTGGTGGCGGGTACGCGCCCGCACGTTCAGCGACGTCGTGCTCTACGACGCTGCGTTCGCCGCGGTGCTGGTCTTCGTCACCACCAGCCGGGTGATCAGTCCGCAGTACCTGATCTGGCTGCTCGGCCTCGGCGCGCTCTGCCTGACCAGCCGCTCCACAGTCCAGCGCCGACCCGTGCTGCTCATCCTGGTCGCGTGCTTCTTCACGGTGCTCGAATTCCCCATCGGCTTCGGTCCGGTCGTGCGGAGCAACCTGCCCGGCATAGTCGTACTGCTGATCCGCGACGGGCTGCTTCTGGTGGCAACGGTCTCCTCCTGCCGCCGACTCTGGCGCAGTACGGCCTCCCGGCCGGACGCGACGCCTGACGACGCGGCGTCCTCAGGCGCGGACTACGCGGTGGCGCACATGGGTTGACCCACCCGAGGACCAAGGGCGTCAGCCGCCCCCGCCCCGGTGATTGTCGGCGTCGATTCCGGCACGCACCTGGCCAAGTCGCCTTCGTCACCGGCGCCGGCTCCGGCATGGGCCTTGGCCACCGCCCGCGCCTTCGCCGCCTCCGGCGCCGCCGTCGCCCTCGCCGACATCGACGAGTCGGCCGTGAACGCGGCGGCGAAGGACCTCACCGACGACGACCACCAGGCCCTCGCCCTGTGTGCGACGTCGCCGACGAGGACCAAGCGCCGACCTCGGCTCGTCATCGATCGTGGAACGGTTCATGGCCTCACTTCGGCACGTGTGGCTGGACCGGTCCGGTGGTCTTGTCGGTCACCACGCCGGCGCATGCCTGCGCTTCCGCCAGGTACCGCGCCACCGGCCCCATCGTCAGCATCCCGCTCGCCCCGCCCGCGTGTTCGGTGCGGGCGGGGCGCAGGGCCGTTGCCGCGCGGGCGGCGAGCGGGCGCTCGTCGAGGCGGGCGGCGGCGTGGGCGGTCAGGCACCACAGCCACCGTCTCGGAGATCCTCAAGAACGAGGGCATCGAACCCGCGCCCGACCGAGCCGCCACAACCTGGTCCGACTTCCTGCACTCCCAGGCCGACACCCTCCTGGCATGCGACTTCATCGAGACCGTCACCCTGACCGGCCGAAGCCAGTACGTCCTCGCCGTCATCGAGCACACCACCCGCCGCATCCGGATCCTCGGCACCACGGCGCACCCCCGCCGCGCACTGGGTGAGCCAGGCCGCACGAAACCTCGTCATGGACCTCGAAGACGCCTCAGCCACCGTCTCTTACCTCATCCGGGACCGGGACTCGAACTTCCCTGCGCTCTTCGACCAGATCCTGGCAGCCGCCGGCGTCGAGACCGTGTTCACCGGCGTCCGGATGCCGCGCATGAACTCAATCATGGAGCGCTGGGGCCAGACCTGCCGCCACGAACTCCTGGACCGCACCCTCATCTGGAACGAGCGCCACCTGCGCCACGCCCTCCGCCAGTTCGAGCAGCACCACAACACCCACCAGTCCCATCAAGCGATGAACCAGGCAGCACCAGTGCGCGCGGTCCCTGAACCAATCACCGATCCGGGGCGCATCTCCTGTCTGGACATACGCCGCCGAGACCGGCTCGCCGGAGTGATCCACGAGTACCGACACGCCGCCTGCCCTGGTCGGACGAAATATTCGACAGCCGCAGGGTCGGCACCGTCCGCCGCGAGTGCACCGACCGCCTACTCATCATGAACGAACGGCACCTGCGCACCGACCCGAACACCTACACCGACCACTACAACCGGCACCGCCCCCACCGATCCCCACACCAACGATCTCCCCATGCCTCGGAGACCAGCCAGACGGCACCTGTCATCCCCTTCGGTGGCCGCGTCCGCCGCACTCAACTACTCGGCGGCCCCATCAACGAGCACCAGCAAGCAGCCTGACGGCAGCAACACAAACGGCCTGATCATCAGCCCGAACCAGGGTTTTCACGCGGGTCACCCATACCGCTGCCCGGGAACCCGAGTGCCCCGGTTATCCGGATTTACCGACAGAGATCATGTTCATCTCGGTGAATTCACTCGGTATTACGCTGTCGTGAGCCATGACTTCTGAATCCACCGCAGCTCCCGACACCGACTGGTTTCGGGTGGCAATTCGAGCGGGGTTCGCCGCCCTCGGTCTGCGCTGGTACGCGGTGCCGGCCGTCAGCGACATGTCGCTGGAGATCGGCGGGGTCACGTACCCGGCCGCGCCCTTCAACGGCTGGTACATGGGCACCGAGATCGGCTCCCGCAACCTCGCCGACACCGACCGCTACAACCTGCTGCCCGCCGTCGCCGAGCTGTTCGGCCTCGACACCCGCAACGAGCGCACTCTGTGGCGCGACCGCGCCCTGGTCGAGCTCAACCTGGCGGTCCTGCACCCCAGCCGCTACCGGCCGGCGACACAGGGCGCCGGTGTCGGTGGTGACTGGTTCGACCTGATCCCGCTGGGCGCCGGCCGGGTCGGCGTGCTGATCGGCGATGTGATGGGCCGGGGACTGGAGGCCGCAGCCGTCACGGGCCAACTCCGGTCCGCCGCACACGCATTGGCAAAGACCGGATTGCAGCCCCGACAGCTGATGCAGGCCATGGAAGCCGTGGTCGCCGACCTCGACGTCCCCGACCAACTGGTCACCTGCTGCTATCTGACCCTCGCCGCCGACGCGGGCGACGTGACCATATGCTCGGCCGGGCACTTGCCGGTTCTCGTCACCGTTCCCGGTCAAAGCACCCAGACGCTTCCCGCGACGGTGAACGCACCCCTCGGCGTCGGCGGCGTGATCTACGAACAGTGCTGCACGACGATTGCCCGCGGCGCCACCCTCGTGCTCTACACGGACGGCCTGATCGAGACCCCCGGCACCGACATCGAGGACCAGCTCATCCAGCTGGTGGCCACCCTGGACAAGCTCACGACCACAGCTCCCGACCTGGAAACCACCGCCGACCACGTCCCGTCGACCATGCTCCCGGACGCCGACGGCCACGACGACGTCACGCTCCTGCTGACCCGGTTGCCCGAGGCTCCGCTGGCCACGGCCGCGATGGACCTGCCCTCGGTGCCGGAGTCCGTTCCGACGGGCCGCGACCTCCTCGACAAGACGCTCAGTGCCTGGGGCTGCAACGAACCGCACGGACAACGCACGCCTCCTGCTCTCCGAGATCCTCACCAACTCCGTCCAGCACGCGGAAGGCCCGATCACCCTGCACCTGTGCCACACGGACACCGACCTCACCGTGGAGATCAGCGACCGCAGCCCCCACCTGCCCCAGCCACGTGTCACGGCCGAGGACGACGAATGCGGCCGCGGCCTGCTCCTCGTCCCCGCCCTAGCCAACGCCTGGGGCGTCCGGCCCACGGACGAGGGCAAGACAACCTGGTTCGGCCTCAAGCTCTGAGCTCGTCCCACCTTCCAAGCGTGGGTCTGCTCGCCTGGCGGCTGCGGTGCCTTCGGTCGCCTTCTTGGCTGCGCCGACCTCGGCGGCGAGTTCGTCGGCGTACTCCTCCGCTTCCCGGCCCGCTACTACGACACAACATCGGCCGCTTCACCCAACCCGCCCCCTCCGGCCGGGAAAACGCAATGCGGCACCGGCGGAGCACTCAGCGGACCTCGATCATCATCTCCATGGCGTCGCGAGCGGGGTGTGTCCTCGCCGGGGCGAAGGAGGCCGGGCCGGGCGCCTGACCGCCAGTGCCGGTCGGCCATGGTCACTCTTGCCGGTCGCGGGCCCGACGGAACCTGTCCAGGCCCTCGCGCAGGTCCACGATCGGGTCGGGGTAGTCGAGCGCGGCGCGGTCCGCTCCGGGCAGCTTCCACGGCTCGTGCACTGCAGGCGCGTCGATGTTCCTCAGTTCGGGCACCCAGCGGTGGACGTAGGTGCCGTCGGGGTCGTACCGCTTGGCCTGGGTGACGGGGTTGAGGACCCGGCCCGGCCGGGTGTCGGTCCCGGTACCGGCCACCCACTGCCAGTTGAGCTGGTTGCTGGCGATGTCACCGTCGACCAGCCAGTGCAGGAAGTGGGCGGCGCCGATGCGCCAGTCGACGTAGAGCGTCTTGGTCAGGAAGCTCGCGGTCAACAGGCGGGCCCGGTTGTGCATCCAGCCCTCGTGGCGCAGTTGCCGCATCGCGGCGTCGATCACCGGGTAGCCGGTACGGCCTTCCCGCCACGCCTCGATGTCGGCCTTCGCCGTGCGCTCGGTGCGCCAACGGTCGCCCTTTGTCCGGTAGTCGGCGCGGGCGGCGTCCGGGCGGGCTGCGAGCACCTGACGGTGGAAGTCGCGCCAGGCGAGCTGCCGTACCAGCGCCTCGGCGCCCGGTCCGCCGCGGCGGCGGGCGCGGTGCACCAGTTCTGCCGGGGAAAGGGTACCGAAATGCAGGTGCGCGGAGAGCCGGGAGGTGGCGTCGGCGGCCAGGTTGTCCCGGGTGTCGTCGTAGGCGTCCAGGCCGTGCCGCCAGTAGGCGGTCACCCGCTTGCGGCCCTCGGTCTCTCCGCCGGGCGGCAGGGCGGGCGAGACCCCGGTGACCTCGCTCCGGGCGGGCACCGGCTCGCCGTGCACCCGGTCGGGCACACGCACGCGACGCGGAGCGGCCACAGCCGGGCGCAGACGGGCCTGGGCCCACTGTCGGTAGTACGGCGTGAAGACGGCGAAGTGGTCCGACGAGGAGGGGCTCACCTCGCCGGGCGGCACGGCCACGGTGACCGCGTCGTGGACGAACAGGCGGCGGCCGCCGGACTCCAGGGCCCGCCGGAGCCGGTCCTCCCGGCGGGTGGCGAAGGCGCTGTGCGCCGCCGCCATGTACACCTCGTCGGCGTCGGCCTCCCGCACCGTACGGCACACCTCCTCCACCAGGTCGCCGGAGCGCACCACGAGGCGTCCGCCGCGCTCGCGCAGGGAGGCGTCCAGGTCGGCCAGGCAGTCGGCGAGGAAGGCGCTGCGGTTCGGCGTGGCGAACCCGGCGGCTTCGACGGCCAGGTCGCGCACGAAGAGCGGGACGACCGCGTCGGCGGACTTCAGCGCCGCGCGCAGCGGCGGGTGGTCGTGCAGGCGCAGGTCGGAGGTGAACAGGACGACCGAGACGCGCATGGGCTTCAACTACCCGCTGGACGAGTCCGGTTCCCGGCGGTGTGCCGAGGCTTCCGCGACCTGCTTCAGCGCCGATGCCGTGGCAGGGTCACCAACCTTGGCGGGTTGCTCGTGCGGGTGGCTCTCGTGGTGAAAATGGGAGGGCGCGAGCCTGTCGCCCGGGCCGTAGAGCTGCGACAAGGTGTCGGCGGAGTCCGTGAGGGCAAGGTCGGCGTCGGCCGCAGCGGGCCAGCTACCGCCCTGCGTGTCGTTCTCGGCGTTTCCGGCCCTGGTGGCCTGGGCCGCCTCCCCCGGCGCGCCTCGTCGGGGGCCCGGCTGGGTCAGCCACGCCACGGCCGCGCCGGTGAGAGCCACGGGCCATTCCACCACCCCGGCGACGCCGAGCACCCCGGCTCCGGTGTAGACCGCCATCCGCCGACCACGTGGAGAGATCGCTCCGATCCACTCCAGCGCGCTGTCGCCGACCTTGCTCACCCGCCCGGCTCCGGGCAGGCGGCGCAGCCCGGAGCCGACCGCCCGGAACGGCTGCGGAAGATCCGACAAACCTGTCCTGACCTGGCTCATGTCCCGCTCCTTCCGCACGTCCTCAAGGGGTCCGAGCCCCGAGTTTCCCGATGTCACACCGCATATGCCCCCGTGCAGGCGTTATCAGGTTCCGGGGCTCTGGTGCGTCCCCTCTCTGATGACGCGTTCCCAGGCAGGCTGGGGGAACTCGGAGCGGACGGACCGGAGGTGGTTCGGTGGCTGGTGAGGGTCTGGGCCTGGACGAGGTGCTGCGGGCGGCGGAGGATGCCGCGCCGGTGGAGTCAGTGGATGTGGTCGCCCGGAACCCGGAGAAACGGTTCTCGGCGACAGGGGTGTCGTTCCTGTTCGTCGACCTGATCGGGCAGGAAGCCGTACGCCTGCCCAGAGCCGGTAAGGCGGGGCGGGCGCGCGGCGAAACGGAGAGAGTCGAGCCGGCGGGCAGCGTCTATGACCGGGTCCTGCGCAGCCAGCTCCTGCACCAGGAGGACGACGGGGAGGGCGGGTGCCGGGCGGTGGTGCCGGTGACGAACCGCGGCGACCGCATCGGCGTACTGGACCTGGTCGTGCCGCACGCGAACGAAAGGGTCCGCGACGCGGTCGCCCACGCAGCGCACGCGCTCGCATACATCGTGGTCACCGACCGCCGCTTCACCGATCTCTACCACTGGGGCCGGCGCACCACTGCTGTGAGTCTTGCCGCGGAGATCCAGCACCAGCTACTTCCCTCGGTCTCCTGCTGCGAGGCGGCCCAGTTCACCCTGGCCTGCGGTCTGGTCCCGGCCGACGACATCGGCGGTGACACCTACGACTACGCCCTCAACCAGGACAGGCTGTATCTGTCGATCACTGACGCGATGGGGCATGACACCGCTTCCGCCATGCTGGCCACGCTCACGGTCAATGCCCTGCGCCGAGCCCGCCGCGCCGCTGAAGGTGTCCTCGGCCAGGCGCATGCCGCCCACGAGGCGATCACCGAGCACGCCCGCGGCACGGCCACCGGCCAGCTACTCTGCGTCACTCTGGGGACGGGCGAATGTCAGCTGGTCAATGCCGGCCACCCCTGGCCGCTGCGGCGGCGCGGGGCACGGCTGGAGGAGCTCGCCGTCAAGATCAACCTGCCCTTCGGGGTTCCCGTTCCGGTCACCTACGAGGCGCAGCGGTTCGACCTCCAGCCGGGCGACCGCCTGGTGCTGCTCACCGACGGCATGACCGAGCGCTGCTCGGCCGCTGTCGACCTGCCCGCCCTCATCCATGACACCCGCGACGAACGCCCCGCGAAGCGGTCCGCGCTCTGACTGGCGCTGTCCACGACGCGTGCGGCGGCTCTCTGCCGGACGATGCCACCACCATGGTCCTGGACTGGCACGGCGGCTCCGGCCGACGCCACAGCGGCGCCGGCGCCGACAGTTGACACACCTGGGCCCGCACGGATCTGCCGACGCTCCCAGGGGGGCGGGTGGGCTCAGGCTCCCCCGGTCCAGCGGCCGCGCCGGGAGAGCCGCCCCACCGTGGTCAGGACAGACTGCCCTTTTCGCACACCTGGCGGGCGACCTCGCGGAGCTTGACGTTGTTCTCCTGGGAGTAGCGGCGCAGGACGTCGAACGCCTGGTCCTGGGTGAGACGGTGGCTGCCCATGAGGATGCCCATGGCCTCCCCGATGACATGTCGGGTAGCGACGGCCTGTTCCATCTGGGCATGGGTACGAGCGCTGGAGAAGGCAACCGCGGCATGGGAGGCCAGCAGCCAGCCAGCCGTCTCACTGACCTCGGTGAACGCCCCGGGCCGACGGGAGTAAAGGTTCAGTGCACCGAGATCCTCGTCCTCGGTGAACAGCAGGAAGCCCATCATGCTGCCGAGTCCCAGCTCCCGGGCAGGGGGCGCGTAGGAGGGCCAGCGCTGATGCTCGGCGGCGAAGTCGGCGATGCGGAACACCCGCTCTCTGAAGTGTGTGCGGGCCGCGTCGAAACACGGGCCTTCCTGCAGGCGCCCTTGCAGCTGGTCGCTGTCGACGACCAGCCGGTCCGTCGGGGCGAGAGACTCCACGCGCTCGCCACGCAGAATCAGAACACCGGCGGCGTCGCAGCCCTCGACCAGCTCAGTGGCGGACCCGGTGATCCGCTCCAGTGTGGCATCCACCGAGTCCTGGGCCAGCAGATCACGTGCCATGGTCGCCATCTGCTGTGCGAACACACGCCAGTCCATGTCATCTCCTGTCGCCACCCTTGGCAGAGCAGATGCCTACTCGCTTGCCACTTCCTCGGACACGCCTGTTAGCTTATCCATACCAAACATTTTGGTATGGAGGAGAGGTCAAGGTGGGTGCGGAGAGGTCGGCGTGGCTGGACCAGGGCTTGACGTTGCTGGCGGAGCAGGGTGCGCCCGCGGTGACGCTGGATCGGCTGTGTGAGCGCATGGGCATGTCGAAGGGCGCCTTCTATCACCACTTCGGATCGATGCCGAAGTATCGGATCCGATTGCTCGACCACTTCGAGGCCAAGTGCACCACGGCGATCATCAATGGAGTTGAAGCGTCCGACACGCTTCCGGCCCGGGAGCGGCTGGCCAGGCTCCTGGCTGAAGTGACGAAGGACGCCGGCCCGCCGCTGGAGATCGCGATGCGGGCCTGGGCGAAACAGGATCCCGAGGCGGCGCGGGTGCAGGAGCGTGTCGACGCAACCCGCATTGGATATCTGCGGGATCTGTGCGAACAGGCCGGCCATGGCAGACCGGATCAAGTGGCCAAGATGCTCTATCTGATGTTGGTCGGGGCGGAGCACCTCACGCCCCCGCTCCCGAAGCCAGAGCTGCGCGGCATGTACGAGCTGCTGATGCCACTCCTGGACCGGTCGGCCTCCTGACTTCGTCGGCGATCGAGATGGATCCCTCACCCGACGTTCCCGGAAGGAACACTGCGTCATGAATGCCTCCGCCCGCCCCGAATCGCGCACATCCAACGCCAGAGGTCTCCGTCTGTGGGTTCCCCGCCTGATGCTCACTGCCGCAGCGGTGCACATGATGGTCGGCGTCATCGCCTCGTACTCGTACTGGAGCGGCATCGTCTCCGACGGACTGTGGAACACCGTCCGCAACGACAACTACACCCGCATGATGGCCCTTTGGTTCATGATCAGCGGAGTTGCCTTCTTCGGCCTTGGGCTCCTTTCTAGAAGAGTCGTGATCGCCGTAGGCGCGATGCCCGTGGAGACCGGATGGATCCTGCTGGCACTCGGAATCCCGGTGGCCGTACTGGAACCGGTCTCAGGTGGCTGGTCACTGATTGCCATCGGCGTGCTGGCGGTGGTGGCGTCGCGGCGCGACAGTGGCATGACGGACTACGACCGACCGGGCGGTCGACGAGCGGGAGGAACGCTCGCTCCAGGCGCGGCCCCACTCAATACCGCGCCCTCTGAATAGGTGCTCTGCACCAGTGTGCGGTTCGTGATCATTCATGCGGGATGATCTCGGCATGAGTGGTGGCGATGGGCTGTTCGAGGTCGAACCGGTCGAGAAGAAGCAGCCGCAGGGTTGTCCGGCATCCGTGGACAAGACGTTCCGGGACTTCGACCCGCACCAGGTCCTGCTGCTGCCCCCGTCGCTGGACGACTGGCCGCCTGAGGATCATCTCGCCCGGTTCGTTGCCGACCTGGTCGACGAGGTGCTTGACCTTTCCCCGATCCTGGCGGACTACGCCGACAAGCGCGGCTACCGGCCCTACGATCCGCGGTTGATGGTGCGGCTGCTGATCTACGGATACAGCACCGGTATTCGTTCTTCGCGGGCGATCGAGCGTCGTTGCGTCGATGATGTCGCGCTCCGGTTCCTGGCTGCCGATCAGGCCCCGAACTTCCGCTCGATCGCCCGGTTCCGCCGGCCGCCACTTGGATGCGCTGGCCGACCTGTTCGCCCAGTCGCTGCACCTCGCAGAAGCTGGGCATGGTCAAGATGGGCCGCGTCGCGCTGGACGGCACGAAACTGGAAGCGAACGCCTCCAAACACAAGGCGATGAGCTACGGCCGCCTGGTCGACAAAGAAGAGCAGATCGAGGCTGAGATCGCCGAGTTGGAGGCGAAGGCTCGAGGTTTGCCGGCCGACGCCGAGGCCACCGACGACGCCGAGGGCCAGGTCTTCGGCGTCGACGGCAACGAGGCGGACCTGCCAGCCGAGCTGGACCGGCGGGAGAAGCGCTCGCGAAGCTGCAGGCCGCCCGCGCGCAGATCGAGGCCGAGGCCGCCGACAAGGCCCATCGCCACGCAGAAGACAAAGAACGCCGCCGCCAGCAGCGCGCCGGTACCGGCGATGAGCAGGCTGTCGCTGACGCCGGCGAGAAGGCAGCCGCGAAGGCACGGCCGAAGCCCAAGGCCCAGGCGAACTTCACCGACCCTGACTCGCGGATCATGAAGAACAGCGACGGCGCCTACATCCAGGCATACAACGCCCAGGCCGTCGTCGACGAGCAGCCCCAAGCAAGTCTTGGTCGACGCCGGATACTGCTCCCAGACCAACCTCGAAGCCGCACGGGACCGCCAACTCGACTGCGACACCAGCACGTTCATGGCCATTGGCCGTTCTCGGCCACGACGAGCAGATCCTGCGCGCACCCCTCGGACGCATCCCCAAGAACGCCACGCTGAAAGAGCGCATGGCTCGCAAGCTGCGGACGAAACCCGGCAAGGCTGCCTACAGCCGCCGCAAGGCCATCGTCGAACCCGTATTCGGCCACATCATGACCTGCCGCAGCGGCCGCCAACTCCTCCTCCGAGGCGAGGACGGAGCCCGCGGCGAGTGGCGACTGCTGGCCGCCTGCCACAACCTTCGCAAGGTCTTCCGGCACGCCGGAACCACCGGCCTCGCCGCCCTGGCCGGCTGACCGACCGAGCCTCGCAGCTCGTCACCGGCCCCCACCCGGTCGCCCCCCACGACCCGCACCCCGACCGCCCTCACGGCTGTCCGCGGGGCGGCCGCGACCGACCCAATCAATCACGGCCGCCAGCCGCTCACCTGTTACCGAGACACGCTCCTAGCAGACGGCATGCGCGCTCCCGTCCCCCAGGATGCGGCGGCGGGTCCTCGCCAGGGCGTCCGGGTCGGCGCGGTCCACGTACCAGGGGCGGTTGAGCCGGTCGGAGTTCTCCCGCGGCACCAAGTGGACGTGGAGGTGGAAGACGTCCTGCCAGCCCGCGGGGCGATTCGCCTGGAACAGCGTCAGGCCGTCGGGCTTCAGTACCCCGTCGAGGACCTCGGCCATGCGGTGGACGGTACGCATCACCGCTGCCGCGTCGTCCTCGGAGATCTCCCAGATGTCCGCCGCGTGCGCGCGGGGGATGACGAGGGTGTGGCCCTCCATCACGGCGGTGTTGTCGAGGAAGGCCACGGTCCGCTCGTCCTGGAAGAGGATCTCCGCGTGCAGCCGGCCCGCCACGATGTCACAGAACACGCACTCGGACGCCATGTCAGCCCCCGTCCTTGCGGGCGGCGGCGTCGATCAGCTCACGCCAGCGGCGGACGGCGGCCGGGTCTACCGGGCTGTCCCAGCCCCGGTGACGCACCGAGGTGCCGACGTGGAAGGCGTCGACGCCCCGGGCGCGCAGCGCGGGGACGTGCTCGGCGCCGAGTCCCCCGCCCGCCATGACGGCCAGGGTGTGGCCGGGCTCGCCCTGGCGGTCCGCCTCGGCCAGCAGGGTGGGCAGTCCGTCCGCGACACCGGCGGCGCTGCCCGCGGACAGCAGGGTGTCCAGGCCGGGCAGCCCCTCGATGGCGAGCCGTACCGCCGTCCGGTCGGCCGCGTGGTCCACGGCCCGGTGGAACGTCCAGCGGCAGCCCGGCACCGCGTCGAGCAGGGCGCGGACCGCGGGCAGGTCCGGCGCGCCGTCCGCGGTGAGGAAGCCGAGGACGAACTCCTCGGCGCCCGCCGCCCCCAGCGCCCCGGCGGCGGCACGCAGGGCGTCGAGGTCGGCGGCCTGGAAGCCGCCCGTGTCGCGCAGCATGACCCGCACGGGCACGGTGACGGCGTCCCGGGTGCGCACGAACTCCGCGAGCGCGGGGGTCATTCCGTCGGCTTCCATGTCGGCCGCCAGCTCCAGCCGATGGGCGCCGCCCGCGACAGCGGCGCGCGCCTCCTCGGCGGAGGTGACGACGACCTCCAGAATCCCCTCGCCCATGGCTCAGACCTCCGTCCGGGTCGCGGCGGTCATGGCGGCCGTCGGCGGTGGCCAGGTCATCCCGGTGAGATCGGGGACGATCAGATCGGCCGCGGCCAGCGCCTCGGCGGACTGGGTGGAGGTGATCGCCACGCAGTCGGCTCCGGCGCTCTTCGCCGCCGCGACCCCGGCCGGGGCGTCCTCGAAGACCACGACGTCGGCGGGCGAGACACCCAGCGCCGCACAGCACTTGAGGCAGCCCTCCGGATCGGGCTTGCCGCGGCTCACGTCGTCGGAGGTGACTAGCACGTCGAACAGGTCCAGCGCCCCGACCGCGCCGAGTTCGTGCCGGGCGTAGTCCCGGGTGCCCGAGGTCACCAGGCCGAGCGGGACCCCCGACTTCCTCAGCCGGGCGAGGAGTTCGAGGGCGCCGGGGATCGCGCCGACCGGGGGCATGTCGGGGAGGGTCGTGTAGGCGAGGGCCTCGGCGAAGAGTTCGTCCACGGTGTGTCCGGGGAAGCGGGGCAGGTGGTCGAGCAGCGCCTCGCGAGGGGGCCGCCCGGCGAAGCCCCGGATGGTGGCTTCGTCGTGGGGGACGCCGTGGTTGCGGAAGAGCCGCGACCACGCCTCATAGCTGCGGGGCTCGGTGTCGATCAGGGTGCCGTCGAGATCGAACAGCGCGGCGGTGTACATGTCGGCTCCTTCGGACGGTCGGTGGCTCACCGCACCTGGGCGGAGAGGGCGGCAAGGTCGCGGGCGGTCCTGGAGAGCGGAAAGCGCGCCGCGTTGGCGAACCCGGACCGGCGCAGACCGTCCAGCGCGCCAGGGTCGTCCCGCAGCCCGGTCAGCTCGGCCAGCGCCCGCCGCGGATCGGCGAGGAGATCGAGGGGCAGCGCCGAGTCGCCCAGCGCGTCCCGCAGCCCCGGCACCGGCTGGTACGCCACCGGCAGCCCGCACGCCTGCGCCTCCACGGCCACCAGACCGAACGCCTCCAGCTTCGCGGACGGCACCACCAGCAGATCGTGCTCGGCGAACGTCGCCCACAGCTCCTCGCGGCTCAGCCACCCGAGATGCCGTACGGCCGACAGGTCCCGTTCCCCGGCCAGCCGCCGGAACTCGGCGACCGGCGCGGCCATGCTGAGCCGCACCCCGGGTACGCCGGTCAGCGCGGCGACCAGTTCGGCGGCGCCCTTCTCGGCGGTGAGCCGGCCGGCGTACAGCACCCGGAGCGGCCCGTCCTCCCGGGGGACGCGGACCGGCGGCTGGGCCAGCAGGGCGTCCGGGACGCCCCAGGGGATGTGGACGATACGGCCGCTGTCCGTCCGCGGGGCCAGCCGGCGCAGTTGGTCGGCCATCCCGGCGGTCGGCACCACCAGGGAGCGGGCCGACTCGACCGCCTCCCGCAGCACCGCGCCCTGGGTCTCGTACTCGGCGGCGAACAGCAGGTCCGTGCCGTGCACCAGGCCGATGGCGGGATGCTTGGGGTAGCCCCGCAGCAGCGCCGGGGTGGCGCCGAAGGCGAGGTGCTGGAGGTGGACGACGTCCTGCTCGGTGTGCGGGAAGCGGGCGGTGACCGCGTCCGTCAGTCGGTCGACGTAGGCCCAGAAGCCTTCGCCGCTGAGCTGTTTGCCGGGGACGCCCAGCAGGGCGAGGGGGCTTTCGTCGGGCGGCGGGGTGGCGTCCGCAACCCCGGGGATCAGCATGAACGCGCTCGCCGCCAGCGGCCCGTCCGGGTCGAGGTACAGGTCCTTGAGCAGCTCGACGCTGCCGCCCGGACTCCCCCAGGGCAGATCGAGTCCGGTCAGGATCCGGGGTGCGCTCACCGCAGCTCCTCGTACAGCCGCGAGATGTCGATCCCGCTGGTCCGGGTGTATTTGCGGCCCAGTCCCTGATAGCTGGCCATCGCGCCCTCGGCGACCAGGAAGACGATCTTCCCGAAGGGCATCAGCGGATAGACCCGCACCGGCCGCGCCACCCGGATCTCCAGGGTCCAGCGGATGGCGTGGCCCACGTGTCCGAGCGGGGCGGAGACATGGACCCAGATGCCGAGCGCGCCGAGGCTGCGGTCGCCGTTGATCATCTGGGCGTAGCGCTCGGAGTGGGTGCGCTCGTGGGTGACGCCGAGGTAGAGCTGCCCCGGCCGCAGCACCATGCCCTCGGGCGGGATGACGTGCTCGGTGACCCGGGTCACGGCGGCGGCGTCCAGCTCGTCGCCCTCGCAGACCCGGATGCGGTCCCCGAGGTGCCAGTCGTAGGCGTTCGGCGAGATCCGCTCGGGATCGTAGGGCTCGATCACGATGTCGCCGCGCTCCACGGCGGTGGCGATGACTTCGCGGGTGAGGATCATGTCGTCGGCACCGCCACGTCCTTCCAGTAGCGGGACTCCTGGGGGCCCGCCGAGGACTGGTACTTGCCGCGGTAGAGGTCGACCTCGCCGAGCGACACGAAGAACATGATCTGGCCGATCTTCATCCCCGGGTACACCCGCAGCGGCCGGACCGGGGAGAGCATCAGCGTCCACTGGCCGTGGAAGCCGATGTCGCCGATGGGCGCCGTGATCTCCACGAACAGCCCGAGCCGCCCGACCGAGGACCGCCCGAAGAGCAGCGGCACGTACTGGTCGGAGCCGACCTGTTCCACGGTGTGCCCGAGATAGAGCTGGTCGGGTCTGAGGACATAGCCGTCCTCCCCGATGGTGATCTCCCGGGTGGCGTTGGGCCGGTAGGGGTCGATGACCTCGTCGGTGTAGGTCAGCAGCCGGTCGCCGAGGCAGACGTTGTAGCTGTTGGGGTTCACCTGGGCCGGGTTGAACGGCGAGATGACGATCCGGCCGTCGTTCGCGGCCTCGGTGATCTCGGGACCGGTGAGGATCACGTGGCCCTCCCCGTGGCGCCCGCGGCGCCCTCGAAGTCGAAGTCCACCCGGTCCGCCACGTCCAGCTCCCGCAGCATGCGCAGGATCCCGGAGAAGTCGGTGACGAGCAGGTCCGCCTGTCCGCTGCCCCGGGAGTCCTCGACGATGTCCCGGGCCTTGGGGATGCCCGCGAACTCCAGGACCTTCAGCCACCAGTCGAAGTCCTCGGCGCAGAAGGCGTTGATGCCGGCGGGCAGGGACGCCACGAAGAAGTCCTGCTGGGGCTTGGAGAGGTTGACGAAGACGTCCTTCATCACCTCGACCATGACCGGGCCGTGCGCCGACTCGTCGCGGGCGTGCAGCCGGGCGATCGTGGAGTGCAGCGGCTGCACGGTGGTGTCCCGGGCCATCAGGTCGAGGAAGGCGTTGACGCTCACCTCGCCGACCGTGGTCCACAGCAGGTAGAGCAGGTCCGACTCCCAGCGCTCGGCGGAGGCGTCCTGCGCCTGGTGCAGCAGCCGGTTGGTGACGGGGTGCCCGCAGTCGGGTTCGGCGGTGATGCCCCGGGCCTGGCGGGTGCGCTGCATGCCGAGCATGTGCATGTACGTGTGCCACACCTCGTCGATGTGGGACTGCCGCACGATCTCCTTGACCTCGAAGCGGTCCACCCCGGGGAACACGGCATGGCCGAGCTTCTCGAAGGTGGGGTTGACGACGAACTCCTCGGCGGCCACGACGCGTTCGTTGTACGCGATCCAGCCCAGGGTGTTCGCCGTGCGCCGTTTGTCCTCCGGGGCGTCCCGGAAGTCGGGGTGCTCGCCGAACGGCATCAGCGCGACGGGGTAGTCGAGCAGTTCGGGGTCGTACTCCTCGGCTCCGGTGACCTTCTCCATGTCGGTGCGGACGGTGGCCCGGCGGGGCCAGGCCGCCGCCAGCCGGCGGAGCGTGCTGGGGCCGACCTGACCGGTGGCTTCCTCGATGGATCCCAACTCTTGCGTTCCTCCGTTGTCTTGCCGCGTCATTCGGCCGGTCCTGCGGTGGGGCGGGCCTCGATGACCCGGTATCCGCTGAAGCCGAGCGGCGCGCCGATCTGTGTCAGCTCGAGGCCGGCGGCGTCGAGGAGCTCGGTGAACTCCCGCTCGGTGCGCTCCCGGCCGTGGGTCAGGACCATCAGGTTGAGGTCGCTGACGGTGAGGAAGGGGTCGGTCGTGGTGTCCGCGACGGGCGGTGCGACGACCTCGACGATCAGCACCCGGGCCGGGTCCGCCATGGCCCGGCGGCAGTTGCGGAGGATCGTCACGCAGGTCTCGTCGTCCCAGTCGTGCAGCACGCTCTTGATCACATAGCGGTCGCCGCCCTCGGGCACGACGGTGCGGAAGTCCTGGGCGGCCAGTTCGCACCGGTCCGCGACACCCGCGGCGGCGAGGACGTCCGGGGCTGCGGCCACCCCCACCGGGGTGTCGACCAGGATCCCGCGCAGGTGGGAGTGGTGCCCGAGCACCCCGGCGAGCAGGGCGCCGTTGCCGCCGCCGACGTCCACGACGGTCTTGACGCCGTCGAAGTCGTACGACCGGGCCAGCGCCTGGGCCTCCGCGCCGCCACTGACCGCCATCGCGGCGTGGAACTCCGCGCCCAGCTCCGGATCGGCCGCGAACAGGTCGAAGACCGAGCCTCCGGTGACCGACTCCACGGACGGCCGTCCGGTGCGCAGACACTCGGTGAACCGTCCCCAGGACGCCCAGACGGCTTCGCTGAAGTAGGGCATCAGCATCGGGCGGACGGAGCCCGGCACGTCCGAGCGGAGCAGGTCGCCCGCCGGGGCCAGCCGGAAGCCGTCCTCGCCCTCCTGCTCCACCACGCCGAGGGTGGCCAGGCCCCGCAGCAGTCGGCGCAGCGCCGGGACCCGGGTCCCGGTGTGTTCGGCCAACTCCTCTGTGGTCAAGGGTTGTTCGGCGAGCAGGTCGGGGAGCCGCAGCCGGGCGGCGGCGTGGATCATCTGGGCGGGAATGAAACCGAAGGCGAGGCGGTAGAGGCGGGCTGCCGCCATCGGGTCGATCATGGTCACGTGCCACTCGTTTCCGGACGAACAGGAGCGAAGGAGATGGGCAGTGCGGTCAGCCCGCACAGGATGCTGATCTGGCGCCAGCGCAACTCGTCGGCCGGGACAGCCAGTTGCAGTCCGCCGAACCGGCCGAGCAGCGCTCCGAGCGCCGTGGTCGCGAGCATCCGGGCCAGCGGGGCGCCGAGGCAGTAGTGGATGCCGTGCCCGAAGGCCAGATGGGGGTTGGCCGTCCGCCGTACGTCCAGGGTGTCGGCGTCCAGGAAGGCGCCGGGGTCCCGGTTGGCCAGGGACAGGCCGATGTTGACGACCGAGCCGCGGGGGATCACGGTCCCGCCGATGACCACGTCGTCGACGGCGACCCGGAGTGCGGACTGGCCCGCCGATCCCTCGTAGCGCAGCAGTTCCTCCACCGCCGACGGCAGCAGCGCCGGGTCGTCGCGGACCAGGGTCAGCTGGTCCGGGTGGAGCAGCAGGGTGAGCAGTCCGTTGCCGATGAGGTTGGTGGTCGTCTCGTGTCCGGCGACGAGCAACAGCACGGCCAGGCCGATGAGTTCGTCGTCGTCGAGGCTGCTGCGCTGTTCCTGGGCCACAATGAGGGCGCTGAGCAGATCGGGCTGCTCGTCCGGCGCCAGGCCTGGTCGTACGGCGGCACGCTTGGCCGCGACGAGCCGGGTGAAGTAGGCGCGCAGTCGGCGGGAGCGCTCCTCGCGGGTGCGCGGTCCGGCGGCGGTGGACAGGGTGCGCGCGGCCCAGGCGCGGAAGGCGTCCCGGTCCTGGGTGGGCACGCCGAGCAGCTCGCAGATGACCAGCACGGGCAGCGGGAAGGCGAGGTCGGCAATGACGTCCGCACGCCCGGTGGGCGCGAGGGCGTCGAGGAGTTCGCCGGTGACGGCCTCGGCCCTCGGCGCCAGCGCGTTGATCCGACGGCGGGTGAACCCGTGGGAGACGAGTCCGCGCAACCGGGTGTGGTGCGGCGGATCGTTGTTGGCCATCGGGGAGTAGGCGTTCGCGGTGTCGACCGGACGGCCGAGACGGCGCGGGTCGTTGGAGAGCCCGGGGGCGCGCAGGGCCTGGCGAGCCTCGGCGTACCCGGAGACCAGCCAGTACGTGAAGCCGCTCTCCTCCCGTACCAGGCGGACCGGTGATTCCGTGCGCATCCGCTGGTGGACCGCGTCCGGTTCGGTGAGCAGCCGGTACGGGCTGAAATCGAGCAACGGTTCGAGATCCGGCTTAGTCTGCACCTGTTCCCCCTGAGCCGACCGACCGGATCACCTTCGCACCGTGTGCCGGAAGCTGTCGTCCGCCCCTGGACCGGATTTGCTTCTCAGACTGGAGGTTGAGGTTCCGACTCCGTCTCCACCGGCCGCCACCTGGGGCTGTGAAGCCGAGCTCGAATGGCGCTAGATCTTTCCGGCGAGCTATCAGTACTCTGCAAGACGAGACAAGTGGTCCAGACCATCGGTCGTGGCCCGCTTCCAGTACGTCTGTCTTCGGGATTCATGCACTCATGGGGGTTATTTCACAGCATGACGAACACAACTGAGGCTGACTGTATACGGGTCCTGATCTGCGACCCACGCCATCTGATGCGAGCGGGGATGGTCAGCGTCCTGGAGAGAGAACCGGACATCAGCGTGGTGGGCGAGGCCCTCGACGGCCGGGAGATGCTCACCGCGGTGCAGAGCCTGCGCCCGCATGTCGCACTCATCAACCACGACGCCGACGCCGTGGACGGCATCGCCATGGCGCGCAGACTGCGCAGAACGGCCCCGGACAACGCGCCGGGCGTCCTCATGCTCAGCTCCCGGACCGAGCAGGCGGAGCTGCTGTCGGCGCTGAAGGGCGGGGTGCGCGGCTTGCTCCCGGGCAACTGCGACCCGCGGACCCTGCCCGCCGCCATCCGTGACATCGCCGGCGGCGCGATGGTCCTGAAGTCACCGAACGCCGTGCAGCTGATCGGCAGACTGCTCAACCGCTCGCCCGAGGTGGCCGCTTCCGCGGGCTCCGGGCAGCTCGCGCTGCTCACCACCCGGGAGCGCGATGTGCTGTCACTCGTCGCGAACGGCCACTCCAACCTGGTGATCGCGAAGATGCTGTCGCTGAGCGAGGCGACGGTCAAGTCCCACCTCTATCACCTGTGCCAGAAGCTCGGCCTGCGCGATCGCACCCAGGCCGTGATCCTCGCGTACGAGACGGGCCTGGTCCGCCCCTGCGCGGCCTGATCCGGCGGCCGGGGGCGGTGTCGGCGGCAGCGACCGACGCCGGTACCGTCCTCAGCCCGCCGCGGAGAGCAGTTCGGCCGCGTCGACATGGCTCACCGCCACCGACAGGAACGTGTTCACGGACGCCGGATCGCTCGCGATCCATCGGGTGAACTCCAGTCTCTCCCGGGTCACTTCGAGCCGTGCGGTGTCGAGCGCGGTCCGGTAGCGCGGCTCCATCAGCCGTCGGTGGCCGTCGGCATAACGGTCCAGGGCGGTCTCCAGCTCCCGGACGTCGTGCAGCCCCGCGCCGACCGACCCGGCGAGCAGCGCGGCCTGTTCGAAGGCGTCGCTGATGCCGGTCCCGGTGATGGAGTCCTTGTGGCATCCGGCGTCCCCGACCAGGACCCAGCCCGGCCCTCTGACCGTATGGATGTGGTTGAGCTGGCTGCCGGTGCCGCGCAGCCGCTCCACGCGCCGTGCCGACAGGGCGCGTTCGGCCAGGTCGGGGGCGGTGGTCCGGATGGCCTCCCGGTAGGCGCGGTCCGCGTCCCGCCGTATGTCCTGGAACTCCGCCTGCGGGAAGTAGGCGGCCACCAGGGTCAGTTCGTCGTGGGTGCCGACCACGCCGACGAGCCGTCCGGTCCGCTCGTACACCTCGAACTGTGCAGGCAGCCCCTCCCAGTAGCCGTAGTAGACGCAGGTGCGCGGGGTGTCCTCCCGCTCCACCGCCGCCCCGCACAGGCCCGCCAGCGTCGAGCGCATCCCGTCGGCGCCCACCACCAGCCGGGCCCGCACCGCGCTCTCGCCCCGGCCGGTCCGGCAGCGCACCCCGGTCACCCGGCCGCCCTCGGTGAGCACCCCGGTGACGGTGTGACCCTGCCGGAACTCGGCCCCGGCCTCGACGGCCCCGTCGATCAGCATGCTGTCCAAGACGTACCGGCGCGGCGCGTACACCGCGTCGATGCCCTCCTCCACGGGGACCGGACCGGCGAGCCGGACGTCCTGGAGCGTGTAGGAGATCCGGCGCACCGGTGGGCAGCCGGTCGCGGCGAGCCGGTCCAGCAGCCCCCAGCGCCGGAGCAGCCGCAGTCCGGGCCGGTGGATGTGCTGGGTGGAGAGGGTGTCGCTGGGGAAGGCCGCCCGGTCCAGCAGCAGGACCCGGTACCCGGCCCGCGCGAACAGCAGCGCGGTCGAGGCACCGGCGCTGCGCGCGCCGGCCACCACCACGTCGTAGGACTCCATGAGTCGGGTGCTCCTTCTGTTCAGAAACCGGCTCGCAGGGGCAGGTGCGGGTCCGTGCGGTCCGGTGCGCGGGGGCCCACGGTCACCAGTACCAGCGGCTGGAGCGGACCCGTGGTCAGACCGAGGGCCGACCGCACACCCTCGGGGTCGAAGTCGCAGTGCACATGGCTCTCCAGGCCGACGGCCGCGGCGGCCAGCGCGATCCGCTGGGCCGTGGCACCGGCGGCGATGTTCTGCGCCCGGTACCAGCGGTCCCCGCAGCGCTCGACCCCGCTGCGCGGATCGCCGCAGACCGCGAGGACCGCGGTGGCGGTACGGCATTCGTCGGCCAGCATGGGGCTCTTGGCCGCGGCGAGCACGTCCGGTACGGCGTCGGCCCGCCGGGTGCCGGTCAGCGCGTGGGCTTCGGCGTCGTAGAGGTACGCGCCCGTCTCCACCTCCGGGACCCGCTGGAGCAGTCCGGCGAGTTGGACCGGGACCTCCACCCCGGCCACCGGGGTCCCCGCGGTGGCGAGGAGGGCGGCGAGCGTCCGCTCGGGCACCGGGGCCGGCCGGAAGCCGTACGCCGTGCGGCGGCCCGGGAAGCCGTCGGCGAGGTCGAGGGCGGCGCGGGGCAGGGCGTGCCGGGGACCGTCGGGGAGCGGCCAGGGGGCCGGGCGGTCGCCGAAGTCCCCCGGTGCGGCGCGTCGGATGGCGGCGTGCAGGGCGGCGGCCTCGGCCAGGGCGGGGACCTCGGTGATGGGCATCGGGTCGGGCTCGGCGGCGGGCACCTCGGCGCGGCGGCGTGTGGAAGGCGCCGCTGCGGGTGCGTCCGGCCGGTGCAGGGTGATCACCGCGAACACGCTCTCCGCGAAGGAGGAGAGGCCGAGCAGTTCGTCCAACGCGGCGTCCTCGTAGCGCAGATGGACGGTCGCCGTCAGGCCCGTCGCCTCGGCCGCGGCCACCGTCTGCGCGGCCGCCACCCCGGCGTCGAGGCTCTGGAGGCGGTAGCCGAAGACTCCGTACTTGGCCATGTTGCGCCACAGCACGCTGCCCAGCAGCAGGACGAACTCCGGTTCCCGTGCGGGCGGTTCGGCGAGCAGGGGCGTGACCAGGTGACGTCCGTCGTCCGCGCGCAGGTGCTCCAGGGCGTGGTGGACCGGGTCGTAGTGGGAGAGTCCGGCGGGGAGACCGTCCAGGGCGGGATGCGCGAGGTAGAACTCCACGGGGTAGCGGGAGCCGGAGGCGGCGGCGGTACGGCCGGGTGACAGGAGCCTCCGGCGGGCGGCGGGACTGCCGAGGCCGAGCGGCATGATGCCGCTCATCCAGCGCATCCGGGTCAGTCCGGCCGCCCGGTGCAGCAGCCAGGACAGACGCCGGACCGGTTCCGCGTCCCGGGGATCCGGTCGGTCCGGCAACGGCCGACGGCGCGCCGACGGGTAGCGCTTGTGGACCGGCGGAAGCCGGAGCGGGTCGGCCGCGGGCAGCGCGTCCGGCGGCTGGTGGCCGGAGTCGAAGTACTCCAGGGCGGCCGAGGTTGTCGAGGACGTCATGCGGACCTCCAGTGCGGGACGGACATCAGATAGCGCTCGTCGGCTCCGGGGGTGCCGAGGGCGATCTGGAACACCGGCTCGTGGCCCGGCGGCAGACGCAGCGCGTGGGCGAGCGGTCGGGCGGCGTAGCCGTTGTGGATCCGCGCGGCAAGCCCGGACCGGGCGCTCAGCACGCACAGCCGCTGCGCGACGACGCCCGCCTCGTGGTGCAGCACCCGGAACCCCCGGTCACCGAAGGCCACTTGGCCTCGGCGGGCGGGCACCGACAGGAAGACGACGGCGTTCACCGTGCGGTAGTCGATATTGGCCGCCTCCAGACCGAGGCCGGCGGCCTGGGCGGGACCGAGGTGCCGTAGACCGTGTGCGGTCACCTCGTGCACTCCGTCCTCGGCCCCGGTCACATCGACCGCCCACAGGTGCGCCCGCACGGGCGGCGCGGAACCCTCCGGCACGGCGTCGGACCCGTACGGCGTGAAGGCGGGCAGGACCGCGTCGAGCACGGCCGCCACCGGCACCGGCCGCGGCTTCGGGTGGAACGCCGGTGCGCCCGAGGTGCGTCCGCGCAGACAGTCGGCGAGTTCCCCGGCCGGGGCGGGCGCGGCGGGCGCGTGCTCCTCGTGCGGCAGCCGGGCGAAGGACGCCGTGTCGGTGAGACGGGCGGCGGTGTCCAGCTCGACGAGGTCGGCGAGCGCGCCGACACCGGTGGCGGGACGACCGGGCAGCGGCGTCAACGCCACCTCCGCCTCGCGAGACGCCAGGTCAGGGCCCCTGCGCCCCGCGTACAACGGCACCACCGCGGCCACACTCTCCTCCGGACGCGAGACCCCGATCAGCCGCTCCAGCGGTTCGTCGAGGAATTGGTGCCGCACCTGTCCCCGCACACCGAGCGCGCCCGCGACCATGAGCGCGTTGCCGGCCACCAGACCCGTCTCCTGCGCGCACAGCCGGTACGCATACGCCCCGTACCGGAACGCCGTGCGCCAGAAGACCGTGGACAGCAGCAGCACGCCCACCGCACCCCCGAGGTCCGTGCCGAGCGCCGCGCCGAGCAGGGCGCGGAAGTCGCCGGCCCGCCGCAGCACGAGGGCGTGGTGCGCGGGGTCGTAGGCGTAGACGCCTGCGGGCAGCCCGTCGTGGCCCGGCGTCCACAGGTACGTCTCCACCGGCGCGAAGCAGCGGGCGGAGGGGGCGGCCCGGTGATAGGGCCAGCGGGCGGTGGGGCCGAACTCGGTGCGCAGGACACCGCAGGTGTAGTGGAGCAGCGCGGAGTGGAGGTCGGCGCTCGGCGCGGGCGGGCTCCCGGTGCCGTCGCCGAGGGCCCGGCTCAGCGTGCCGAGCGTCCGGGGCGGCGCCGGCAGCGGATACCGCGGCAGCGAGCCGTGGCGGGTGAACCGCTCCGGTTCCTCCGGCGCGCCCTCCCTGCCGCCCGGCCCCCGCCCGATCAGGTCGGCGTAGGCGTGCAGAGACCGGTGCCAGTACCGTGCGCCGGGCGGCTCGAGGACCCGATCGGCGCCTTCGACGGCAGTCATCCGCGGGGTCCTCACGGGAACGGGTGGGGGTGGGGGTTGATGTCCTCGGGCGTCAGCACACGGTCGCGGTAGCCGAGTGCGTACGGCACGGTCAGCAGCCGCGGGATTCCGTCGACCCGCCGGTTCTGGTGCCCGAACGTCATCGGCAGGGTGCCCGGCACCATCACCTTGACGCAGGCGAAGCCGCCCGCCCGGTGTTCCGGGGTCGTCTGGTCCACGACCACGACGTCCAGGCCCCGGTCCAGATAGCGGCGGAGCATCTCCTCCAGGTCCGCCCGCAGATCGGTGTGCGCGGGCCACCGCCACTGCTCCTCGAAGCTCGTGAACGGCCGTGCCTCGCGCTCCCCCAGCAGGAAGTCGAACCGGTCGAAGGCGTCCTCGTGGCTGTAGAGCACGGAGTGGTCGCCCATCACCTTCACCAGGGACGGGTCGCGCACCATGCGTGCGGCGCGTTCCCGCTCCGCCGCGTCGTAGATCTTGGCGTGCTCCAGCAGATGTGCCGTCTCGTGCAGGACGTTGACGACGGCCTTCTCGGCCAGCAGCGCGGAGCCGCCCGCGCACAGGACGCGCGGTCTGCCCGGGTCGCCGAGCGTGTCGAGACCGACCGCCCAGAAGCACGGGACGCCCTGTTCCAGGGTGGCCGAGTAGAGGCGGACCTCGTACCCCGTCCGGTGGCGCAGATGCTCGATCATCATGGGGATCGAGCGGTCCCGCGCGGAGTCCGGGTCGACGCGCGGGATCGGCATCCGCCCGTACCAGGTCATCAGGAAGGCGTCCCGTTCGGCCACCTCCAGCAGCCCGCACAGGACGGCCTCCTCCAGACAGCCGCCCATGGCGCAGCCGTTGGAGATCTCGTAGACGAAACGCGGGTCGTCGTGGCTGTGCGCCGCGTAGTAGGCGTACCGCTCCGGGACCAGCACCGGCTCGGCGCGGGCGAAGGACCAGCCCCACACCCAGGGCATCACCAGGTCCTCGTGGTACCGGATGTAGGGGAAGCCGGGCAGGTCGTGGCGGTCATCGGGGTAGAGCCCGAAGAGGTGCGGGTCCAGGGCGCGTTCCCCCAGCTCCCGCCTGCTCGCCGTGACCGTGGTGCGCCGCCCCCGCGGCTGCTCCCCGCCGAAGCGCTCCAGTGCCTCCAGCACGGCGGTGATCCGGGAGGTGCGGTAGTCGGTCGTACGGCCCCACCCGTGCTGCGAGCTGTTGCCGCGCAGGGAGCTGAGCGGGGCCACCGCGCGCGGCAGCGGCCCGCCCCGCTCGTCGTCCACGGACGGCACGACACCGGCGACGCGGTCCACGTAGATGTCGTACAACTCCCGTTCGCGCGCCACGACGTTCTGCACCCGGAAGACGTCGGGCGCGGGCTTGGGCCGGGCGGCCGGGGCGATCCGTGCCGCCTCGGGACCGTCGGGCGGCAGACCGCCGCAGTCCGCGCAGAGCGTGTACGGCAGGTAGCGGTGGGAGCTGATGGCGAGCGAGGCGAGTTCGACGCGGAGGAACCGGTCGCCCGGCCGGCGGCCCTCGGCAGTGCCCGCGCGATCGGCGGCGTCCTGCGGCAGGGGTCCGCCGGTCAGGGTCGACCGCAGGAGGCCGACGGCGAGTTCGGCCGCCACGGCCGCCGCCGTCCGGGTGCGCAGCGACGTGAGCCGGGCGGACAGGGCGGTGCCGTGGCGGGCGCGCAGGGTCTCGTGGTGCTGGGCCTTGTCGCGGGCGAGGCGGCGGCGCCAGTCGGCGCAGGTCGGGCAGGCGTCCCCGACGACGGGTCCGACATGGATCGCGTCCGCCTCGGTGTTCAGCGGGATCCAGGGGACCCCGGCGGCCTCCGCGGCCTTGCGGATCTCGGCGTATCCGGTCGTGTCGGTGGTGTCCGAGGCCACCAGGACGGCGGCGCAGGAGCCGAGCGCGTCGGCGAGGGCGCCGCGGTCCGGCCGTACCAGCGGGAAGGAGCGGGCCAGGACGGCGGCGGTGGCCCGGTCGAGCAGTCCGCCGTCGCCGAACAGGGCGACCGGGCCGCTGGGGTGCTCACGCATCGAGCAGCACCACCCGGACGAGATGCGGCAGTACAGCGTGCACGACCGGGTCCTGGTCCAGCGGTACGACGACGGGGTCGAGTCCGTCGGCGCGCAGGGCCTCGACGAGCGGGCGGTGCCGTTCTCCGTCGGCGCCCTCGGGCGGGGCCCACAGGGAGACTTCGGGCGAGGGCGCGTACTCGGTCTGGTCGTGCGCGTGGGCCTGGTGGGCCAGCAGCAGGCGCCCCAGGCCGGACGCGGCGGCCTCGGCGGGGGTGAAACCGGCCCCGCGCTCGGTCAGCCCGGTCTCCGCGTCACCGAGGCGGAAGGCGTAGGCGGTGACCCCGGCGGGAGCCCGGAGCGCATACGCCGACAGTTCCTCGCCCGTGGTGAGCAGCAGATCGCGGAACCGGCCTGCGAAGTCGCCGAGTTGGAGGTCGGCGAGTGCCACCGGCTCCTGTCGCTCCGTCGGCATCCGTCGCGCGAGATGGTCCAGCAGCGCCCGCTCCACGGCGTCGTCCCGTGTCGCACCGGCGGCCGTGCCGACGGGGAGATGCCCGAACACCTCGTCCGCCGGCACGTCCCTGACCGTTCCGTCCGCCGCCGCGAACCCGGTCACCGGGCCGTCCGCCGACAGCGCGCCCGCGCGGACGGCGTACGCGGCGAGTCCGTGCCGCAGCGCGGCGTCCTGGGCCTGCGCGAAGTCGGCCCCCGCGCCCCACACCGGGAAGAACTCCCCGGGGCGCCCGGGGTCGGCGACGGCGACGCGGACGACCCGCAGGGGGAACTGCTCGTAGTGCCCCTCGGACACCGGCCCCAGCACCCCGAGCCGCTCATCGGTCAACGCACCCACGCGTTCGGCGAGTTCGCCGCCGTCGGAGGCGTCCGGCGCTTCGGCGAGCCGGTGGACGGAGGTCTGAAGCGTCTCCAGGTCGACGCGGACGACACCGGCCGCCGGGGTGTCCTCCTCCGCGACCCCGGTGACGTGCTCGAAGGCGCGGAACACCAGGTGGTTGGCGACGATGCCCGGGACGGGCCCGGTGAGCAGGTCGCTCCGCGTCTCCGGGCTGCCCAGTCTCCGCCACAGCCTCTCCCAGCGCATCGCGGGACGGTCCGCCGGGCACACCGGCCCGATCCACGCCTCCTCGCCCAGGAGGGTCACGGCGATCAGGGTCCGGCCGAGTTCCGCGCAGGCGAGGTCGACGGCCGTGAGGTGCCCGGGACCGGTGCGGTCGGCCGCGTACAGGACAAGGTCGGCGGCCTCGACCGCGTGCCGCAGCGCCGCCGTGTCGGTGACGTCCAGCGATCCGTGGTCCAGGTGCTGTTCCACCGCACGGTCCCGGGCCTCGTCGGCGAGTTCCTCGAGCCGCACGCCCACTCCCAGCTCCTCCCCGCCGGTGGTCAGGGCCGAGACCCGAGCCACGCCCGTGAGCAGGGCGCCCTCCACGGTGGCGGAGAGCACCGCGCCCGCGCCGAGGACCAGGAGCCGGGTACGGCGGTACCGCTGGAAGCGCAGCGCGGGCGAGGAGCGGAACGACTCGACGAAGCCGATCTCGGTGGCGTATGCCTCCAACTCGGCCTCGGACAGGGTGTGTTCCTCGTCCTCGCCGACATCGCGGACCAGGCCGGCCTCGTGCAGCGCGCCGACGAGCCGCTCGACCATCTGCCGGGTCGCGGGCCGCATGCTCGCGGTGAGGTCGCCGACGCTGTGTCTGCCGTCGAGGTGCGGGGACAGCTTCTCCAGCCACGCGTAGGTCGAGGCGCCCTGGAAGGTGACGATGTCGCTGCCCTTGGTCAGCAGCACACCGTCCCCTTCGGGGGCGGGGGTGAAGAAGACGCCGGTTCTCATCCGCGGGCGCATGGCCGCGATCGTGCTCTGCATGGTGGAGGACTCCGCGTTCTACTGGTCGGGCGTGCGCCCCGAGCGAGTCGTGAGGTCGATCGTGTCAGCGGGCCCCCGCCCCGGTCGTCCGTCGGCAGTCTGCATTCCTGCCTCCGCCGAGAAGACACGGGCGGGCCCGGTCTCCCACTGGTGTGGGGGCCGGGGTCTCAGATCCGCTGGTGATGGCGGGTCAGCTTCTTCAGCACCGGGACGAGTTCGGCGGCCCCCGGAAGCCGCGCCAGCTCGTCGCGCCAGACGGCAGCGCCCTCCCGGCAGTCCTGGAGAACCGACCACAGAGCCGCCCGCAGCGACTCGGGGCTCGACTCCCCCCGCCGGAGGGCGACTCCGGCGCCTTTGCGTACGAGCTGTACGGCCGCCGCCTCCTCGTCCCAGGCCGGCTCCGGCACCATCAACTGGGGCACGCCCGCCGCGGCGGCCGACGCGAAGACCTCGGCACCGCCGTGGTGGACGACCGCCGAGCAGCTCGGGAGAAGCCGCGCCCAGGGGGCGTCCAGCGGGCCGACCAGCTCGATGTCCAGCTCCCGCAGGGCGTCCGCGAACTCCTCCCCCGCCACCCAGACCCGCGGTCGCAGCGGCCGGCCGCGCAGCCGCTCCGGGACGCTGCCGCCACCGCCGTACGGCACCCAGCGCACGTTCTCGTACCGGACGCCCGGCGCGGACAGCCGCATCCCGGGCGGCATGGGGTCGATGGTCCACTGGCCGAGGACCAGTTCCTCGGCGTAGGGCAGTCCGTAGGGTTCGAGGAGCTGCTGCATGGTCTCCTCCAGCGGCTCCGGGAAGCCGCCGCCGGGGGCCTGGTCCCGGTAGCGCGCCGAGCGCCCGCGCAGCCAGGCGATGTTGTCGCGGCCCCACAGCAGCCGGGCGTGGGCGGCGCCGCCGACGCGGGCGGCGACGGCGGCCGGGAGGCAGAAGGGGTCCCACAGCACCAGGTCGGGCCGCCAGCGGACGACGGTGCCGGTCAGCTCCTCCAGCAGGGGGCGCAGGGCCGCGAAGGCGCGGGTGGTCCGGTACCACTGGGCGCCCCAGTCGGGGCAGTCCCCCGGGCCGATGTGCAGTCCGCCCCCGGGGTGGCCGGCCAGGGCGGGGTTGCGGCCGAGGTCGGTCAGCGCGGCGAGGTCCTCGCCCTGGCCCACCGGGACGGCCGCGAGCCCCGCTTCGGTCACCCCGCGTACCAGGTCCGGGTGGGTGGCGACGCGCACCTCGTGGCCCGCGTTCTGGAGCGCCCAGGCGAGCGGGGGCACCGGGAAAGCACGGGCCGCGACGGGAAAGGCGGCGAACAGGACACGCACGGGTCACTTCCTTCTCGCGGGGTGTTCGATGAGCCGGCGGTACCGGTCGACGGTCTCCGCAAGGCCCTGTTCGAAGGGGACTCGGGCCCGGTGGCCGAGGCGCCGCGGCTTGCTGTCGTCGACGCCGTAGCGGCGGTCATGCCCCTTGCGGTCCTCGACCGGGCGCACCGCGTCCCAGCCGGCACCGCAGGCATGAAGGAGCAGCCCGGTCAGCTCGCGGTTGGTCAGCCGGGTGCCGCCGACGACGTTGTGGACTGCGCCGGGCGCGCCGCGGTCCAGGACCAGGGAGTCGGGCCGGACGGGGGCCTCCTTGGAGCGGTCGACGAGTGCGGCGTCGGTGATGTCCCCCTGCACGAACCGCAGCCGTGGATCGCCGAGCACCGGCGCGAGTCCGGTCGGGTCCCCGGCGTAGGTCAGCGCGTCGAGGACGGTGACCTCGACGGCGGGGGGACCGGCGGGTCCGAGAAGGTCGCGGACGAAGTGCGAGCCGATGAACCCGGCCGCTGGGGTGACGAGGTAGCGCGTCATGAGGCGATCCGCACGGTGCTGTGGTCGCCGAGCACCAGCCGGTGCGAGGTGGGCACGCGGGGCGCGGGCGCGACCTGGACGTGGCAGCCGATGAGGGAGGCGTCGATCCGGCGCACTCCGGTGATGGTCGCTTCGCTCAGCACGATGGAGAACTCGATCTCGCTGTCCTCGATCCGGCAGTTCTCGGCGATCGAAGTGGACGGACCCACATAGGAGTTGACGATGGCCGATCCGGCGCCGATCAGCGCCGGGCCCACGATCCGGGAACCCCGCACGACCGCTCCCGCGCACACCCTGACCCGGCCTACGAGTTCGCTGTCGGCGCTGACGCTGCCCTCGACGGCGGGTTCGAGCACCTCCAGGACACTGCGGTTGGCCTCCAGCATGTCGGCGACGGTGCCGGTGTCCTTCCAGTACCCGGTGATGACGGTCGGGCGGATGTCCCGGCCCTGCGCGAGCATCAGCCGCAGCGCGTCGGTGATCTCCAGCTCGCCCCGCTCGGAAGGGGCGATGGCGCGGACGGCCGCGTGGACGGCGGGGGTGAACAGGTAGGCGCCGACGATGGCCAGATCGCTCGCGGGCCGCTCCGGCTTCTCCCGCAGGTCCGTGACGCGTCCGTCGGCGGAGAGCGTGGCGACGCCGTAGGCACTGGGGTCGGGGACCCGGGTCAGCAGGAGCTGGGCGTCCGGGCGGTGTGTGTGGAACTCGTCGAGCAGCGCGCCGATGCCGCCGACGATGAAGTTGTCGCCGAGGTACATCAGGAAGTCGTCGTCACCGAGGAAGTCCCGGGCGATCAGTACGGCGTGGGCGAGGCCGAGCGGCCGGGGCTGCGGAAGGTAGGTCACCCGCAGCCCGAAGTCGGAACCGTCGCCGACGGCCCGCCGGATCTCGGTGGCGGTGTCGCCGACGATCACCCCGACGTCCTTGATCCCGGCGTCTGCGATGGCTTCAAGGCCGTAGAACAGGACGGGCTTGTTGGCGATGGGGACGAGTTGTTTGGCGGAGGTGTGGGTGATCGGGCGCAGTCGCGTGCCCGCGCCGCCCGCCAGCACGAGGGCTTTCACGAGGCTCCTTTCGATGCTCGGTGCGTCCGGGTGCTCAGTGCCTGGGCGCGCGGAACGCGGCGACCGTGAGCGGGCCGAAGACCACGAGCAGCAGCAGGGACCAGCCGAGCGTGGCGGCGATCGGGTGCGCGATCGGCCAGGCGGCGTCGGCGGGTGCGGCGACGGGGTTGCCGAACAGCTCCCGTACGGCCGACACGACCGCGCTCACCGGGTTCCAGTCGGCGAGCAGCCGCAGCCCTGTGGGCAGCCCTTCGGTGGGGACGAAGATGTTGGAGATCATGGTGAGCGGGAACATCAGCATGCCGACCAGGTCGGTCGCCGACCGGGAGGGCATGACCAGGCCGATCCACATCCCCAGCCAGCTGAAGGCGTAGCGGGCGAGGAGCAGCAGGGCGAGCCCCGCCACGACCCCGGTCGGGCGCCAGCCGACCAGCAGCCCACAACCCGCCATCAGCACCAGGGTGATGACCCCGCCGAGGCACTCGGCGAGTGACTGCCCGACGGGCACGCCCGTGCGGCTCATGGGCAGCGAGTGGAAGCGGTCGGTGATCCCCCGCTCCTTGTCCTCGGCCACCACGGCCGCGCTGGCGGCGATGCCGAACACCGCCATCTGCGCGAGCATGCCGGGCACCAGGAAGTCGACGTACGAACCACCGCCGGGCGGCCGCATGTTGCTGCCGAGCACGTAGACGAACAGCAGGGTGAAGAGCAGCGGGATCACCAAGGCCATCACGGCCCGCTCCGGGGCGCTGCGCAGGTGCAGGAGATAGCGCCGGGCGACCGTCGCCGCGTCCCCGGCGCACCAGCGCAGCCGGGACAGCAGGGGTTCGTCGGCGGTGTGCCAAGTGGTGGGCGAGCAGGGCGTGTTCACACAGGCTCCCGGTCCCGGTCCGGCCGGCGCATGAGGTTCAGGAACACCTCGTCCAGCGTGGGCCGCCGCAGGGCGAGGTCCGCTACGGCGATGTCGGCGGCCTCCAGTTCGCGCAGTGCCGTGGCGAGCACGGCCGAGCCGGGCGCCGCGTCCGCGCCGAGGGCCAGGGTGACCCGGCGGGGGTCGTCGCCGGTGCCGGGATCCCGGCCGCCGGCTCGGGCCAGGATCTCGGCGGCCCGGCCGCGCTGTCCGGCGTGGCGGACGGTGAGGTCGATGGACTCGCCGCCGAGCGCGGACTTCAGCTCGAAGGGGGGTGCCCTCGGCGACGACCCGGCCGCCGGTGCCGTCCGGGCCGTTCAGCACGGCGATCCGGTCGGCGAGATGGTCGGCCTCGTCCAGGTACTGCGTGGTCAGGAGCACGGTCGTCCCGGCCCGGACCAGCTCCCGCACGCTCTCCCACAGACCACCCCGGCTCTGTGGATCGAGGCCGGTCGTGGGCTCGTCGAGGAACATCACCGCGGGCGGGACGACCAGCCCGACCGCGAGGTCGAGCCGTCGGCGCATCCCGCCGGAGTAGGTGCGCACCGGCCGCTGGGCCGCGTCCGTCAGCCCGAAACGCTCCAGCAGCTCCTCGGCCCGTCGCCGTGCGGCGGCTCCGCGCATCCGGTACAGCCGGGCGAACATCACCAGGTTGTCCCGCCCGCTGATCACCTCGTCCACCGAGGCGTACTGTCCGGTCAGCGCGACGCTTCCGCGCACCCGGGCGGGGTGCCGGACGACATCGTGCCCGGCCACGCGGGCGGTTCCGCCGTCCGGGAGGGACAGGGTCGCCAGGATCCGGACCAGCGTGGTCTTCCCCGCGCCGTTGGGCCCGAGCAGTCCGCAGACAGTTCCGGGGGCGACGGTGAGGTCGACTCCGCCCAGGGCGGGCGTCGCCCCGAACGCCTTGCGCAGTGCGCGCACCTCGATCGCGGGGGCGTCGAGCGGGGGTGGGGGCACGGGTTCTCCTCGGGACGAAGACTTACGGTCGGGTTCGGGCGGCGGGGCGCAACCGCACCGGCAGCGTCAGCAGCCCGCGCATGTCCCCGACGGGGCGCCACAGCGGGGGCGCGCTCGGATCGGCCGCGGCCAGCTCCGGGCAGCGGTCGAGCAGTACGGCGAGGACGGTCTCCGTCTGGAGCCGGGCGAGCGGCGCACCCAGGCAGAAGTGAATGCCGTGGCCGAAGGAGAGATGGGGGCCGCGGGCCCGGGTGAGGTCCAGCCGGTCGGGCTCGGGGAAGACCTCCGGGTCCCGGTTGGCCGCCGAGAGCGCCACGCTGACGACGCTGGCCGCCGGGATGACGGTACCGGCGACCCGCACGTCCTCCCGTGCCACCCGCAGCGTGGTCCGCGCCAACGACGCCTCGTAGCGCAGGAGTTCGTCCACCGCGGAGGGCAGCAGCTCGGGACGGTCGCGCAACAGCGCGAGCTGGTCGGGATGGCGCAGCAGGGCGTCGACCGCGTTGCCGATCATCCCCGTCGTCGTCTCATGGCCCGCCACGAGCAACAGCACCAGCAGGCCGACGAGTTCCTCGTCGTCGAGGCGTTGTCCCCGATCGTGCGCCACCACGAGGGCCGCGAGCAGGTCGGGCTGCTCCTCCTGGGGCAGATCGGTGCGGACGTGGGGGCGCTTCGCGGTCACGAGGGAGGCGAACCAGCGGTGCAGTCTGCGGGTGCGCTCCGCGGGCCCCGATCCGTTGCCGGAGACGGTGAGCATCCGGGTGGCCCAGGTCAGCAGCGCGCCACGGCTGCGGTGCGGAACCCCGAGCAGCTCGCTGATCACCAGGACCGGCAGCGGGAAGGCCAGCGCCGTCATCAGGTCGACGCCGTCCTCGTCCGGGACCGCGCCGAGGAGTTCCCGGGTGAGCCGTTCGACCCGTGGCCGCAGCTCCTCCACCCGGCGCGGGGTGAACGCACCCGAGATCAGCCGCCGTAGCCGGGTGTGGTCCGGAGGGTCGCTGTTGACCAGGGGCAGGAAGAAGCTGTCGGCGCCAAAGACGCCGTACCCGGCGGAACTCAGCGCCTCTTCGGCGAGCCGGGGGTCCTTGGAGAAGCGGGGGTCGAGCAGCACGGCCCTGGCGTCGGCGTGCCGGGTGATCAGCCAGTAGTCGAGGCCCTGCGGGTTGCGCACGAGCCGGGGGCCGGGGCTCTCGCGCAGCCGGGAGTAGTAGGCGTGCTGATCGGCGAAGAAGGCGGGCGTGTCGATCTCGGTCGGCTGGGTCACCGGGAGTCCAGCAGGGATTCGATGGCATCGGCCGCTGCGGGGGCTCCGCCGGCCCGCTGGATGTGCCCGCGCATGTCCTGCACCCGGCCCCCGAACGAGGAGTCGCACAGCACCCCGAGCGCCGCCTGCCGCAGACTGCCGGCCGTCACCTCGGTCCGGTGCAGCATCACCCCGAGCCCCAGCTCCGCCACCCGGTCCGCGTTCGCCCGCTGCTCACTCATCTGCGGAATCGCCACCATCGGCACCCCGAACGACAGCGACTCCATCACACTGCCCATCCCGGCATGCGTCACGAACAGATCCGCCTCACGCAACACCCGAAGCTGCGGCACATGCGCCCGCACCTCCACATGCCCAGGCACCCCCGCCAACCGCGCGGGATCGACCCGGTCCCCCACCGCCATCACCACATCCCACCGCAACCCGGCAAAGGCATCCACACACTTCTGGAAGAACCCCAGATCATCGTTGTGAATCGTCCCCAACGACACCAACACCAACGGCCGTTCACCACCCGCCCGCCGACTCCACTCCCCGTCGAACCGGCGCTCCGACCAGCAAGGCCCGACGAAGTGGAAGTCCTCCCCGAAGGTCTCGCCCCGGAACTGGAACTCGCGCGGGATGAACACCAGCGCCGGACCCGACTCGCTCCCGGTCATCAACTCCTTGGGCCCGAGGGGCACCCGCACCCGGTCCAGCAGCTTGGCGACACCGTGGAAGACGCGCATGATCTCCGGATGCAGCGGATCGACCTCGGTCCGGTCACTGGCCAGCGACCAGTCAGCGCTCGCCGCGAAGGTGGTCCGGTACGGCAGCGCCGTGATGCCCCGTCGTGCCGCGGCCAGCCGGGCCGCCCACCCGGACGGGTCGTCGTACACCACCAGATCGGGCCGGTCCGTCGCGAACGCGCGGTCCAGCGGCCCGAGTACGGCCACGGTCTCGCGCAGCAGATCGCGCAGCACCTTCGCGAGATCGGCGCTGCCGAACCGGTCCGAACGGTCCCCGGCGCTGTCGTCGGCCGGCAGCCCGTCCATGGTGGACTCGTAAAGCAGCGGCGTCGCCCCGGTCCCGGCCACGGCGGCAGCGAACCGGTCGGTCGTCGCGAAGCTCACCCGGTGCCCGCGCCGCGTCAGCTCCTCGGCGACACCGAGCGCCGGGTTCACATGGCCGTGTCCGGGCAGAGCGAAGAACGCGATGTGCGCCGAGCGGGGACTACCGGCCTGGAGGAGATCACTCACCGTGCCACCTCTGCCCGCACCAGCAGGGATTCGATGACGTCGGCCGCTGCGGGGGCTCCGCCGGCCCGCTGGATGTGCCCGCGCATGTCCTGCACCCGGCCCCCGAACGAGGAGTCGCACAGCACCCCGAGCGCCGCCTGCCGCAGACTGCCGGCCGTCACCTCGGTCCGGTGCAGCATCACCCCGAGCCCCAGCTCCGCCACCCGGTCCGCGTTCGCCCGCTGCTCACTCATCTGCGGAATCGCCACCATCGGCACCCCGAACGACAGCGACTCCATCACACTGCCCATCCCGGCATGCGTCACGAACAGATCCGCCTCACGCAACACCCGAAGCTGCGGCACATGCGCCCGCACCTCCACATGCCCAGGCACCCCCGCCAACCGCGCGGGATCGACCCGGTCCCCCACCGCCATCACCACATCCCACCGCAACCCGGCAAAGGCATCCACACACTTCTGGAAGAACCCCAGATCATCGTTGTGAATCGTCCCCAACGACACCAACACCAACGGCCGTTCACCACCCGCCCGCCGACTCCACTCCCCGTCGAACCGGCGCTCCGACCAGCAAGGCCCGACGAAGTGGAAGTCCTCCCCGAAGGTCTCGCCCCGGAACTGGAACTCGCGCGGGATGAACACCAGCGCCGGACCCGACTCGCTGCTGCCGAAGAACTCCTGGGCGCTCAGGCCCACTCCGAGGTCCGCCAGCATGGTGGCGATCTCCCCGTAGACGGCGTTCAGTCCGGCGTGCTCCGGCTCGAAGGTCGCGTACTCCCCGTCCGTACCGAGCGACCAGTGCTCGTTCGCGGCCAGCGTGGGAATGCTCCGCACGGCCGGTATCCCCCAACTGTGCGCGAGGAGGCGGCCCGTCCACCCGGACAGTCCATCGTGGACCAGCACGTCCGGACGGTCACCGGCGAACGCCTCGGCGAGCCTCGGGTACACCGCCTCGGTCTCCCGCACCAGGCCCCGCAGCACCTGTACGAAGTCGCCCGTGGTGAACCGGTCGACGCTCTCCAGGTCGTTCATCGCGTTCCGGGTCTGCCGCATGGTCGACTCGTACGGCACCAGCGTGGCGCCAGCCTCCTCGACCTCCGTGCCCTGGCGTGCGGTGACCGCGTAGCTGACGCGATGGCCGCGCGCCACAAGTTCCGCGACGATCCCCGCCGTCGGATTGACGTGACCGGTTCCAGGAATGTTGAAGAAGGCGATATGGGACATCGAACCACCTGTGTTTCCGGGCGGGCAGAACTGTCATCGGACCGGCAACGTAGCAAAGGATTCTGCCCGTTCGGTATGCGCGGGCTCCGTCCATTGCCGTAATAGCGGGAAGGTGAGCCCGCGTCTCACACCCGTGTGGGAGACGGAGGGCCGGCTTCCTACTCGTGCGGGGAGCGAGAAACCAGCGGGACGGCGGAAGAATTCGGGATGCTCCCCGGACAGCATGGCGACCGCCGCCCGGATCGGGCGGCCCGCGGATGGATTCCCCATCCGTCGGAATGTCCCTTGTCGAAGGAGGCACCATGCCCGTCGCCGACCTGCTGGCCGATGACCTGCTGGAGCTGGACGCCCTGACCGAGGACGAGCTCCTCACCGTCGAGGCGGACGAGAACGAGGCGCAGGCCATCCTGTGCTCCTGCTGCTGCTCCTGGTGCGGTTGCTGAGTATCGGCCTGATACACGTCCCCCGGGAGGCCCGGCCTCCGGGGGGACGACTGGACGCTGTCGCCCAGGAGACCGGAGTACGCGATGACAGGTGATGTGCGCGATGACAAGTGAAGAGAACTGGGGAATGCCGCCTATCCCGATTCCTCCCCTCGGAGTGAAACGCCTTCTCCTGGTCGGCACCGGCTCATCGAACGCCGCTTTCCTTCCGCTGTGGGTCAACTGGTTCCAGGTCAGTTATCCGAAAGTGGAATTGCGCATCGTCCTGACGCGTTCCGCGCAACGTTTCGTGACCCGGGAGGGTCTTTCGGTTCTCACCAACCGACTGGTTTTCGAGGATTCCTGGTCCGAGGAGCCGCAGACCCGGAAACTCCATGTGGAGCTGGCGAGCTGGCCGGACGGAATCGCCGTATATCCGGCGGGCCTGCACTTCATCGCCCGCCTCGCCCAGGGCCTCGCCGACACTCCGGTGACCATGGCACTGCAATGCACCAAGGCGCCGATCGCGCTGGCCGCCGCGCTGCCACCGGGCGGCTGGGAGAGCGCGGCGATGACGGACCACCGGGCGCGGCTGGAGCAGCGCGCCAATGTCGTGCTGCGCCCGCCGGTGACGGGGTTGAGCATGACGACCGGACGCCATGACGGCAACCAGCCGGACACCCTCCCGAACCTCCTCAGGAGCCTGGAGGACCTCCGCACCCGGCACGAGACGGTGAACGGTGCCGGCCCCCGCTGAGCCGGGAGCGGCGGCCCGGCACGTGGCGGTCTGCACGGCCGCCGCGTACAGCCACATCGGCCCGCTGCTGGGCACGGTGGCCGAGCTGGTACGGCGCGGCGTCCACGTCAGTTACGCCACGACCGAGCAGTTCGCGCCGCTGGTGAAGTCCGTCGGTGCCACGCCCGTGCCGGTGCGCTCCTCGCTCCCCGCGGACCCGGCCGACTGGCCCACCGACATCCGCTGGCTGCCGCTCCTCTACCTCGACGACGCCCGCGCCGCGCTGCCCCAACTGACGGCGGCCTTCGCGCGGAACCGCCCCGACCTCGTCCTCACCGAGGACCCTGCGGGCGCGGGCAGCGTCCTCGCCGCCCGGTGGGGCATCCCGTCGATGCAGGTCTGGACGTACCTGGCGGCACCCCACCACTGGTCCCTGGCCCCGCCCGGGACGCCCACGGCGAACCCCGTGGCGCCCGAATTCCTCTCCCGACTGGCGGAGTTCCTCGCGGTGGAGGGCGTACGGACCACAGCGCGGGACCACTTGACCACGGCGCTGTCAGGCGGACTGGTCCTCATCCCCCGCTCCTTCCAGCCGGACGGCGACACCTTCAGCGAGGAGTACGCCTTCGTGGGCCCGACCCCGGCCCCCGAACCGGCGGACTGGACCCCGCCCGACGCGGACACCCCCGTCGCCCTGGTCTCCCTGGGGTCGATCGACCATGCCCACCCGGAGTTCTTCGCGACGGTCGCCGAGGCGTTCACCGATCTCCCCTGGCACGTCGTGATGGCGACCGGCGATCGCTGCGACCTGCCCCCGTTTCCGGCGAACGTCGAGGCGCGTTCCTGGGTGCCGAACAGGGCCGTACTGCGCCATGCCGCCCTGACCGTCCACCACGGCGGGATGGCCACCACGATGGAGGCCCTCCAACACGGGGTGCCGTCCCTGGTGGTGCCCCGGCTGCCCGAACAGGCCGGCACCGCACGGCGCGTGCGCGAGCTGGGCCTGGGCACGGCGATCCCGTTCCGCTCGGTCACCCCGGCGGCCCTGCGCACCACGGCACTGCGCCTGCACGCGCACGACGGCGTCCGCCGGCGGGTGGCCGCGATGCGCGAGGAGATCCGCCGTGCGGGCGGCGCCCGCACCGCGGCCGACGCCGTCCTGCGACGCCTCGCTCCTGTATGAGCGCCGAAGTGATCGGTGACGGATTCATCGCCCGCCACCTCCGCCGCCACCCGCTCCCGCACCACCGGGTGACCGTGCTGGCCGCGGGAGTCTCCAGAACCTCGGAGTCCGCGCCGGAGCAATTCGCCCGCGAGGCACGGCTGGTGACCGCCACGGCCCGCCGCTGCCGGGAGCAGCGCCGGCTGCTGGTCCTGCTGTCCACAGCGGCCACCGGCCTGTACGGCAGGCAGGGCGAGGGTCACGAGAGCGCGCGGATCACCCCGCTGACGCCATACGGCCATCACAAGCTGGCGATGGAACGGCTGGTCACCGCCTCCGGCGCCGCCGCGCTGATCCTGCGCCTGAGTCATCTGGTCGGCCCGGACCAGAACCCGGCCCAGCTGATCCCGTCGCTGGTCCGTCAGATCCGCTCGGGCACGGTCACCGTCCACCACGGGGCGCGCCGGGACCTACTGGACGTACGGCACTTCGGCACGGTGCTGAACCGGCTGCTGGACCTCGGGGTGCACGGCCGTACCGTCAATGTGGCCTCGGGGATCTCCTACTCGGCCGAGGAGATCGTCACCGCGGTCGAGGCGGCCCTGGGCAGGCGGGCGCACCGGGTCCCGCACGAGGTGCCGCCCGAGTCCCTGCGGATCTCTACCAGCCGGATGCGGGCCTACGTCCCCGAGGCCGCGCACTTCGGCTTCGGCCCCGCCTACCTGGACGGCCTCATCGCGCGCTACGCGCCAGCCACGGTGTGAGGTTGGCGTCCACGATCAGTTCCTTGTAGGTCTCGTCCCCCGGGAGCGGCACGATGAGCCACTGGCCGGGCGGGAACAGCCGGCCCTTGGTTTGGGCGAGCCCGCCGTAGACGGATCGCAGGAACCCGGGCACGGAGTCCCGCGGCACATCGTGGAACTCCACCCCGTCGACGATGATCCGCGCGTCGTCCTCGGGAAAGAGCCGGACGCTGACGGAGGGCGACCCGGCCAGCTCCACGAACGCCTCGTGCGGCAGCGAGCCGTCGGGGTCGAACACGGTGAACAGCTCTGCCGAGGTGCGGCGCGAGGTCTGGTCGGCACCGATGTCGTCGGTGACGGTCATGCTCACCCCGAACTCCACCGCGAGGTCACGAATCGCCACGACAGCGGACTCAGTGGTCGGCAAATGCGCTCTCTCCATGCGCCGATCATGCCCGACGAACCCCACAGAGGTCTAGACAACGCTCCTCGCCTCTCCTGACGGGCCAGGCTTTCCGCCCTTCCGCGTCGAGAGAGTGAGCCGTTTGCATCCTCACTCTGAACTGGTCAGATGCAGGGTGAGGACAGCCTGAACGAGACTCGTGATGCGGGTGGTCGAGCAGCCGAGTTTACGTAGGAGCCGCCAGGACTTGAGGGTGGCGACGGCCTGCTCGACGAGGGCCCGGATCTTCGCGTGGGACCGGTTGACCGTGTGGGGCTCGTAAAGTCATCGCCGCAGGTTGGGATGGTACAGCGGTTCCGGCTGGGACCATGTCCCCCGTGATCCTCTCGATGCTGTACAAGGTAGCCCGCAAGCTGTTGTCCGTCCCCGCGGTGCTGCTGCGCCGCGACAACCTCGAAGGACGGCGAGTTGCTTGTCCTCCGCCACGAGGCTGCGGTGCTACGGCGTCAGATCGCCGGCCCGGTCCGCTACGAGCCCGCCGACCGGTTCTGGCTGGCCGCACTCTCCAGCCTGATACCCCGGCGCCGCCGGCGCGAGGTCTTCGCGGTCACTCCCGATACCCTGCTGGCCTGGCACCGCAGGTTCATCGCCGCGAAGTGTGACTACAGCGCCGACGCGGCCGCACCGGACGCCCGCACCAGGGCAGCGCCCAAAAAGCTGATCCTGCAGCTCACTCGAGAGAACGCGAGGTGGGGACACCGGCGGATCCAGGGCGAACTGGCCCGACTCGGGCACCCCATCGCAGCCTCCACGGTATGGGAGATCCTCCACGCAGCGGGCATCGATCCAGCCCCGCGCCGTACCGGGCCAACCTGGCGGGAGTTCCTCACCAACCAGGCCCAGAGCATCATCGCCGTCGACTTCTTCCACCTCGACACTGCCCTCGGACGCAGGCGCTACGCACTGGCGTTCCTCGAACGCGGCGCCCGACGCCTGCACATCGCCGGCGTCACCGCAAACCCGACCCGTGAGTGGACGGTGCAGCGAGCGCGGAACCTTGCCGCCGACCTCGGCACGCGCATGGAGTCCTTGCACTTCCTGCTGCGTGACCGCGACGGCAAGTACGGCCAGCCCTTCGACGCCGTCTTCGAGGCCGAGGAGATGGAGATCCTCAAGAGTGCGCCGCGAGCACCTCGGATGAACGCCCACTGCGAGCGGGTGATCGGCAGCATCCGGCGCGAAGCCCTCGATCACGTCCTTATCCTGAACGAGGCCCACGCCCGGCACGTCTTGACCGCCTACGAGCGGCACTACAACGACCACCGCCCCCACCGGGCCCGCAACCAACGACCTCCAAACGCCGACCAGCAGCCCATCACCGTGCACGAGCGCGAAGGCCGCAGGCTCCTCCGCACCCGCATCCTCAGCGGTGTCATCAATGAGTACCGATACGCGGCCTGACCTGCAGCGACGACTTTCCGAGCCCCACACCCAGACCCCCGAGCAGGCCCAAGCACGCCAGGCGATCAAGGACTGCGAGCGGCGCCTCGCCCGCTACCAGGCAGCCCTCGACGCCGGAGCCGACCCCGCCGTCGTCACCCAGTGGATCAACGAGGCCCAGCGAGGCAAGGACGCGGCGCAGAAGAAGCTCGACGCGCACCCCGCCGTCACCCGAAAGAACCAGATCCCGCTCGACGCGCGACAGATCCGGCAGATCACTGAGAGTCTTGGGGATATCGCACAGCGCATCCAGACTGCCGCCGCCGAGAAGAAAGGCCCGCTCTGCGACGCCCTGGTCATCACCATCAGCTACGAACACGCAACGAGGACCGCGACCGTAAGGTCGAGGCCCTCGTCACCGTATCGTCAATCGTTGTGTCCGAGGGGGGACTTGAACCCCCACGCCCGATAAAGGGCACTAGCACCTCAAGCTAGCGCGTCTGCCATTCCGCCACCCGGACTAGGTGTCGGCCGCCTTGCCGGGGTGTTCCCCGCGGCGACAGGGACAACAATACCAAGGTTTCGGAGTGCGTTTCACCTGCGTATCCGTCCCGTGGGGGCGGCCCGGGACCGGCCGGGCCGCCTCGGCGGGGGGAGTGTACGGAATGGATGGGGTTGCGTACGGGGCGTGAGGGTTACGGCATGAGCTGGTGGTCCGGGAAGTTCCCCGGCAGCCGCTCCTCCGCCGGGCCCCGGGTCACGGCGCGGACCAGGAGGTCGCCGCCCACGAAGGCACCGCGCCAGGAGGCGCCGAAGCCGCCGAACAGTTCGTCGCGGTCGCCCCGGGAGCGGGGGACGCCGTGGCCGGTCTTGAAGGCGCGGATCTGCGGGGCGAGCCGGTCGTAGGTGGCCCGGTCGTCCGTGGCGAGGGTGGCGACCAGCGCGCCGTTGGACGCGTTCATGGCGGCCAGCAGCTCGGCCTCGGTGTCGACCAGGACGATCGTGTCGACGGGTCCGAAGGGTTCCGCGTGGTGCAGCGGGGAGGACGGCGGCGGGTTGAGGAGGGTGACCGGGTGGACGTAGGCGGAGGTGTCCTGACCCGGAAGGAACCGCGTGTCGTCCGGGCGGCCTCGGTACGGCGGTACGGCACCCCGGTCGACCGCCTCGGCGACCTGGTCGGTGAGTTCCTTGGACTTGGCCGCGTTGATCAGCGGGCCGAAGTCCAGTTCGGGGAGCGGGTCGGCCGGGTCCGCCACCGCGAGGGGGTGGCCGACGCGGACGGAGCGGACCGCCGGGAGGTAGGCCGCCAGGAACGCGTCCAACAGGGAGCGCTGCACCACGAAACGCGGGTAAGCGGTGCAGCGCTGTTTTCCGTACTCGAAGAGCTTGGGGATCACGGCCGTGAGCCGCTCCCAGCCCGAGAAGTCCCAGATGCCCCAGGTGTTCAGGACCTCCTGTTCCAGGATGTGCGGTTTGCCGAGGCCGGCGACCGCCGTCGCGACGTCGGCTCCGGTGTCGCGGCCCCCGACGAACGACACGCAGCCGATCTCCGGCGCCCGCACCAGCGCCTGGTTCAGCTCACGACCGCTGCCGCCGACCAGCGTGACCGGCACTCCCTCGCGAGCGGCCAGCGCCATGGCCAGGGTGAGGCAGGCCACACCGCCGTCGGTCGGTGTCTTGGCGATCACGGCGTTGCCGGCCAGGGCCTGCACGAGGGCGGCGTGCACGAGCACGCTCATCGGATAGTTCCAGCTGGCGATGTTGGACACCGGTCCGTCCAGCGGTGCCCGGCCGGCGAGCATGGGCTCGATGCCGTCGGCGTACCAGCGCACGCCGTCGATCGCCCGGTCGACGTCCGCGAGAGCCAGCCTCCAGGGCTTGCCGATCTCCCAGACGAGCAGCAGGGCGAGCAGATCGCGGTGTGCGGTGAGCGCGTCCAGGGTTGCGGCGATCCGCGCACGCCGTTCGGGCAGCGGGATGTGCCGCCAGGCTCGGTGCTGGTCGAGGGCCGCTCGTACGGCCTGCTGGGCGGTGGCGCCGTCGAGCCGCGGGGCGCCGGCGATCGGGGTGCCGTCGACCGGGGTGGTCGCCGGGAGCGTACGTCCGTCGGGACGCCAGGCGGTGCCCCACAGATTGAGGACGCGGTCGTCCCGGAACGCCTCCGGCGCGGCTGCCCGGCAGCGCCGCCAGGCGTCGGCGTAGGCCGTGCCGGGTTTCAGAAGCACCGGGACCGGGGCGGCCGGGCGCTCGGCGGGGTCCGGGGGCGGCGGGTTCGGGGTGAGGGTGGATGTCATACGTCGGCTCCGCTCTCGCTGCACGGTCGGGGCGGGGTGGGGTGGGGTGCGGTGGTGCGGGGTGGGGTGCAATGGGATGGGGTCGGGGTGCAGGGGTATAGCGGGGTGGGGTGGAGTGGAGGGCTCGGGCAGCGGGTGGAATGTGAGGGATCGAACGCGCCCGGCTCCGCCGCACACGCTCGCCCCCCGTCACCCGGCCCGCAGGGTGTTCAGAACGAGCCGGGCCGTCTCCGACGGGGTGCGGCCGACGCGGACTCCGGACGCCTCCAGGGCCTGCTGCTTGGCGCGGGCGGTGCCGGTGGAACCGGAGACGATCGCGCCGGCGTGGCCCATGGTCCGGCCCTCGGGTGCGGTGAATCCGGCGATGTAGCCGACGACCGGTTTGGTGACGTGGTCGCGGATGTAGGCGGCGGCGCGTTCCTCGGCGTCGCCTCCGATCTCCCCGATGAGTACGACGAGTTCGGTGTCGGGGTCGTCCTGGAAGGCGCCCAGGCAGTCGATGTGGCTGGTGCCGACCACGGGGTCGCCGCCGATGCCGACGCAGGTGGAGAAGCCGATGTCGCGGAGCTCGTACATGAGCTGGTACGTGAGCGTGCCCGACTCGGAGACCAGGCCGACGGGGCCGGGCTTGGTGATGTCGGCGGGGGTGATGCCGGCGTTGGACTGGCCGGGGGTGATCAGGCCGGGGCAGTTGGGGCCGACGATCCGGGTGCCGTTCCGGCGCGCGTACGAGGTGAAGGCGACCGTGTCGTGGACCGGGATGCCCTCGGTGATGACCACGGCGAGGGGGATGCGGGCGTCGGCGGCCTCGATGACGGCGGCCTTGGCGAACGCGGGCGGCACGAAGACGACGGTGACATCGGCGCCGGTGGACTGTATGCCGTCGGCGACCGAGCCGAAGACGGGGACGGTCTGCCCGTCGAAGTCGACGCTCTGCCCGGCCTTGCGCGGGTTGACCCCGCCGACGACGTTCGTGCCGCCCGCGAGCATGCGCCGGGTGTGCCGCATGCCCTGGCCCCCGGTCATGCCCTGGACGAGGACCTTGCTCTCCTTGGTGAGGTGGATGGCCATGTCCCGGCTCCTCAGGCGGTGTGGGCGAGTTCGGCGGCCCGGCGGGCGGCGCCGTCCATGGTGGTGGCCTGTTCGACGAGCGGATGGGCGCGCTCGCCGAGGATCGCGCGTCCGTGTGCGGCGTTGTTGCCGTCGAGGCGGGCGACGAGCGGCTTGGTCAGCCGGACGGTGTAGACAGCGGCCACGATTCCCTCGGCGACCGCGTCGCAGGCGGTGATCCCGCCGAAGACGTTGAGGAGGACGGATTTCACGGCCGGGTCGGAGAGGATCACCGACAGGCCGTCGGCCATCACCTGCGCGGAGGCGCCGCCGCCGATGTCGAGGAAGTCGGCGGGGCGGGCGCCGCAGCCGGCGACGACGTCCAGGGTCGACATGACCAGGCCCGCGCCGTTGCCGATGACCCCCACCTCGCCGTCGAGCCTGACGTAGGTGAGGCCGCGTTCGGCGGCGGCCGCCTCCAGGGGGTCCTGGCACTCCTCGTCCCGCACACCCCAACGCGCCTGCCAGTAGCGGGCGTTGTCGTCCAGGGTGACCTTGCCGTCCACAGCGAGGATCCGCCCCTGGGGGGTGCGCACCAGCGGGTTGACCTCGACCAGCAGGGCGTCCTCGCGGACCAGCACCTGCCACAGAGACCGGCGGCGAGCACGCGGCCGACCGCCTGAGACCGGCGGCGAGCACGCAGCCGACCACCTGAGACCGGCGGCGAGCACGCAGCCGACCACCTGAGACCGGCGGCGGGCATGCGGCCGACGTCCTGGGCATGTCTGCCGGAGGTTCCCCCTCTACGATCTGCACAGCGATCGCCGGAGGGGGAACACCGCATGCACAGCACGCCGTTGGAGGCGGCGGCCGAGGAGACGGGGCGCCGGGTCACCACCCTGGAGCTCTTCTTCGACCTGGTCTTCGTCTTCACGCTCACCCAGCTGACCGTGCTGCTCGCGCACGACCTGTCGTTCGCCACGGCAGGCCGGGTCGCACTGATCCTCGTCGTCCTGTTCTGGATGTACGGCGCCTACGCCTACCTCACGAACCAGGTGCCGCCCGACCGGCCGTCCCGGCGGTTGCTGCTCATGCTCGGCATGGCCGCGTTCCTGGTGTGCGCGCTCGCGATCCCCCGGGTCTTCGACGACACCGGCGTGGTCTTCGGCCTCGGGTTCCTGCTCGTGGTGGTCGTGCACACCGCCCTGTACACCCGAAGCCACGGCTGGGACTCCATCTGGTACGGCGTCACCAACGCGCTGGCGGCCCTGTCGGTGACCGGCGCCGGGCTCGTCCACGGGCTTGCCACGGACGGGCTCTGGCTGCTGGCGATCGCCCTGCAGTTCGTGACGCCGCTCGTGGCCGAGCACGGTCCCGGCCGTAAGGACGGACGCAGCGCGGCGGCGCTGCGGGTGCAACTGGGCGCCCTGGACCCGGCGCACTTCGTGGAGCGGCACGGGCTGCTGCTGATCATCGCCTTCGGCGAGTCCGTGATCTCCATCGGTGTCGGCATCGGTGATCTTCCGCTCACCCCCGGACTGTTCTGCGGCGCATTCCTCGCGCTGGCCCTGTCGGTCGCGCTGTGGTGGACGTACTTCGTGCGGGACGAGGAGGCGGCCGAGGCCGCGTTCCGGGCGACGCCCGCCCCGGCCCGCTGGCGGCTCGCGATGAACGCCTACTACTACGCCTTCCTGCCGATGCTGCTCGGCATCGCCTACCTCGCCGCCGGCATCAAGAAAACCCTCGGCCATCTGACCGAACACCCGCAGCCGGGACCGGCGTTGGCGCTCGCGGGCGGGGTGGCCCTGTTTCTCGCGGGCGACGTGGGCTTCCGTGCGGCCCTGCGGCTGCGGCCGGTCCGCTTCCGGGCGGCCGGCGCCGCCGTCGCCCCGGCCACCGCCGCGGTCGGCGTCCGCATGCCGGTCTACGGCGAACTGCTGCTGCTGGTTGCCGTGTTGGTGGGCATGCTGGCCGTGGAGGCCCGGTCCTGCGCGGCGGTCCGGCCGGCCGTCGCCGGAGTGGACGAGCCCGTGTGATCAGGATCCGTTGCGCTCGTGGTAGGAGCGGCGGGTGTGCTCGGTGTGGATCCGCATCAGGTAGGCAGCCTGCTCGTCGTCGCGATCGGCGATCGCGGCGATCAGTTCCCGGTGCTCGATCCACGACTGCCGTCCGCGCTGCCGGGCCACCGGGGTGTAGTACCAGCGGACCCGGCGGTCGACCTGGGCGGCGAGCTCGGCGAGGACCGCGTTGCCCGCCAGTTCCATGACCTTGGCGTGGAAGGCGGCGTTGAGGGCGACGGCGCGGTCCACGTCGTCGGCGGCGACGGCCTTCTCCCCCTCGGCACACAGTTCCACCAGTGCACCGACCTTCTCGGCGGTGGAGTCGATGGCGGCGAGCCGGGCCGCCTCCGCCTCCAGCAGGGTGCGGACCGTGAGCAGCTGGTCGGCCTCCTCCTCGGTCGGCTCGTGCACGAACGCGCCCTGCGCGGGTCGCAGATCGACCCAGCCCTCGGTGTTGAGCCGCTGCAGTGCCTCGCGCACCGGCTGCCGGGAGACGCCGAGGTGTCCGGCGAGCTCGCTCTCGACCAGATGCTGGCCGGGCTGCAGCGCGCGGGTGGTGATGAGCTCCAGCAGTGCCTCGTAGACACGGTCGCGCAGGGGTCCGGGGCGCTCCAGCTTGGGCACCGCCCCGTGCGGCAGTCCGGTCGACAACATCACGGTCCCCTCCTGGGCAGTTCTCGCGCGTGGGCGCTGGACGCCAGTATCGATTGTCTTTTGTCTACAGTCTACGGTGCACCAAATCCAGGCCTGTTCGCGCCCGCTTCACCGTTCGCCGCACCCCTCACGGGCAGCGTACGACCTGCCCGGCGTACGACAGGTTGCCGCCGAAGCCGAACAGCAGCACGGGGTCGCCGGCCCGGAGCCGCCCCTGCTCGATCAGCTTGGAGAAGGCGAGCGGGATGCTGGCGGCCGAGGTGTTGCCGGATTCGGTGACATCGCGGGCGACCACGGCGTTGACGGCGCCGAGCTTCTCGGCCAGCGGTTCGATGATCCGCAGGTTGGCCTGGTGCAGGACGACCCCGGCGAGCTCCTCGGGGGCCACACCGGCCCGTTCGCAGGCACTGCGGGCGATGGCCGGCAGCTGGGTGGTGGCCCAGCGGTAGACGCTCTGCCCCTCCTGCGCGAACCGCGGCGGGGTGCCCTCGATCCGCACGGCGTGCCCCATCTCGGGCACCGATCCCCACAGCACCGGCCCGATCCCCGGCTCCTGGCCCGGCGGGCAGGCCTCGACGACGGCGGCCCCGGCGCCGTCGCCGACCAGGACACAGGTGGTGCGGTCGCTCCAGTCGGTGACGTCGGACATCTTGTCGGCGCCGATGACCAGCGCGCGGGAGGCGGCACCGGCCCGGACGGTGTGGTCCGCGGTGGCCAGCGCGTGGGTGAACCCCGCGCACACCACGTTGACGTCCATCGCGGCGGGCTGCGGGATGCCCAGTCGGGCCGCGACCCGGGCGGCGGTGTTGGGGGAACGGTCGATCGCCGTGGAGGTGGCGACCAGGACCAGGTCGATGTCGCCGGGGGCCGTGCCGGCGGCGGCGAGGGCCTTGGCGGCGGCGTGCGCGGCCAGCTCGTCCACCGGCTCGTCGGGTCCGGCGATGTGCCGGGTGCGGATGCCGACCCGGCTGCGGATCCACTCGTCGCTCGTGTCGACCAGCCCGGCCAGGTCCTCGTTGGTGAGCACCCGGGCGGGCTGGTAGTGACCGATGGCGGCGATGCGCGAGCCGTTCATGGCGGGAGTCCCCTCGTGGCCGTGGGTAGCGGGATCCACCAGTCTGATCAGTGACCCACGGGTACGAGGGCAGGTGAAGCCACAGGAATCGGGCGTCCCAGTTGTCGGCTTCCCTCAGACCCTCGGACGCCCGAGCAGTCACCCGGTGAACAGCTGCGTCGCCTTCTGCACGAGTTCGTACACCCCGTAGGCGAGGGGCGCCCCCACCCACAGCCAGGCGAGGGTGATCAGGCCCCGTCGGCTAGGCGGGCTGCTGTCGCTGGGCATCTGCGGCCTCCCTCTGGGCGGGGATGTGGTGGCGGGCGTGGACGGGACGGACGAGTTCGTTGGCGACGAAGCCGACGACGAGGAGGCCGATCATGATGCCGAAGGACAGCCCGTACAGGGACGGGCCGTGCTTCCCGGCCTCCTTCTGCCGGTCCGCGATCCAGTTGACGATCAGCGGCCCGAGGACGCCCGCGGTGGACCAGGCCGTGAGCAGCCGGCCGTGGATGGCACCGACCTGGTAGGTGCCGAACAGGTCCTTCAGATAGGCGGGGACCGTCGCGAAACCGCCGCCGTAGAAGGAGAGGATCACCAGGGCGCACAGTACGAACAGCGGCTTCGCCGAGTCCCCGAACAGCGCGATGAGCAGGTACATCAGCGCGCCGACGCCGAGGTAGCAGCGGTAGATGTTCTTGCGGCCGATCCGGTCGGAGGCGGACGACCAGCCGATCCGGCCGGCCATGTTGGCCGCCGACAGCAGCGCGACGAAACCGGCGGCCGCGGAGGCCGACACCGGGGCGGAGCTGTCGGCGAAGAAGTCCGTGATCATCGGGGCGGCCTTCTCCAGGATGCCGATGCCGGCGGTCACGTTCGTGCACAGCACGACCCACAGCAGCCAGAACTGCGGCGTGCGCACCGCGCTGCGGGCGGACACCTGCACGCCGTCGACGGCACGCGGCCCGCTCGCGCTCGCGCTCGCGCCGGGGGTGTCCGCGCGCGGCACGCGCACGAGGAGCACGCCGAGCGTCATGAACACGGCGTACGACAGCCCGTGCACCAGGAACGCGAGGGCGATCCCGGAGTGGCCGGTGCCGAAGGAGGACAGCATCTGCGCCGACCAGGGCGAGGCGATCAGCGCGCCGCCGCCGAAGCCCATGATGGCGATGCCGGTGGCCATGCCGGGCCGGTCCGGGAACCACTTGATCAGCGTGGAGACGGGCGAGATGTAGCCGATGCCGAGGCCGATCCCGCCGACGAAGCCGTAGCCGAGGACGATCAGCCAGTACTGGCTCGTCCGGGCGCCGAGCGCGGAGATCAGGAAGCCGGAGGAGAAGCAGACGAGGGCCACGGTCATGGCCCAGCGGGGCCCGTTGCGTTCGACGAGGGTGCCGCCGAACGCGGCGGACAGGCCGAGCATCACGATCGCGAGCTGGAAGGGCAACGCGCTCTGGGTGCCGTCGAGGTGGAGCGCGGATTCCAGCGGCGGTTTGAAGACGCTCCAGGCGTAGGCCTGCCCGATGGAGAGATGGACGGAGAGGGCGGCGGGCGGGACGAGCCAGCGGCTCCAGCCCGGGGGTGCGAGAGGGGGGCTGCTCATGCCCGCGAACGGTAGGGCGGGGGGCGGGAGTTGAGAAGGCTGCGGTCGACCGTATGCGGTGAACGGTATCCGGGAGGCGTTCAACGGTCGCCGCGCGGACCCTTGTCGGAGGTAACTCCATACTGTAGACAATATTTCGTCGACAGCATTCGCGCGACATCCGACGAATCCGACGACGGTCGGCCGACGTTCAGCCGACGAGCGGCTCGCGTCGGCCCCTCTCCCCCGACACCTCCGCGGTATCCCTCAAACCGAACGGAGTGCTCCCGTGAAAGTGGCAGTTCTCGGCGCCGGCGCCATCGGCGCCTACGTCGGTGCCGCGCTGCACCGCGCCGGCGCCGATGTGCATCTCATCGCCCGTGGACCGCATCTGGCGGCCATGAGGCAGCACGGAGTACGTGTGCTCAGCCCGCGCGGCGACTTCACCGCGCACCCCCACGCCACCGACGACCCCGGCGAGGTCGGCCCGGCGGACTACGTCTTCCTCGGCCTGAAGGCCAACGCGTACGCGGCGTGCGGGCCGCTGATCGCTCCGCTGCTGCACGAGCGCACCGCGGTGGTGGCCGCGCAGAACGGAATCCCCTGGTGGTACTTCCACCGGCACGGCGGCCCGTACGACGGCCACCGCCTCGAGAGCGTCGACCCGGGGGGCGCCGTCAGCCGCGTCCTCGCCCCCGAGCGGGCCGTCGGCTGTGTCGTCTACGCCGCGACGGAACGCCGGTCCCCCGGCGTCGTACGGCACTTGGAGGGCACCCGGTTCTCCGTCGGCGAGCCGGACCGCAGTCTGTCGGCGCGCTGCCTGGACTTCAGCGAGGCCATGCGGACCGGCGGGCTGAAGTGCCCGGTGGAGCGGGACCTGCGCGGGGACATCTGGGTCAAGCTGCTCGGGAACATCTCCTTCAACCCGATCAGCGCGCTCGCCCGCGCCACCATGCGGCAGATGTGCCTGCACGGGGGCACCCGCCGGGTCATCGAGACGATGATGCGCGAGACGCTCGCGGTCGCCGAGGCCCTCGGCTGCAGGGCCGGCGTCTCCGTCGAACGCCGGCTCGCGGGCGCGGAGCGCGTCGGCGACCACCGCACCTCCACCCTGCAGGACCTGGAGCGCGGCAAGCCGCTGGAACTGGACGTGCTGCTCGCGGCCGTCGTCGAACTCGCGGAGATCACCGGCGTCGAGGTGCCCACGCTGCGCACCGTGCACGCCATCTCGGACCTGCTCGCGCTGAGGAGCGCCGCATGAGGAAACGGCAACCGAGGACCTACACCCGGCTGACCCGCCCGCTGGTCCGGGACAGCCGCGAGGAACCGTTCCGGCGGGCGAGCTGGCAGGAGGCGCTGGACCGGGCGGCCCGGGGCCTGGAACGCAACCGGGGCGCGTTCGGAATGTTCTCCTGCGCCCGCGCCACCAACGAGATGAACTACGTGGCGCAGAAGTTCGCCCGGGTCGTCATGGGCACCCACAACGTCGACTCCTGCAACCGGACCTGTCACGCGCCGAGCGTCGCGGGCCTGTCGGCGGCGTTCGGCTCCGGCGGCGGCACGTCGTCGTACGAGGAGATCGAACGCACCGACGTCATCGTGATGTGGGGGTCCAACGCCCGTTTCGCGCACCCGATCTTCTTCCAGCACGTGCTGAAGGGCATCAGGAACGGCGCCCGGATGTACGCGGTCGACCCGCGGCGCACGTCCACCGCCGAGTGGGCGGAGAGCTGGCTCGGTCTGAACGTGGGCACCGACATCCCGATGGCGCACGCGATCGGCCGCGAGATCATCCGGGCGGGGCTGGTCAACGAGGCATTCGTCGAGCGGGCGACCAGCGGCTTCGAGGAGTACCGCGCGCTGGTCGAGCCGTGGACGCCGTCCCTCGCGGAGAAGGTGACCGGCGTACCGGCCCGCACGATACGGGAGCTGGCACACGCGTACGCCCGCGCCGAGCGGGCCCAGCTGTGCTGGACGCTCGGCATCACCGAGCACCACAACGGCACCGACAACGTCCGGGCGCTGATCAACCTGGCCCTGCTCACCGGCCACGTCGGCCGCTACGGCTCCGGGCTGCAGCCGCTGCGCGGGCAGAACAACGTGCAGGGCGGCGGCGACATGGGCGCGATCCCCAACCGGCTGCCCGGCTTCCAGGACATCCTCGACCCGGACGTCCGGCTGAAGTTCGAGTCGGCGTGGGACACCGTCATACAGCCGCACCACGGGCTGAACCTGACGGAGATGTTCGAGGCGATGGAGGAGGGCAGTCTTCGGGCGGTGTACTGCATCGGGGAGAATCCGGCGCAGTCGGAGGCCGACGAGCAGGCCGTACGACGTTTGAGGGCGCTGGACTTCCTCGTCGTGCAGGACATCTTCCTCACCAGGACGGCCGAGCTCGCGGACGTCGTGCTGCCGGCGACCGCCGGGTGGGCCGAGACGGAGGGCACGACCACCAACAGCGAGCGCCGGGTGCAGCGCGTCCGGCGTGCCGTCGCTCCGCCCGGCGAGGCACGCGAGGACATCGACATCATCTGCGCGCTGGCGGCGCGGCTCGGCCATGACTGGAAGTACGCCGACGCCGAGGCGGTCTGGAACGAGCTGCGCTCGGTGTCCCCGGACCACTACGGCATGACGTACGAGCGGCTGGAGGAGCACCAGGGCATCCAGTGGCCCTGCCCCAGCACCGACCGGCTCGAACCGACGTATCTGCACGGCCGGTTGTGGGAGGCCGATCCCGAAAGACGGGGTCCGCGGGCGCCGTTCGGCCTGGTGCCGCACGATCCACCGGTGGACCTCACCGACGAGGAGTACCCGATCCGGCTGACCACGGGCCGGCGCCTGGACTCGTACAACACCGGTGTACAGAGCGGCGGTTTCGCCTCCCCGCTGCGCCGCGGCGAGTACGTCGAACTGTGCCCGGAGGACGCCGAGCGCCACGGGGTCGTGGTCGGCGAGGAGGTGCGGATCACCTCGCGGCGCGGATCGGTGGTGGCGCCGGTGTGGATCGACACCGCGCTGCGGCCCGGCCTGGCCTTCATGACCATGCACTTTCCCGACGAGGTGGACACCAACCGGCTGACGATCGAGGCCAATTGCCCGATCGCGGGGACGGCGGAGTTCAAGGCGTCGGCGATCCGCGTCGAGAAGCTGCCCGCAGCGACGTACGCGAGGTGACGTGAGTGGACCTGCACTTCGGCGACGGCAAGCCGACGGACGAGGAACGGGCCGCCGTGGACGCCCTGCTGGGCCCGCCCGGGTCCTCCTGGGAGGGCGCCGACCGCAGCGACGCCGACCTTCGGTGGGCGCGCGGCGGCCGAGCCGCCCGGGACCGGCGCGATCTGGTGCTGCCGGGGCTGCACGCCCTCAATGACCGGGTCGGCTGGATCAGCGAGGGCGGCCTCGGCTATCTCTGCCGCCGGCTGACCGTGCCGCCGGCCGAGGCCTACGGGGTCGCCACCTTCTACGCCATGTTCTCCCTGAAGCCCCGCCGGGCGACCGTGCTGCACGTGTGCACCGACCTGGCCTGTACGGCGGCCGGAGCGGGCGAGCTGCGCGCCGGCCTGGAGAAACGGCTCGGCAGCGGGGTGGGCGTCGAGCGCGGCCCCTGCCTGGGCCTGTGCGAGCGCGCCCCGGCCACGCTCGCCGTCAGGGCGGGCGATCCGGTGCGTACGGCGGTGGCGGCGCCCGCGACCATGGCCGAAGCCGTACGCGCGGCCCACTCGCCCGACTCGGCGCCCGAGGAGCCACCGGCGGCGACGGCCGTGCCCCAGGCCGGGCAGGAGGGCCTCCTCCTGCTGCGGCGGGTGGGTGTCGTCGACCCGGCCTCCCTGGACGACTACCGTGCGCACGGCGGCTACACCGCGCTGCGCCGGGCCTTCGCGCTCGGGCCCGCCGGAGTGATCCGCGAGGTCACCGACTCCGGCCTGGTCGGGCGTGGCGGCGCGGCCTTCCCCACCGGCCGCAAGTGGCAGGCCACGGCGTCCCAGCCCGACCATCCGCACTACCTGGTGTGCAACGCCGACGAATCCGAGCCGGGCACCTTCAAGGACCGCGTGCTCATGGAGGGCGACCCGTACGCGCTGGTCGAGGCGATGACCATCGCGGCGTACGCGACCGGCGCCCACAAGGGATACCTGTACGTGCGCGGGGAGTACCCGCGCGCCCTGCGCCGCCTGGAGCACGCGATCGCGCAGGCACGCGCGCGTGGCTTTCTCGGGGACGACGTGCTCGGTCAGGGCTACGCCTTCGACATCGAGATCCGGCGGGGCGCGGGGGCGTACATCTGCGGGGAGGAGACAGCCCTGTTCAACTCCATCGAGGGCTACCGGGGCGAGCCGCGCTCCAAGCCGCCGTTCCCGGTGGAGAAGGGCCTGTTCGGCAGGCCCACCGTCGAGAACAACGTGGAGACACTGGTCATCGTCCTGCCGGTCCTGACGCTCAGCGCCCCGGCGTACGCGGCGATCGGCACCGAGGGGTCGACCGGGCCGAAGCTGTACTGCGTGTCCGGGAGCGTGGCGCGCCCCGGCGTCTACGAACTCCCCTTCGGGGCCACACTCGGCGAGCTGCTCCACCTGGCCGGGGCCCGGGAGGGGTTGCGGGCGGTGCTGCTCGGCGGCGCGGCGGGCTCCTTCGTACGGCCGGACGAGCTGGACATCCCGCTGACCTTCGAGGGCACCCGGCAGGCGGGCACCACGCTCGGCTCGGGTGTGGTGATGGCCTTCGACGACCGCGTGCCGCTGCCCCGGCTGCTGCTGCGGATCGCCGGGTTCTTCCGGGAGGAGTCCTGCGGGCAGTGCGTGCCGTGCCGGGTCGGGACCGTGCGGCAGGAGGAGGCGCTGCGCCGGATCGCCGAGCGCACCGGCGCGGCCGCAGCCGATGACATCGCGCTGCTGCGGGAGGTCGGCCGGGCGATGCGGGACGCCTCGATCTGCGGTCTGGGGCAGACCGCCTGGAACGCCGTGGAATCCGCCATCGACCGTCTGGGGGCGTACGCATGACCGTCACACCGCTGGGGATCCCGCGCCGGATGCTGGAGTTCAGCCTCGACGGTGAGCCGGTCCGGGTGCCGGAGGGCTCGACGGTACTGGACGCCTGCCGGGCGGCGGGCAAGGACATCCCGACGCTGTGCCAGGGAGACACGCTGCGGCCGAAGAACGCCTGCCGGGTGTGTAGTGGAGGTCGAGGGCTCGCGGACGCTGGTGCCGGCCTGCTCGCGCAGGGCGGAGCCGGGGATGGAGGTCCGCACCGGCACCGAGCGCGCCCGGCACAGCCGGAAGATCGTCCTGGAGCTGCTGGCCTCGTCGGTCGACCTGTCGACCACACCGGGGGCGGCCGAGTGGATCAAGGAGTACGACGCGAAGCCGGACCGTTTCGGCCCCGACGCGGCCCGGCTGAACGAGGAACCGAGGATCGACAACGAGCTGTACGTGCGGGACTACGGCAAGTGCATCCTGTGCTACAAGTGCGTCGACGCCTGCGGTGACCAGTGGCAGAACACCTTCGCCATCTCGGTCGCCGGGCGCGGTTTCGACGCGCGGATCGCCGTCGAGCACGACGCCCCCCTCACCGACTCGGCGTGCGTGTACTGCGGGAACTGCGTGGAGGTGTGCCCGACCGGGGCGCTCGTGCCGAGGACGGAGTTCGACATGCGGGCCGCGGGCACCTGGGACGAGTCCCGGCAGACGCGGACGTCCACGGTGTGCGCGTACTGCGGAGTGGGCTGCACCCTCACGCTCCATGTGCAGGACAATGAGATCGTGAAGGTCACCTCGCCGCACGACAACCCGGTGACCCACGGCAATCTCTGCATCAAGGGCCGTTTCGGCTACCAGCACGTACAGAACCGGGGCTGATCAGGACATGGGACGAGTCACGGAACGACGCAAGGTCCTCCGCATCCGGGACGGGGCGCTCTCCACCCGGCCGGACACACTCGTCGCCGAGGAACCCCTGGAGATCCGGCTGAACGGCAAGCCGCTCGCGATCACCATGCGCACCCCGGGCGACGACTTCGCGCTGGCGGCGGGGTTCCTGGTGAGCGAGGGCGTCCTGGCCTCCACGGACGATCTGCGCAACATCGTCTACTGCGCGGGAGCGACGGCGGACGGCTCCAACACGTACAACGTGGTCGACGTGAAGACCGCGCCGGGGGTCGCCCTGCCGGACTTCACCCTGGAACGGAACGTCTACACCTCCTCCTCGTGCGGCCTGTGCGGCAAGGCCAGCCTGAACGCCGTGCGCACGACCGCGCGTTTCCCGATCGCCGACACTCCCCCGGTCCGGATCACCCCCGAGCTGCTGGCGAGCCTCCCCGACCGGCTGCGGGCGGCCCAGCGGGTGTTCGACCGGACCGGGGGCCTGCACGCGGCGGCGCTGTTCAGCGAGGGCGGCGAGCTGCTGGACGTACGGGAGGACGTGGGCCGGCACAACGCGGTCGACAAACTGGTCGGGCGGGCACTGCGGAACGGCGACCTGCCGCTGTCGCGGGCGATTCTGCTGGTGTCCGGGCGGGCCTCGTTCGAGCTGGCGCAGAAGGCGGTGATGGCCGGGATCCCGGTGCTGGCGGCCGTGTCGGCGCCGTCGTCGCTGGCGGTGGACCTGGCCGCCGAGGCGGGTCTGACGCTGGTGGGTTTCCTTCGGGGCAGCTCGATGAACGTGTACGCGGGCGAGGACCGCATCGCCCTGCACGAGGCGGCCGCCCAGGGCTGAGGTGCCTCCCCCTTTTTTTGCTTCGTTCGCCTCCGGGGGCGCCTCAGCCGGTGTCGTGGGGCCCGATCGTGCTCGGCGCTTCGCGCCTGCGCGCGTTCGGGCCCCTCGACACCGGCGCGCCCCCTGCGGCTCTCTTCGCGGCCGGCGCGTCGGGACAGCCGTCCTTGGTGGGCTCTTGCCGTCGGCCGGGGGGCCCGGGTGTGCTGGGCGGTGTCAGGTGAAGGTCACGTCGGACGACCTCGTCACCGTGCCCAGCCTCGGGAAGTCCAGCCGGACGGACGCCTCGTGCTCGGCGGCGGTGAAGGCGGCCATGGCGTCCTCGGCGAAGACCAGGCCGTAGCCGAGGTCGGCGGCGGCGCGTGCGGTGGACTCGACGCCGAGGTTGGTGGCGATGCCCCCGAACACCAAGGTGGTGACGCCGCGTTCGCGGAGCCGCTCGTCCAGGCCGGTGCCCTGGAAGGCGCCGACGGTGCGCTTGACCACCTCCAGGTCGCCGGGCCGGGCCAGGCCGGGCACGAGCCCGCTGCCGGGCGGCTGTTCGGCGACCGAGGGGCGTTCGACCCGGACGAGGACGACGGGCGCCCCGGCGGCGCGGAAGGCACCGGCCAACTCTTCGGCGGCGGTGAGCACTTCGGTGCCTTTGCGGGGTTCCAGGGGCAGCGCGACGATGCGTTCCATCAGGTCGACGAGGACCAGGGCGGTGCGCTGCGGGTCGAGGACGGGAGCTGCGGTCATGACGGAACGTTAGCCGCCGTCAGCCGTCCGTGCCGGAAATCCGGATCAACAGGCCCATGAACTGCTCGCGTTCGGCGGCGGACAGCGGGGCGAGCAGCTCGTCGTTGGCCTCGCGGGCCGCCTTCTCGCAGCGCGCGAGGAGGCGGGCGCCGTCCTCGGTGAGGGACACGGCGTTCTTGCGCCGGTCCCCGGGGTCGGGGGCGCGCAGGACGTGTCCGGCGGACTGCAGGTCGTTGAGCACGCCGACCAGGTCCTTGGGGTCCAGGCCCACACTGCGGCCGAGGTCGGCCTGGGCCACGGGCTGGAGGTCGCGGACGGCGGAGAGGACCACGTGGTGCCACATCTTCTGACCCTCCGCCGCGAGCGCGCCGGCGACCAGGGAACGGCCCCGGGCGGCGGCCCGGCCGAGGAGCCAGCTGGGCAGGGAGCGGATCGCGGGCAGGGGTGCTTCGGCCATGCCGGCAGCCTATCCGAGAAACCGTTGGAGCTCCCAACGAATCTTCGGTATCGTTGGTGCTCCCAATGAATTCGTAGGTGCTCCCGACGATCGATGCGCCGGGTCCGCCCGGCCCTGGAGGTGTGTGCGATGCGTCGCGTCCGTTATGAATCCACCGGCGGCCCGCTGTTCCTGGAGGAGGCGCCGGTCCCCGAGCCCGGCCCCGGGGAGCTGCTGGTGCGCTGCGCGGCGGTCGGGGTCACCCTGCCCGTGGTCCGCAAGGTCACCGAGGCCGCCGAGCCGATCGCGCTCGGCGGTGAGATCGCCGGCGAGGTGGTGGCGGTGGGCGAGGGTGTGACCCGCTTCCGGCCGGGCGGGAGGGTGACCGGCTGTGCTTCGGACACGGGTACGCCGACTTCGCCCTGCTGCACGAGACCATGGCCTCCCCGATACCGGACGGCGCCGATGCCGTGGACGCGGTCGCGCTGGTGCGCAGCGGCCTGGTGGCGTTCGGGGCGCTGGAGGCGGCGCACCCGGTGCCGGGCGAGGCGGTGCTCGTCACGGCGGCGGCGAGCGGGGTCGGGCACCTGGCCGTGCAGCTGGCGCGGGCGCGGGGTGCGCGGCGGGTGGTGGGAGCCGTGTCCGACCCGGGGAAGGCGGAGTTCGTCCGCTCGCTGGGCGCGGACGACTGTATTCGGTATGGCGACGACAGCTGGGGAGATCCTGTCGACTGTGTACTGGATGCCGTCGGCGGTGACCTGCTCACTCCCGCCCTCGCCGCCCTGGCCCCGCACGGCCGCCTGGTCGCCTACAGCTCCGGCGGCGGCACCGTCCAGGCGTACGACCTGCTGGTGGGCGCCAAGTCGGTGATCGGCTTCCAGATGGCCCTGATCGCCCGCGGCCGGCCGGAGCTGTACGAGCAGTGGCGCCAGGAGCTGTGGCGCCTGTTCGCCGAGGGCACCCTCAGTCCGGCGGTACACGCCGAGTTCGCCCTGGAGGACGCGGCGAAGGCGCACGAGGTGATCGAGCGGCGGGCCAACCTCGGCAAGGTGGTGCTGCGCCCGTAGCGCTTTCGCGCGCCGAGTGTGCTGCACGCTTCTTGTGAGGCGTCCCGGCCCCAACTACCGTCGACGGTGCGCACGTTGGACGTGGGATGTCCGGATGTCCAGATGTCCGGCCGACGAAGGGCAAGGTCCCGCCATGCCGTCAGGTCTACGCGCCCGGCTCAGAGCCGTACTCGTCACCGCCCTCACCACGGCGGCACTGCTGCTGGTGCCGCTCGCAATCCCCCACCCGGCACACGCCCAATCCCCCGCCGCCGAGCCCGAATTCGAGCAGCAGGTCCTGTTCAAGGCCTCCCAGGACCCCGGCTACGCCTGCTTCCGCATACCGGCGATCCAGCGGTCGAACGACGGCACCCTGCTGGCGTTCGCCGAGGGCCGGGTCCTCAACTGCGGGGACGCCGCCGACATCGACATCGTGCTCAAGCGCTCCACCGACGGAGGCCGCACCTGGGGCCCGCTGCAGGTGGTCAACGAGGGCGCCGGCGACACCCACGGCAACCCGGCGCCGATCGTGGACCGCGCAACGGGCCGGATCTGGCTCGCGGAGACCTACAACACCGGCCGTACCGACAGCGCCAGTTGCTCGGTCCCCTGCGACCGCACCCCGCACCTGCAGTACAGCGACGACGACGGCCGGACCTGGTCCGTGCCGCGCGATCTGAGCCCGGAGATCCTGCCCGCCGACTGGAACTCCTGGTACGCCACCGGGCCGGTGCACGGCATCCAGCTCACCAAGGGCCGGTACGCGGGCCGGCTGGTCTTCGGCGTCAACACCGAGACCTGGGACGGCAGCCGGGTGACCGCCAACCACGCGGCGCTGATCGTGAGCGACGACCACGGCGGCCACTGGCGGATCGGCGCCACCGACACCTGGCCCATCGCCGACGACGGCACCTTCCGGCAGAAGCCCTCCGAACTGGCCCTGGCCGAGCGCGGTGACGGCTCGATCCTGGTCAGCGCCCGGGAGCAGGACGGCACCGACCTCGGCCACCGCACCCAGGCCGTCAGCCGCGACGGCGGCGGCAGCTTCACCGCGCCCTTCCACGACCTGCCCGACCTGTACGCCCCGCAGGTGCAGGGCTCGCTGCTGCGCCTCGGCGACCGCGTCCTGCTGGCCTGCCCCGGCGACCCCGACCGGCGGCGCACGATGATGATCCGCTCCTCCTACGACGGCGGCCGCACCTGGGACAGCGTGGACCGCGGCACCGTCGTGACCAAGGACTGGTCCGGCTACTCCGACCTGGTGCGTGCCGACGCGGACACGGTCGGCCTGATCTACGAGGGCGGCGCGGTGGACGCGCGCGACGAGATCCGCTTCGCCCGCTTCACCGAGGACTGGCTCGCCCCGCGTCGCGGCCCCGACCCGGTCACCGCCGACCTCGCCCCGCACGCCCGCCCGGCCACCGTGCTCGGCGGCGCACGGGAGACGGACGGGGTCTTCGGCGGCGCGCTGGAGTTCGACGGCACCGACGACGCCGTACGCCTGCCCTTCCGCACGGGGCTGCCCCTGGGGACGAAGGACTTCACGGCGTCCCTGTGGTTCCGGTACACGGCCACGGCCGGCGAGCAGCCGCTGCTGTGGATGGGCGGGGTCGGCACCACCCAGCCGCAGGTGTGGGTGCGCGGGGAGCCGGCGAACAACCGCATACAGGGGCTGATCACCGTACGGGACGGGGCGATCGCGCCGCAGACCACCTCTGTGCGCACGGGCACCGCGTACAACGACGGCCAGTGGCATCACCTGGTGCTGCGCCGGGGCGGAGGGCGGCTGTCGCTGTCCGTCGACGGCACGGAGACCTCCGTCGCCGACATACCGGGATCGGTGAGCCGTAACTCCCCCTTCGGCGTGCACATCGGTCAGCGCATGGACAGCCGGGCCTTCTTCACCGGCGCCATCGACGAGGTGCACGTCTGGGACCGGGCCCTGACCGACGCGGAGCTGGCGGACCCCAAGGCGCTCAGGTCACCGAAGGACACGGTCCTGTGGCTGCCCCTGGACCGGGTGAGCGGCTGACGCGCGGACGCCGGCGCCCGGGGCCTGGTGCGGGTCCCGGGCCCGGCGCTTGGCGATGACCGCGCACACCATCAGCTGCATCTGGTGGAACAGCATCAGCGGCAGCACGGCGAGCGAGGCGTGGGCGCCGAACAGGACACTGGCCATGGGCAGCCCGGAGGCCAGGGACTTCTTCGACCCGGCGAACTGGATGGCGATCCGGTCCTCCCGGCCGAAGCCGAGCGCCTTGCCGCCGTACCAGGTCAGCAGAAGCATCACGGCGAGCAGGGCGGCCTCGACGGCGAGCAGCCCGCCGAGCCTGGCCGGGCTGACCTGGTGCCAGATGCCCCGGACCATGCCCTCGCTGAAGGCGGTGTAGACGACCAGCAGGATCGAGCCCCGGTCGACCAGCCCGAGGACCTTCTTGTGCCGGGCGACGAACCGGCCGATCCACGGCCGCAGCACCTGCCCGGCGAGGAACGGCACCAGCAGCTGGAGCACGATCTTGACCAGTGAGTCGGCGGAGAACCCCCCGCCGCTGTTGCCCAGCAGTCCGGCCGCCAGCAGCGGGGTGACGACGATGCCGACGAGGGAGGAGAAGGAGCCCGCGCAGATCGCCGCGGGCACGTTTCCGCGGGCGATCGAGGTGAACGCGATGGACGACTGGATCGTGGACGGCACGAGCGTCAGGAACAGCAGTCCCTGGTAGAGCAGCTGGGTCAGCAGCACCGGCACCAGGGCGCGCGCCGCCAGCCCGAACACCGGGAAGAGGACGAACGTGCAGACCAGGACGGTGACGTGGAGCCGCCAGTGGCGCAGCCCGTCCAGCGCCTCCCGCGTCGAGAGCCGGGCGCCGTAGAGGAAGAACAGGAAGGCGATCGCGGCCGTGGAGGCGCCGGAGGCGACGTGGGCGGCGGTGCCGTGGGCCGGGAACAGGGCCGCGAGGCCCACCGTGCCGATCAGCAGCACGATGTACGGGTCTACCGGCATCCAACTCGGCCAGCGCAGGCGTTTCACGGTGCTCCGATTGCAGTGGGTGTCGTCTTGCGGTGTGTCGTTGCGGTCCGGGGCCCGCAGGGCCCCCCTCCATCGTCCTCCGCAGCCCGCCGATCGGGAATCCGGCATACCACTCTGACTGTCATCACGATATCCGATAGGCGGCTACGCTGCCTTGTATGTACGACCCCACGCAGCTGCGCACCTTCCTCGCCGTGTCGCAGACGCTGAGCTTCACGCAGGCCGCGCGCCGGCTGGGGCTGCGGCAGTCCACGGTCAGCCAGCACGTGCGCCGGCTGGAGGACGCGACCGGGCGGCAGCTGTTCACCCGGGACACCCATTCGGTGGAGCTGACCGAGGACGGCGAGGCGATGCTGGGCTTCGCCCGCCGGATCCTGCAGGTCCACGAGCAGGCCACGGCGTTCTTCACCGGCACCCGGGTGCGCGGCCGGCTGCGGTTCGGCGCGTCCGAGGACTTCGTGCTCACCCGGCTGCCGGAGATCCTGGAGGGCTTCCGCTACGACCATCCGGAGGTCGACCTGGAGCTGACCGTGGAGCTGTCCGGCACCCTGCACGAGCAGCTGGCCGCCGGGAAGCTGGACCTGGTGCTGGCCAAGCGGCGCCCGGAGGATCCCGGGGGCGAACTGGTCTGGCGCGACGACCTGGTGTGGATCGGCGCCGAGCGGCTGCGTCTGGACGCGGACCGGCCCGTCCCGCTGATCGTGTATCCGCCGCCCGGCATCACCCGGGCCCGCGCGCTTCAGGCGCTGGAGCGCGAGGGCCGCGCCTGGCGGATCGTGTGCACCAGCGGCAGCCTCAACGGACTGATCGCGGCGGCCCGCGCCGGGCTCGGCGTGATGGCCCACTCCCGGCGCCTGATCCCGCCCGGTCTCTTCCGCCTGCCGGACCGTGCCGGGCTGCCCGACCTGGGCAAGGTCGACTTCGTCCTCGTCCACGGCCGCCGCCGGGGCACGGCGGAGGAGGCGGCGAACGCGCTGGCCGCGGCCGTCCTGGCGGGCGGGGAGCGGCTGCGCCGGCGGGGCGGCTGAGGGCGTCACCCGGGCGTTGAGGCCCGTCAGCGGGGCACCGGGTACGTCAGCTGCTTGACCCGGCGCAGGAACGGCGTGGTCTCCACGTGCTGCACGCCCTCCAGCTGCCCGAGGGGGCCGCTGAGGTAGGCGTAGAGACCGGCGGTGCTGCGGGCGATCGCGGTGACGACGAGGTTGGACGGTCCGGCCGTCGCGGAGACCCAGGCGGTCTCCGCGTGCGCGGCCAGGGCCTCGCCGACGGAGTGCAGGGCGGCCGGCGAGGCGGTGATCCACAGCGCGGCGACGACGGGATGGCCGAGTGTCTCCGTGTGGTACTCGGCGTCGATGTACACCGCGCCGGAGGCGCGCAGCGCGGCCAGCCGGCGCTTGACCGAGGACTCCGAGCGGCCTGTGGCGCGCTGCAGTTCCGGGTAGGAGGCCCGGCCGTCGCGTTCCAGGACGGCCAGCAGGGGCTCGTCCTCGGGCTCGATGCGGGGCGGGCCCGGGGCGGGGTCGGCGGCGGGGCGCAGGGCGGCGATCTGCTCGTCGCTGAGGACGGCGAGCTTGCGGAGCCAGCCCTCGTCACCGCCGTAGAACCGGTGCAGCAGCTGGTGGGCACGGATCTCGACCACGCTCGGTGTGCGCGGCAGCTTGCCCAGCAGCAGCTCGTCGTGGTCGCCCGGGGTGCGCGGCCGGGTCAGGCACAGCACCTCGGTGCCGCCCGAGGCGAGCCCGATCCAGTAGGTGTCGGGGCGCCGGGCGAGGGCCTCGGCGATGGCCGCGGCGCTGTCCGGTGCGCAGCGGATCCGCAGCATCCACTGGTCCATGCCGAGCCGGTAGGAGTCCCGCATGGCGACCACCCGCAGGCCCCCTTGCGCGCACAGGCGCCGGTAGCGGCGCGCGATCGTCTGGTCGGAGACACCGAGCACGGACGCGATGCGGCTGAAGGAGGCCCGGGCGTCGACCTCCAGAGCGGACAGCAGCTGCAGGTCGAGCCGGTCGAACCTGTCGGATTCCATCTCCAGCATGCGCTCTCCTGTCGGATTCCACCGTACGCGCACGCCGCACACATTCGATCGGCCGTGCCGGGGCCATCGTACGGAGAGATCGGACGCTGTCGTACGGACTGACGGGAAGTGGAAGAGACATGCGCAGCTGGGGGACGCTCACGGCCGTGTGCCTGGGCACGTTCATGTTGCTGCTGGACGTGACGATCGTGGTGGTGGCGCTGCCGGACATGGCCGCTTCGCTGCACGCGTCGCTGGGCGACCTGCAGTGGGTGGTGGACGGGTACGCGCTCGCGCTGGCCGCGCTGCTGCTCGGGGCGGGGGCCGCCGCCGACATTCTCGGGCGGCGCAGGGTGCACGTGGCGGGCGTGGTGGTGTTCGCGGCGGCCTCGCTGCTGTGCGGGCTCTCCACGGGGCCGGTCGTGCTGGTGGCCGCGCGGGCACTGCAGGGGGTGGGCGCGGCGGCGATGTTCGCGACGACGCTGCCGTTGCTGGGCTCGGTCTACCAGGGCAGGCAGCGGTCGGCGGCGCTCGGCGTCTGGGGCGCGGTGAGCGGCGGCGCGGCGGCGGTCGGCCCGGTGCTGGGCGGTCTGCTCACCGAGGGGCCCGGCTGGCGCTGGATCTTCTTCGTGAACCTGCCCGTCAGCGTCGTCGAGGTGTTGCTGACCCTGCGGGCGGTGCCGGAGTCGCGGGGGCCGCGGGGGATGCGCGTGGACTGGGCGGGCATGGCCGCGTTCGCCGGCTTCGGGGGCGGTGCGACGTACGCGGTGGTGCGGGCCGGCGAGGACGGCTGGACGGCGCCGGCGGCGCTCGTGGCGTTCGGGTGCGCGGCGCTGGCGCTGGTGGTGTTCGTGGTGGTGGAGCGGCGCACCGCGCATCCCCTTCTGGACCTGTCGCTGCTGCGGCGGCCCGCGTTCGTCGGGGTGATGCTGGGGGCGTTCGCGTTCAACGGGGCGGCGTTCGGGGTGACGCCGTACCTGTCGATCTGGATGCAGACGCTGCTGGACATGTCGCCGGTGCGCGGCGGGCTCACCCTGCTGCCGATGACGGTCGCGGCGATGCTCGTCGCCGTGCTGGTGGGCCGGCTGCTGCACGGGGTGCCGGCACGGCTCACCATCGGCGGCGGTCTGTTGCTGATCGGCACCGGGACCCTGTGCCAGGCCGTCCTGGACGCGGCTGCCTCCTGGACGGTGCTGGTGCCCGGGTTCGTGCTGGTCGGCGTCGGCACCGGGTTCGTCGGCCCGACGGTCGCCGGGGCCGCGCTGGCCTCGGTGCCGCCGGAGCGGGCCGGGATGGCGGGCGGCGCGGTGAACACCGTCCGGCAGCTCGGGTACGCGCTCGGCGTGGCCGTCCTCGGCACCGTGCTCACCTCCCGGATGACCGGCATGCTGCCGGCCGGCGCGGCCCACGGGCTGGCCGGAGGTGGAGCCGGTGCGCTGCGCGGCTCCTTCCCGGAGCACACCTTGCGCGCCGCGTACGCCTCCGGCCTGAACGGCGCGCTGGTGGTGGCGGGGCTCGCGGGCACGGTCGCGGGCGCGCTGGTGCTGCTGCTGGTGCGGGCGGACCGGCCCGCGCGGCGCACGGCGTCCGGGGCGGAGGCGGAGAAGGCGGTGGCGGCGCACCACTGACCACGACGTACGGCGGTGAGGGCGGTCCGGGAGCTGTTCCTGGGCCGCCCTCGCGGCCGTATCTCTGCGGGCCGGGCCGCTGCCGGGCCACGCCCGATATGCGAGGATCGGTGCAGTGTGCGCCGTAATCGCCGCGTACAGATTCGGTGGAGATTACGGCACCGAAACTTACTGACCCGTCAGTATTGTGTCCGGCCCTTCCCCATGTGCGGGCATTTTCCGATCACCGCCCGGGTGAAACGTGAGCTTTGCTCGGTTTCCGACCCCCTCCCGCCCGGTGACGGCGTGGGGTAGCTTTCACGGCGCTGTGCCGCGTATCACGGCGTGACCAAGCAGTGAGGACCGGGGAGCGAGGATTGCGCGAGTTCACCAACCCGCCGCTCACATCGGCACCGCCGGTGGGCGGTCTGGCCGACGCGGTCTTCGAGCATGCCCGGACGGACCCCACGCACGTCGCCCTCGGCCGCAAGGACGCCTCCGGGCAGTGGCGCGAGGTGACCTCCGCCGAGTTCCGCGACGAGGTCCTGGCCCTCGCCAAGGGCCTGCTCGCGCGCGGCATCCGCTTCGGCGACCGCGTCGCCATCATGTCCCGCACCCGCTACGAGTGGACCCTGTTCGACTTCGCGCTGTGGTCGATCGGCGCCCAGGTGGTGCCGGTCTACCCGACGTCCTCGGCCGAGCAGTGCTTCTGGATGCTGTACGACGCCGAGGTGTCCGCGGCGATCGTGGAGCACGAGGACCACGCGATGACCATCGCCACCGTCATCGACCGCCTCCCGCAGCTGCGGCAGCTGTGGCAGCTGGACTCCGGCTGTGTTCAGGAGCTGTACGACGCCGGGGCGCACCTGGACGACGAGCTGGTGCACCGGCACCGTCAGGCGGTCACCCCGGATTCGGTCGCCACGATCATCTACACCTCGGGCACCACCGGCCGCCCCAAGGGCTGTGTCCTCTCGCACGCCAACTTCATGTACGAGGCGGACACGATGATCGAGCGCTGGCAGCCGGTGTTCCACACCAAGAAGGACGACGAGGCCTCCACCCTGCTGTTCCTGCCGCTCGCGCATGTCTTCGGGCGGATGGTGGAGGTGGCCGCGATCCGCGGGCGGGTCCGCTTCGGGCACCAGCCGCAGCTGAACGCCGCCGCCCTGCTGCCCGACCTGCAGGCGTTCAAGCCCACCTTCATCCTCGCGGTGCCGTACATCTTCGAGAAGGTGTTCAACGCGGCCCGCCGGAAGGCGGAGAAGGAAGGCAGATCCGGGCCGTTCGAGAAGGCCGTCGACATCGCGGTGAAGTACGCGGAGGCCGTGGAGGCCAAGGCGTGGGGCACCGGGCCCGGCCCGTCGGCGGGATTGCGCATGCAGCACCAGTTCTTCGACAAGGTCGTGTACTCCAAGGTCCGCGCGGCGATGGGCGGCCGGATCCGCAACGCGATGTCCGGCGGCTCGGCGATGGACCGCCGGCTGGGCCTGTTCTTCGCGGGCGCGGGCGTGCAGATCTACGAGGGCTACGGCCTGACCGAGTCGACGGCCGCGGCGACCGCCAACCCGCCCGAGCGGACCCGGTACGGCACCGTCGGGCAGGCCATCCCGGGCGTGACCGTGCACATCGCCGACGACGGGGAGATCTGGCTGTACGGCGGAAACGTTTTCCAGGGCTATCTGAACAACCCGAAGGCCACCGACGAGACGCTGCACGACGGCTGGCTGGCCACCGGCGACCTCGGTGCGCTCGACGAGGACGGCTATCTGACCATCACCGGCCGCAAGAAGGAGATCCTGGTGACCTCCGGCGGCAAGAGCGTGTCCCCCGGGGTGCTGGAGGAGCGGGTCCGTGAGCATCCGCTGGTCAACCAGTGCATCGTCGTCGGCAACGACCGGCCCTACATCGCCGCCCTGGTCACCCTCGACCAGGAGGCCGTCGAGCACTGGCTGCAGATGCGCGGGAAGCCGCGGATGACCCCGGCCGAGCTGGTGCGCGACCCGGACCTGGAGACGGAGGTGCGGCGGGCGGTGGTCGCCGCCAACACCCTCGTCTCCCAGGCCGAGTCCATCCGTACCTTCCGCATCCTTGCGCAGCCGTTCACCGAGGAACACGGCCTGCTCACGCCGTCGTTGAAGCTGAAGCGGAAGGCGATCGAGAAGGCGTACGGCAACGAGGTCGAGGCCCTCTACCGAACCTGAGCCTTGGTTGACGGGAGGTCAGCTGATCGTCACCTTGAAGATCTTGTCCGATCCGTCGGCGGCGCCTCCGTTGTTGTCGCAGTTGGTGGTGGACAGCCACAGCTGGTCGGCGCCCGGCACCTTGGTCACGGTCCGCAGCCGGCCGTAGGTGCCCACGTAGTACGCACTCGGTGTGCCGACGCTCTCCGTGTCACCGTTGATGGGGATGCGCCACAGGCGTTCGCCGCGCAGGGACGCCATGTAGATCACGTTGCGGACGACGGCGATGCCGCTCGGCGAGGCCTCGGAGACGTTCCAGGTGGCTTTGGGGTTGGTCATGCCGGCGACGTTGCAGTTGCCCTCGCAGGTGGGCCAGCCGTAGTTCGCACCGGGCTTGATGAGGTTGAGCTCGTCCTTGGAGCTGTTGCCGAACTCCGCCTCCCAGAGTCGGCCGTTGCGGTCGAAGGCGAGGCCCTGCGGGTTGCGGTGGCCCAAGGAGTAGACGTAGTTGCCGAAGGGGTTGCCGGGGGCCGGTCTGCCGTCGGTGGTCATGCGCAGGATCTTGCCGTTGAGGGAGTTCTTGTCCTGCGCGAGGTCGGGCTGCTGGGCCTCGCCGGTGGAGACGTACAGGTAGCCGTCGGGGCCGAAGGCCAGGCGGCCGCCGTTGTGGTAGCGGTTCTTCTTGATGCCCTGCAGCAGGACCTTGTAGTCGCCGAGTGTCGTGCCGTCGTAGGTCATGCGGACGACCCGGTTGCCCTCGGCGGCGGTGTGCATGAAGTACACGTAGTGGTTGGTCTCCCACTTGGGGTCGACGGCGACGCCGAGCAGGCCGCCCTCGCCGTTGGTGGTGACGGCGTTGGGCACCGTGCCCACCTGCGTCCTCGTGCCGCTCCTGGTCAGCTTCCACACCCGGAAGTCGTCCCGCTCGGTGACCAGGGCGGACTGGCCGTCGGGCAGCCAGTAGGTGCCCCAGGGGATGGTCCAGCCCGTGGAGAGCGTGGCGATGGAGGACGGGACACCGCCGTCGGTGGCGCAGGCCTTGGTGGTGAAGGAGACCGTGTTGCTCGGCGCTGAGACGTTGCCGGCGGCGTCACGGGCCACCACGTTCAGGCTGTACGGGCTGTCGCAGGCGAGCCCGGTGAGCGTGGTGGAGGTGCCGGTGACGGTCTTGTAGACGGTGGTGTCGCTGCGCACGTCGTAGGCGGTGACCGCGCGGTCGTCGCTCGAGGCGCCCCAGGTGAGGTCGACCGTGTTCGACGTGACGTTCGCCGTGTGCAGGGTGCCCGGCGCGGTCGGCGGTGTGGTGTCGGAGCTGGGCCTGGTGGTGCAGTCGACGACCAGGCTGGCGGGCGAGGTGTTGCCGGCCGCGTCACGGGCGACGACCGTGAGGTCGTAGGTGGTGTTCGGGGCGAGCCCGGTCAGCGTCTTCGTGGTCGCGCTGCCCGGTGCCTCGCCGAGCTTGTTGCCGTGTTCGTACAGGTCGTACGCCGCGACGCCCACGTCGTCCGTCGACGCGCCCCAGGACAGGGTCAGGCGGTCCTCGCCGATGTCCGGGCAGGAGGGCTGCCCGGGGCGGGTGGGGGCCTGGGTGTCGGTCGGCGTGCCGAGGCTCAGGCGGTCGAGGTTCGGGCCGCCGTTCGCCGTGGTGGCCGTCGCCCGGATCTTGTTGCTGCCGGCCTTGAGGGTGACGGTGACGCTCCTGGCCGCCCAGGTGTTCCAGTCGGGCGTGCCGGGGAAGGAGACGGCGGGCGCGACGACGGTGCCGTTGACGGAGAGGTCCATCGGCCGGTCGGCGGCGGTGCCGTTGGCGTACCGCAGGGTGACCGACGCGGGTCCGGCGGAGGCGGCGCCGACCGTGAACTCCACGTAGGAACCCCTGGTGTTGGTGTAGTCGACGAAGCCGGTGCCCGTGTAGCCGGTGTGGTTGGTGGCGACGGCGCCCTGGGAGATCAGGGCGTCCTCGGCCTGGTAGTCGGTGGCCGCGGCGGCGGTGCCCTGGCTCAGGCCGGCGAGCGGCAGTGCGAGGGCCGCGGCCAGGCCGTACGGCAGAACTCTTCTGAGACGCATGGGTGTTTCTCCTCGTTCCCGCTCACCCCGTGGAGGGGGCTTCGCCGTTGGATGCACTGGGCCTCACCCGGATGAGCCGGGTCTCGCCCGGGCGGAGGGTCGCGCTGTAGGAGCCGTTGATCGTGCCCTTGTGGGTGCCGGACCACAGGTCGGTGACGTCGCCGGAGCCGGTGAAGCCGACCTGGGACCAGCTCACGGTGACCGTGGCGCTGCCGGAGGTTCCGGTGTTGAACAGGGCCACCACGTGGTCGCCGTTGCTCTCCCGCTTGCTCCACACCTGCTTGACACCGCTGTTCACGAGGCGTTTGGCCGCGACCCCGTCCTGGTCGACCCCGATCAGCCGGTCGTTGGTGAGCATCGCCCTGTCGACGGAGTCCAGGTGGGTGAGGTCGGTGCCGAGCAGGAGGGGGGCCGCCGCCATCGCCCACAGCGTGAGGTGCGAGCGGCGCTGGTCGGCCGTGAGGGCCGCCTGGTCGCCGTTGCCGATCTCCAGCGAGTCCAGGTCGTTCCAGCCGCCCGGGCCGGCGTACGGCTGCCAGGACGCGGCCGAGTCGAAGCGCCTGGAGACGTGGGACCAGTCGGTGAGCGGATAGCCGCTGCCGTGGGGGCCGGGGCCGCAGTAGCACTCCACGTCGCCCTGGGTGCGCCAGCTGTTCGCGAGCCTGCGCCAGGTGGTGGCGTGGTCGATGGGGAGGTTGTTGGACAGGGCGAAGGTGATGGGCCGGCCGGTGGCACGCAGGGCCCTGTCCCAGGCCTGGACGTCGGGGATGTCCTGGCTGCCCACACCGTCGATCTTCAGGTAGTCGACTCCCCAGGAGGCGAACTGCCTGGCCCAGGAGTCCACGAACTCCTGTGCGCCGGGCTTGGAGTAGTCGATGGCGTACATGTTCCCGCAGTTGTAGTTCTTCTCGGTCCTCGTGGTGTCCGCGATGTCCTTCGCGTGGTACGGCGTCCCTTCGATCGGCGTGTTCCTCAGGACGGCGTTCCGGGCGATGCCGGGGGTGACGTAGAAGCCGAATCCCAGACCCCTGGAGTGGACGTGGTCGGCGAGGGCCTGGATGCCGTCGGGGAACTTGGCGGGGTCCACGGCCCAGCGGCCGTGGGAGTCGACGGTGAACCCGTTCGCGTCGCACTTCTGCCAGAAGTCGTCGAGGTTGACCTGGGTGAAACCGTGGTCCTTCAGCCCGCTGGAGGCCAGCGCGTCGGCCTGGGCCTCGATCTTCGCCTCGGTCGGCTGCCGGCGTACGAAGCTCCAGCTGCTCCAGCCCATGGCGGGGCGCAGGGACCGTCCGTTGTCGGAGGACGGGGTGAGTGTGGCCGCGGGTGTGGCGTACGACGTGCCGATCCAGGCCTCGTCGATCCGCAGCCGCCGGTAGCGGCTGGTGTCGGTGGCGGCGGCCCAGGTGGTGTCGACCTCGAGGCGGACGTAGCGGGCCGTGGTGCCGGGCAGGTCTATGCCCTGGATGCCGCGGGCGCTGGGGAGTTGGCCGGACGTGACCGCCGGGCCCCAGTTCGTGCCGTCGTCGCTGAGGTAGACCTTGTAGGCCTTGATCCTCGCGGACTGTTCGGTGGCGGAGCGGGCGTAGGCGACGGAGTCCTCGCGCTGGTTGAGCCCCACGTACCGCACCTTCTTCGCGGAGCCGAGGTCGAAGGTGAGCGTCACCGGGAGCGTCCCGCCGTTGTCCCAGTAGGTCAGGTAGTCGCCGTCGCCTGCGGCGGACCCTGGGCGGCCACTCACCGAGGTGCTCGCGGTGACCTTGACGCCGGTCGCGATGCCCTGGCGGCCCGCGGTGATCACCTTGAAGACGGTGTCGTACGGGTCCCAGCCGCCGAGACCGGTGAGGGTGAGCACTCCGCCGGACTGCGACCAGGCAACCGGCGCTCCGGTGCGGAGGTCGGTGACCGAGGCGATGCGGTAACCGTTGTCGCGGATGCGCAGGGTGCCGGTGTTCGGCGGGGTCAGGACGTGGATGTACTGCCGGTTGGGGTCGTCCTTGGCGACGGTGGTGACGCCGTGGGCGCCGTCGTTCCAGAAGCCGGGTTTGAGGCCGCCGTACATGTAGCCGCCGCCCTCGGTGCCGTGCAGGGACTCCCAGATCTTGTCGAGGTAGGAGTTGGCGAAGTTGTCGAAGTCGGCCTGGTTCGACGGGAACTTCCCGTTGACCTGGGCGGTCTCCGCCATGAGCGCCTTCACCGAGGAGCCGGCGTTGGTGATCAGCCGGCCGAGGGTGAGCATCTTGTCGACGGTCGGGTTCGAGCCGTCGTACCACCAGGCGCCGGTCGACGGCAGCTTGAAGTCGGCCTCCGTGAGCCGGGGTTGGGCGGTGTAGAGCGCCTGCGGGTAGTCGTAGGCGGGTGTCATCCCGGTCTTCTGCTCATTGCTGATCATGTCCATGATCGGCGTGTCCTCGTTGTTGTTGCTGAGGGTGTAGTTCGGGCGCTTCCGATAGATCTGCGCGTAGAGGTTGTGGCTCTCCCAGTACGCGTTGTCGTTGTCGATCCAGAAGCCGCCGAGGTCGGGGTAACGGTCCATGACCTCGAAGAAGTTGTCGTAGGAGAACTGCCCGAAGCCGTCGCGGGTGGTCAGGTCGACATGTCGGCCCTTGTAGGCGGAGTAGGCGGCCGAGTCGAGCCATTCGTGACCGCCCTCGTCGTGCCACTGGGGGTCGTCGGTCATGTAGAGGATGACCTTCATGCCCTTGGCCTTGGCGGCGTTGATCAGCTCACCGAGGAAGTCCCGCTTGGTGGAACAGGAACCGGGGATCTTCGACGGCCACGGGCGGGCGTAGCCGAGCCTGCTGTGGAAGGTCGCCAGCACGAGGTACTGCGTGTGCAGTTTCCGCGCCTCGTTCACCCAGTACTCCGGCGTCCAGCCGCCGCTGGTGACGTCCTTCTCCCAGGCGGTGCAGTCGGTGTGGGCGGGGACGGTGCGCAGGCCCCAGTGCAGGAAGAGGCCGCCGACGGAGGCGCGGAGGAAGGCCTGGCGGGGGTTCTCGACGTCACGGGGGCGCACCTGTGTCGCGCAGTTCCGGCTGGATCCGCTCGCCGAGACGCGCAGGGCGCCGCCGGTGGTGGTGTGGCTGTCGCCGACGCAGTAGCCGGTGACGGACTGGAAGCCGAGGTCGTGAGGTGAGGTGCTGCCCTTCTGCGCCGTGAACCGGGTCAGCCGGATGCCGCTCGCCGCGTTGGCGATGAGGGCGGGCCGGCCGTCGTCGGCGGCATATCGCACACTGCTGTCGGTGAACTGTATGCCGTCGGCATTGTGCAGGTACCAGCCGTACGCCGGCCGGGTCCCGATGCTCTTGGGGTTGTAGTCCTTCGGGTCGTTGCCCGGCACACCGGTGGACATCGTGCCGTTGCCGCCCGGGACCGTGATGTCGACGTGGTCGAAGGTGACGTCGCTGATGCGGTGGCCGTCCTCGCCCCACAGGGTCGGGCTGAAGGACGGGCTGTTGCCGGTGGCCGTGATGTCGTCGTAGGTGATGTCGCTGATCGATCCGACACCGGGGCTGTTTCCGCACCGTCGACGCGTGCCGATCTTCTCCATGATCGGCGAGTGCACGTCGGTCATGGTGATGTCGCGGTAGTGGACGTCGGAGATCTTCGCGCCGTCCATCGAGACCATTCCGAGGCCGGACTTGTCGGCACCCTCGATGCGGATCTTCTCGAACTGGTAGTCGGAGAAGTCGCCGCAGGTCTCGGAGCCGAACATCAGGGCGTTGCAGCAGCGCGCCGACAGCACCGAACCGCTCACCCGTACATGGCCGTTGGGGAGTTTGGCGCCGAGGGCGTAGTCGCTCTTGAAGACCAGGGCGTCGTCGTTGGCCGCGATGTGCGCGTTGGTGATGGTCACGTCGGTGGTGGAGATGACGTTCCAGCCGTCGCGGTCGCTCGCGGTGTCGATGGTCAGGTGGTCGGAGACGACGTTCGTGCAGCCGTTGATCAGGGCGGCGAAGTGGCCGCCGCGGCGCAGGGTGAGGCCGTCGCCGAGCCGGAGTCCGTCGCAGCGGGTCAGCGAGAGGATCTTGTCGGCCTGGCCGGACTTCGGGTTGCCCGTGATCAGGTTGCCGGCGCCGTCGATGACCCCGCCGCCGGTGAAGCCGATGTCGGTCAGCCGGTCGCCGTAGATCATCGCGTCGTGGAAGTGGCTGTGCCCGTAGTCCTGGTACTTGTCGTTCGGGTTGGACTCGGGCGGGTCGTAGGCGCCGGCGGAGGAGCCCTGGAGGGTGGCGCCCTTGTCGATCTGGAGCGTCACATGGCTCTTCATGTGGATGGTGTTCCTGGACCTGTAGGTGCCGGCCGGGAGGCGGACGGTGCCGCCGCCCGCCGCGGCCGCCGCGGTGATGGCCTTGTCGATGGCCGGGGTGTCGTTGGCGGACCCGTCGCCCTTGGCGCCGTAGTCGCGCACGTCGTACACGGTTGCGGGGCGGGGCGTGGTGGGGTGCGGGGCCGCGACGGCGGCGGGGTGGGTGAGGCCGAGGACGACGGCGAGGACGCCCAGGACGATCGTCGCCGCCCGTCTCGGGCCCCTTCTAATCATGTTCATGACACCTCATCACCTCGCAGTTGCTCGTTCATGATCAGGAAGGCCCCGAGCCCGTGGAAGTCGTTGGTGGCCCGGGTGCGACCGACGTAGTAGACGTAGTCGCCGACGTTGGTGCCGACGGATATGCCGGCCAGGTTCGTACGGCCGTCCGCGCCGACCGAGAGCCGGGCCAGCACTCCCCGGTAACCGCGCCGGGCGACCGCCTCGAAGCGCGGGTCCAGGTAGCCCTGCCGGGCGCCGCGGGAGAGGGCGTAGGCGAACATGCTGGAGCAGGAGGTCTCGGTCCAGTCGTCCGGCCGGGAGCCCTTGTCGATCACCTGGAACCAGCGCCCGGACGCCGGGTCCTGGTACTTCTCCAGCGCCGAGGCCAACGAGTGGAGGATGCCGAGCAGTTGGGGGCGCCCGGGCTGGTCGGCGGGGATCGCGTCGAGGACGTTCACCAGCGCCATGGCGTACCAGCCGACGGCACGGCACCAGTGCTCCGGAGCGAGTCCGGTGGCCGGGTCGGCCCAACCCGCCGACCTCGACTCGTCGTAGGCGTGCCGCAGCAGGCCGTTCGCCACCTGGAGGTGACCGCCGTAGACGGACAGCTGCCGGGCGGCCTCCTCGTTCGTGTACGCGCTGTCGCCGAATTCCCTGCCGTACTCGACCAGGAAGGGGTTGACCATGTAGGCGCCGTCCGCCCACAGCTGGTGGGCCCGGCCGCTGGTGTCGGCGTGCCAGAAACCGCCGTCGGAGGTGCGCGGGTAGCTGTTCAGGCGGCCGCGGATCCTCCGCGCGGCCCTGCGGTAGCGGTCCTGACCGGTCTCGTGGTGCAGGATCACCAGCAGCCGGCCCGCCTGCATGCTGTCGAGGCTGTCGAAGGACTGGTCGATCGTGCCGTCACTGTGCACGAACCGGTCGACGTAGGCCTTGATGTAGGTGAGCAGACGGGGATCGTGGGTGCGCCGGTACACGAGGTACTGGCCGTACAGGTACAGGCCCACGGGGTACGACCAGCCGCCGATGGTCGCCGGTGTGTAGCGGGCCATGGTGGAGTCCACGACGGCCGTGGACCAGTCGCGGGCGGCGGCGGGGCGGGGCGCCAGGGCCGCGGCGGAGGGTACGGGCGCGGCGCTCGCCGAGGGTACGGCGGCGGGCAGCGCGGCCAGGGTGGCGGTGGCGAGCGTGACCGCGGTCAGCGCGGCTCGCAGGCGTCGGCGTCTCATGGTCCTCCTTCTCGGTAGGCGTACGCGGGCGGATGAGCGCAGTCGGCGGCGCCGCGCACCGCCGCGGCCACGACGGGGTGGTCCGGGGCGTGCCGGCAGGCGGGGTCGGTGCGGGTGGCATCGCCGGTCCGGGCGTACGCCTGGCAGCGGCAACCGCCGTGGTCGACCGTGCGCAGGGCACAGCCGCGGCACGGTTCGGGCATCCAGGACTCGCCCCGGAAGGCGTTGAAGGCCCGCGACTCCCGCCAGATCCAGCCGAGTTCGCGGTGTGTCACGTTCGGCGGGTCCAGGCCGGGCAGGGTGCCGGCCGCGGGGCACGGCAGCACCGTGCCGTCCGGGGCGACGGTGAGCGAGACCGCGCCCCAGCCGCCCATGCAGGGTTTCGCGGTGGCGTCGACCAGGTCGGGGGCCACCCACACCAACTCCGGTGTCCTACCGAGGCGTTCACGCCAGCTTGTCACTCGGGCCCGGGCGCGTTCGACCTGGGCGGGTGTGGGCAGCAGCGCCGCGCGGTTGCGGGCCGCCCACCCGTGGTACTGGGTGTTCGCCAGCTCGATCCGGTCGGCGCCCCAGTCGAGCGCGAGCCTGATGAGACCGTCGAGGTCGTCCAGGTTGCCGCGGTGCAGCACGGCGTTCAGCCCCAGCGGCAGTCCGGACTCGCGGATCAGCCGGGCTGCACGCTCCTTCGCGGTGAAAGACCGTGCGCCCGCGATGTGTTCGGCGGCGGTGCGGTCCGCGTGCTGCACCGACAGCTGCACACTGCGCAGCCCGGCCCCGGTCAGTTCGGCCAGCCGGCGCTCGCCGAGGCCCACCCCGCTGGTGACGAGCTGCGTGTACAGGCCGGCCCCGTCGGCGGCGGCCACCAGGTCGGGCAGGTCGCGCCGCAGCAGCGGCTCGCCACCGGACAGATGGGTGTGCACGACACCGAGGGCACCGGCCTGCCGGAAGACCTCCGACCACTCCTGCGTGGACAACTCCGCCGAACGGCGGACGAGTTCGACGGGGTTGGAGCAGTAGCCGCAGCGCAGGGGGCAGGCGTGGGTGAGCTCGGCGAGCAGGGCCCAGGGCGGGTCGGTCATCTCAGAAAGCCCTCCTTCCGCAACCGGTGGAGAAACGCCGGGACTTCTGCGGCGACGGGCGCGGCGGGATGGCGTACGGCCAGGACGGCGACGACGGCTGCCACGTCCCGGACGCCGTCGCACAACCTCAGGACCGCGCCCGCACTGCCGTCGAGGACCACCACCCGCTCCGGCAGCAGCAACAGGTCGGCGTCCCGGACCGGGTCGTGCCGCAGCACCACACCTCGGGCGAGCGCCGGACGCCATGACGGGGCAAGCGGTGCCGGCGGCGCCGTCATGTCCCGCTCCGGTCCACCGCGTCCAGCAGGGCCCACAGCACCTCGCACTTGAACTCCAGTGCGCCCAGGGCGCGTTGCTGCTCCGCGCGGGTGCGGGCCCGGGCGAGGACCAGGGCGAGGGCCTGCTCGGCGTCCCGGGCCCCTTGGGTGACACGGGTGCGGAAGTAGGCGAGGCCCGCGGGGTCGATCCACGGATAGTGGCGTTCGAAGGCGGCGATGCGGGTGCGCATCAGGTCCGGGGCGGACAGCTCGGTCAGGGAGGCCGCGACGGCGTCCAGCACCGGGCGCCGCCGGCAGAAGGTGACGTATCCCTCCACCGCGAACCGCACCCCGGGCGGGACCCGGGAGGTGTCCCACAGCTCCTCGCGGGCGAGCCCGGCCGCCTCGCCGAGCCGCAGCCAGCGCTCGATGCCGCCGCCCTCCGGGGAGTCGGCGTCGGTACCGTCCTGGTCGTGGATGCGGCGCAGCCAGGCCCGGCGGTCCTCGGGCCGGTCGAACTTGGCGAGGATCAGCGCGTCCTTGACGGGGATGTGCCGCTGGTAGTGGAAGCGGGCGGCGATCCAGCGGCGCAGTTCGGCCGGGGTCAGTTCGCCGCGGTGCATCCGCTGGTTGAAGGGGTGCCGGTCGTGGTAGCGCGTCGCGGTGACTGCGCGCAGCCGCTCGGTGAACCGGGCGGCCGGCCAGGCGGCACAGCCGTCGGGTTCCGGTGGTGCCGCGGTCATGCGGCCGGGGGCGGCTCGGGCGGCCGGCGGTCGGCGAGCGCGTAGGCGGTCACCTCCAGCGCCGTCTCCACGACGTGGTAACCAGGGTTTCTCCAGACCTTTTCATCCGATGTCTCGGGGCCGGAGCGGTGCGTCAAGACAGGCAGGGAAGGGTTCTCGGTCATGGGTGCGTACTCGCTTTCCTGAGGGTGGGGAGTCTCAGAAGGGAGCCGGAGGGGGAACGCGGCCTGGTCAGGACCCGTTCACATGTATGCACCGGGTTCAGTGACGCGTCCGGTGGCGCGATACAGAGTTGCGGGACGACGGGCTCCGGTCAATGGTCCGGACCGAAAACGTCGGATGCGTTTCCGGCCAATCTCCACTCCTGGGGCTGACTGACCGGTCAGTTCGAGGCGGATCACGCCGTCAGGAATGCGGCGCGGCGCTTGATCGTTGACGATGGGAGTACCACCTGTCGACAACGAAGGATCAAGAGGCTCGTGAGCAGCAAGGTCCCCCCGATCATCCTGAACAACGGCGTCGAGATGCCCCAGCTGGGCTTCGGCGTGTGGCAGGTGCCGGACGACGAGGCCGAGCGGGCCGTCGCCACGGCGCTGGAGGCCGGGTACCGCAGCATCGACACCGCGGCGATCTACGGCAACGAAGAGGGCACCGGCAAGGCGATCGCCGCCTCCGGCCTGCCCCGCGAGGACATCTTCGTCACCACCAAGCTCTGGAACAGCGACCAGGGGTACGACGCCACGCTGCGCGCCTTCGACGCGTCGCTGCGGAAGCTGGGCCTCGACCACCTCGACCTGTACCTGATCCACTGGCCGCTGCCGGCCCGCGGCACGTACACCGACACCTACAAGGCGTTCGAGAAGCTGCTGGCCGACGGCCGGGTCCGCGCCATCGGCGTGTCCAACTTCCTTCCGGAGCACCTCGAGCGGCTTCTCTCCGAGACCTCGGTCATCCCCGCGGTCAACCAGATCGAGCTGCACCCGCATCTGCAGCAGCACGCCGCCCGGGAGTTCCACGCCGAGCAGGGCATCGCGACCGAGGCCTGGTCGCCGCTCGGCCAGGGCAAGGGCCTGCTGGAGGTGCCGGCGATCGTCGCCATCGCACAGAAGCACGGCCGCACCCCGGCCCAGGTCGTGCTGCGCTGGCACGTCCAGCTCGGCAACGTGGTGATCCCGAAGTCTGTGACGCCGTCCCGAATCAGGGAGAACATCGAGGTCTTCGACTTCAGCCTGGACGACGAGGATCTCGCGGCGATCAGCGCGCTCAACGAGGACCGGCGCCTGGGTCCCGACCCGGCCACCTTCGACATGGGCTGACACCCAGCGCCTTCGGCACGGGCTGACGCCCACCGCGCAGCGCACGGCCACGCGTCCCGTCCACGACACGGGGCGGGACGGGTGGCCGTGCGCGCTTCGGGGCGGCCACCCGGCGCACCACGCGTCCGACCTGGGATGCCCCGGATCGCTCGTGGGGCTCAGTCGCCCCGTACGTCGGCGTGGACGACCTCGAACTCCTCCAGGGCGACGACCGTGCAGTGCGCCTTGGCCGCGCCCTCGCGCCGGATCGCCGCCTGTCCGGCACGGGACGCGGTGAGCGACGCGCGGTCGGCGAAGAGGACCCCCGCCATGCCGCGGCCGCGTTCCCGGTCCACGAAGAGGGCCGCACCGGCGAATCCGGGCAGGACCTCCAGCCGGGGCAGCGCGCCGGTGTGGAAGGTGTCGGTGGCGAGGTCCGCGTCCGCCGGGTCGAACTCGAGCCGGGTGACCCGCAGCCCGCCGCCGGTGACGGGCCGGTGCGCGCGGTGGAAGACGGCGGCCTCGTAGTTCTCGACCGCGAGGGTCCCGGCGAAGGGCTGCAGCAGCTCCGGCCGCCGGGCGCTCATCACCTCGTCGCTGATGCGGCGCGCGTCCGCGGACTCCCACCAGCTGACCGTGAGCAGTTTGCCGAGCTCACGGTCGACGAAGACGCCCGCACCCCGGTAGCCGGGCCGTTCCTCGAGCAGGTCGTGCCCCCGTGTGTTCAGGGCCCCCACGGCCGTGCCCAGCCGCGCCGGATCGCCGGTCGCGTACACCGTGCGTACGAACATGCGCCTCGCCTCCCGGAGCGGCGGCCCCGCCGATCGACGCGGCAGGGACATCCGGAAAAAGTGGTCTCCTTCAGTGTTGCCACGGTCTCAAATCCCCGCAATACGCACAGCTTTCGGGAGCCCGCAACCGCAGGGTTGACGCGGACATGCAGATGGGTCCACGGTGTACGGCACCTGGTAAGGAAACTTTCCTAACAGAAGGGCCCCTCACAGTGCGCCTTCGAACCCTGACCCTTGCCGCGGCCTCCGGGGCCGCCCTGCTCGCCGCCGGAGTGCTGCCCGCCCACGCGTCCGCCGGCCCGGCCGCGCGGACCGCTCCCGCCTCCGCCCAGGAGGGCTCGGTCAGCGCGGCCGATCTGCTCGCCAAGGTGAAGTCCTGTTCGCAGATATCCAACGGCAAGTACAAGACCGACGACGAGACGTCGGCCACGGTCCCCGTGTGCGGCAAGAACGGCGCGGTCTTCTGGAAGGCCGACATGGACATCGACTGCGACGGCCAGCGCACCACCAACTGCAACGAGAACCGCGACCCCTGGTACCAGGACGACACCGCCTTCCACCAGTCCGACGGCAAGCCGCTGAAGGCGGAATCGCTCCCGTACATCGTCGTCCCCAGCTCCAGCAGCATCTGGAACTACGCCGGCGCCGGCATCAAGGGCGGCGGCGTGGTCGCGGTCATCTACAACAACAAGGTGGAGTACGCCGTCGTCGGCGACACCGGCCCCACGAAGATCATCGGCGAGGCGTCGTACGCCACCGCCAAGGCGCTCGGCATCGACCCGGACCCGAAGTCCGGCGGCGCCGACTCGGGCGTGACCTACATCCTGTTCAAGAACTCCCGGGTCTCCCCCATCGAGAGTCACAGCGCCGCGGTCTCCCTCGGGGACCAGCTGGCCAAGCAGTTCCTCGCCAACAACTGACTAGCTCTGTAGGTCAGTTGGGCTGACCCAGCGGCCGTACGACCACGGTGTTGACGTCGACCCCGGCCGGCTGCCGGATCGCCCAGACCACCGAGTCGGCGATCTGGTCGGCGGTCAGCAGGTGCCCCGGGGGCAGGCTGCCGAGGCCGTCCCAGAACGGGGTCTCCACCCGGCCGGGGGCGACCAGCGTCACCCCGATCCCGAACTCCGTGACCTGGCGCCGGGTGTTCTCGGCGAGCCCGGTGACCGCCCATTTGGTGGCGCCGTAGAGGTTGCCCGGGGTGTTCACGAACCCGGCGACGCTGCCGATCAGGACGATCCGGCCGCGGGACTCCTTCAGCGCCTCGACGGAGGCCCGGACGAGCAGGGCCGGGCCGAGGACATTGGTGAGCACCATCTCGGTCCAGCCGGCCGGGTCGCCCTCGGCGACGGTGTCGTGGGTGGCGAAGCCGGCGTTGGCGACGACCGTGTCGAGTCGGCCGTACGCCTTGAGCGTACGGCCGACAGCGTCCTGTACGTCGTCGAACGCCGACGCGTCCCCGGCGACCGTCAGCAGTTCCTCGGGATTCCCGAGCCCCTCGGCGAAGTCCCGCAGCCGGGCCTCCGTACGGCCGGTGACGGTGACCCGGTGGCCGGCGGCCAGCAGCTGCCGGGTGACGGCGGCGCCGATGCCGGTGCCACCACCGGTGACGAGTGCGACCGGAGAGTCGTTCATGTGGGGTCCCCCTGTGTGTCGGTGAGGCCAGGAGTCCATCACTTGGAGCCCTCTCGAAGTCAAGTGCCGTCGCAGCTGGGGCGGTACGGCACCGACGGCAGGTACCGGCGCCAAGCCGCGGGCCCGACCCCGCCGCGCGCCCTCGAGCAGACGGCCGCAGCGACCCGCTCCGGGTCCAACGGCCGTCCAGGGGAGGGCAGATGCGCCGTGGCGAGGCGCAACTCCCCTGCTCCGGAGCCGAATCCGACGGCGAGCGCTGGGCCGTCCCCGGCCGGGATCGTCACCGGTGCGAGGCGGGGCTGCCCCGTCTCCCACACCTGGACGGACCCGTCCGGGGCGCCGGCCGCGAACAGCGCGCCGTCCCCCGAGGGCGGATCCGGATCCGCGCGAGGCGGTCAAGCGCGGGGTGCTCGCCGGGCACTTCGAGGAGTGCCGGACCTGGGCGGTGCGGGCTGCCCGGGTGGGTGTGTTCGTGCGGGCGGGCGGTGCTCGGTGGCGCGGTCGGGCGGGCGGCCGGTGCCGGGGCATGCTCGGTGGTGCGCTCCCGGAGACACCGGGTCACACCGGCCGTACCGCCCGGTGCACCGTATGGGCCGCCAGTACGAACACATCGGGACGCCGGTGCAGGCTGCCGGGGTCGGTGGGGTCGAGGAGGCGGTCGAGGGTGGCCCTGTCCTCGGCGTCCAGGGCGTCGGCGTGGATGTCCCTGGTGCGGCTCAGCGCGCCGACGACGAATGCGCGGACCCGGTCCGGTACCGGGGCGGGGATGTCGAGGAGGAAGCTGCGGGTGCCCGTGTGCTTCAGGCCGGCCGCGGCCAGGAGGGCGGCCCAGTCCTCGGCCTCGGCGACCGCGCCCGGCAGCTCGGCGCGCATCCGCGCGAAGCGGTCCTCCTGGGCCACGTCGAGGCGGGCCTGCAGTCCGGGGCGGCCGAAGCCGATCTCGCGGGGCAGATAGCGGGCGTGCAGGCCGCCCTCCAGGATGGCCAGGGTGCCGCCGGGGGCGAGCCGGGCACCGAACGCGGCGAGCGCGGCCCTCTGGTCGCCGAGGTGGTGCAGGCTGCGGCTCGCCCACAGCAGGTCGGCCGGATAGTCCAACCCGGCGAGGGATTCCGGAAGTTCGCCCACGAGGGTGTCGAAGCGGTCGGCGAAGCCCAGGCGGGTGGCCCGGTCCCGGGCGCGTTCCAGAAGCGGTGCGGAGGCGTCGGCGGCGACCACCCGCGCGCCGGGGAACGTCTCCGCCATCAGGCAGGCGATCACTCCGGGCCCGCTGCCCGCGTCCACGATCAGTCCCGGCTCGGTCACTTCCTTGCCCAGCCAGGCCAGGGCGCGCGCGTACGCGGGGGCCGACACCTCGGCCTCCGCCTCCAGGAGCGCCGCCATCGCGGCCCAGTCGACGTCGCCGCCGTGGGTGTGACCGTGACCGTGCCGTGTGGGGTGCCCGTGGTGATGGGCCTGGTGGTCGTGTGCCATGTCGCTCAGCCTCTCGCTCGGATGCGGCCAGAGTGCGACGGCACACGAGGAGACGCCAGTTTCGTTGCCGGTGCCGCAAAAAGGGTGCCGGAACGGCAAGGAAAATCCGGGTGCGCGCGAGCGGGCGCGGCGCCAGTATGGGGCTTCGTGGACGACGAACCGGTGCAGCGCTTCCTCGACGACGGCTTCGTGAAGATCGACGGCGCGGTCCCGGCCCCTGTCGCCGAGGACTGCGCCAGGCTGCTGTGGCGGGAAACCGGTTACGACCCGGACGACCCGGGCACCTGGAAGGATCCCGTGGTGTGGGTCGGGGACATGGCCCAGGAGCCGTTCGACGCGGCGGTCAACTCCCCTGTGCTGCGCGAGGCGTTCGATCTGCTCGTGGGTGAGGGCCGATGGACTCCGCGCCGTTCGCTGGGCACGTTCCCGCTGCGCTTTCCGCACACCGAGGAGCCTGACGACGCCGGGTGGCACATCGAGGGCAGCTATCTGCCGCAGGGCGAGACCTGGTACTTCGCCAACCTGCGCTCGCGGGACCGCGCGCTGCTGATGCTGTTCCTGTTCAGCGAGGTCACCGAGGCCGACGCCCCGACGCGGATCCGGGTCGGCTCGCACCTGGACGTGCCGCCCCTGCTGGAGCCGTACGGCGAGGCGGGGGCGTCCGTCCTGGAGCTCGGTCCCCGGCTGGACCGGGCCACGGCCCACCGGCCGCTCGCCCACGCCACCGGCCGCCCCGGTGACGTCTTCCTCTGCCACCCGTTCCTGGTGCACGCGGCCCAGCCGCACCACGGCACCCGGCCGCGTTTCATGGCGCAGCCGCCGCTGTATCCGGCGGTGCCCTTGGAGCTGGAGCGGCCGGACGGCACGTACGCGCCGGTGGAGCGCGCGATCCGCCGGGGTCTGCGCCGGTAGGAGCCGACCCCGGCGGAGGTCACCGGGTCACCGGGTCAGGGCAGCGGCGGATACGCGTTCTGCATCAGCTGCTGGAACTGGGCGGAGAACCAGTGCCCGGCCAGCGGCGCGTTCGGCAGCGCACCCGTGGGGTTGTTGCCGTTGCGGGCGTTGCCGCCGTAGGTGGGGTCACACATCCGGTCGAAGCCCTTGCCCTCGTCATTGGCGATGGCGGTGCTGGAGCCGTCGGACTCCCCCGGCGCCTTGGCCCACACATAGGCGTCGATACCGGCGGCCGGCGCCGCGGTCGGCCGTTCGCCGAGGCCCGCGCCGCTCTGGTTGCACCAGTTGCCGACGTGGATGCGCCGGTCGGTGCGGCCGCCGTTGACATAGTCGTCCACGGAGGTCAGCGGGCCGGGACCGGTGGGCCGTGCGGTGCCGCCCCAGCCGTTGCGGGAGGTGTCGATCAGCATGCCGAGGCCGGAGCCGAACCCGGCGGCGATCAGCTTGTCCCGCAGGGCGAGGGCGTACGACTGCTCGTCCACGTACTGGTTCCAGTCCACCCACTTCGACTGGCGCACGGTCGTGCCGTTCACCGTGTCGGTGACCTTGACGTACGGCTCCTTGGTGGCGCTGTAGTTGGCGGTGTTGACGATGAAGCCGGCCACGTCGTTCACGCTCGCGCCGTTCGTCGTCGCGACCTTGTGGAACTCCTGCACCGCCGGGCCGAGGTTGGTGTCCCAGCCGAGCCAGCCGTGGTGACCGGCGTCCACGTAGTTGTACACGTTGGGGATGGCCCCGAGCTTGTCCAGGGCGTAGGAGACGCCCTTCTCGTAGTTGCCGTTGTTCTTCATGGTCACGCAGGCGTCCGTGGTGGAGTTGGTGCCGCCGGCGTTGGTGACCAGGTTGGGCAGGGAGTCGGGCTCGATGACGGTCACGATCCTCAGGGAGGCGTACGCCGGGTCGGAGAGGATCGAGGCGATCGGGTCGATGTACTGCGTCTTGTACCTGTCGATGTCGTCGGGGCCGAGTTCGCCGTTGGAGGCGAGGGCGGCGCAGTCGCGTCCGGGGAGGTCGTAGATGACCAGCTGGACGACCAGGTCGCCGGAGCCCTTCTGCTTCAGGGCCTCGTTCAGGTGGTCGCGCAGGCCCATGCCGCCGTTCACGCCGTTGATCGCGGCGATCCGGTCGAGCCACACGGCGGTGGGCTGGTCGGAGACGCGGCTGCCGCCCGGTTCGGCGGCGGCCTTCGCCGACCACTCGGGGTTCACATAGACCTTGGCCCCCGCGTAGGGGTTGTCGACCCGGCTGCCGGTACTGCCGCCGCCCGTGCCGCCACCGCCGGTACCTCCACCACCGGTACCTCCACCACCGGAGCCGCTGCCGTCGTCGACGTTGCAGGTGACGCCGTCGAGGGTGAAGGTGGCGGGCACGGCGTTGGTGCCGCTGTAGGAGGCGTTGAAGCCGAAGCGGACCGACCCGCCGGTCGCGAGAGTGCCGTTGTAGCCGGCGTTGGTGGCGGTGACATCGGCGCCGCTCTGGCCGACCTGCGCGTTCCAGGCGTCGGTGACCTTCTGGTTGCCCGCGTACGACCACTTCAGCGACCAACTCGACTTGGCAGCCCCGTTGTTGGTGATGGTGACGGCGGCGGTGAAGCCGGTGTCCCACTGGTTCTGCACGGTGTAGGCGACGGTACAGGGGACGGTGGAGGTGGCGGCGCCGGCGGGTGCCGCGAGCAGCGCCGTCCCGGAGGTCCCGGCGACCAGCGCCAGGGCCGCGAGCAGCGAGGTTCTGGTACGACTCATGAGTGCGGGTTCCTTCTTCCGTCGTTGGGCTTACGGGTTCAGGGCGCGCAGGTGGTCGCGCAGCCCGGTGCCGTACGCGGTGGGTGTGCCGTCGTAGGCGGAGATCAGGGACGGGCCCGAGGAGCAGTCCCAGGTGTTCCAGGCCCAGCCCAGATAGGACAGGTTCCGGTCGTCGAACCACTTCATGACCTGGTCGACGAACGCGTGCGAGCAGGTGTTCTCGCCGATCTCACCGGCGATCAGCGGTACCTGGGCAGCGACCGGGGCGAGGGTGGAGTTCCAGCAGCTCTCGGTCGAGCAGGTGTTGAAGTTGTAGACGTGATAGGCGGCGGTCAGATTGCCGGCCGGGTCGGTGGGCTTGTAGGTCAGCCACTGGCTGAGGTCGTTGGAGTACGCCGGCCCGCCGGCCATGATGACGTTCTTGGCTCCGGCGGACCGGATACTGTCGACGAGATCCTGCATACCGGCGACCTCGTACGAGATCCCGGGGCAGGTCCCGCCGTCCCGCCAGCACTTCCAGGCGTCCGTGGTGCTGGAGGTGGCCCGGTCCGGATAGGGCTCGTTGAACAGGTCGAACACCGGTGCCGGGTCGTCCTTGAAGGTGCCGGCCACCGACGCCCAGAACGACGGGCTGTACTGCCTGTCGGGCATCGGCTTCTGGCAGGTGGCGTGGACGTCCGAGCAGCCGGCCGAGTTGCCGGTGTACTGGCCGTAGGACCAGTGCAGGTCCAGGACCGGGGTCAGGCCGTGCGCCTCGACGCGGGCCACCAGGTCCTTGACGGCGGCTATGTAGTTGGCGCCTGCGTACTGGGGCTTGACGTTGGAAAGACCCAGCCAGCACTCCTCGTTGAGCGGTATGCGCACCGCGTCGGCCTTCCAGTCGGCGATCGCCTTGATCGCCGCGTCGTCGACCGGGCCGTCCCAGATGCCGTAGCCCTGGACACACATGAACTCGCCACCGGAGCGGTTGACGCCGAGGAGGCGGTGGTCCTTGCCGGCGGCGTCCACGAGCCTGTTCCCCAAGACGTGCAGGGCGGGGGCGGCGCCGCCGGAGGCCGGGGGCGGCGTGGTCGGGGGCGGAGTCGGCTCGGGGTCCGCATTGCAGGTGGTGCCGTTGAGCCTGAACACCGTGGGCGCGGTGTTGGTCCCCGCCCAGGAGGCGAGGAAACCGGCGGTGACACTCGCGCCGGTGCCGAGGGAACCGTTGTAGCTCTCGTTCCCGGCGCTCACGGTGCCGCCGGACTGCGACCACTGGGCGTTCCAGCCCTGGGTGACCTTCTGGCCGTCGGCGAAGTCGAAGGTGAGCCGCCAACCGCTCAGCGCGGACCAATTGTTGGTGATCCTGACGGAGCCCTGGAAGCCGCCGTCCCACTGGCTGGTGACGGAGTACTCCACCGTGCACGCGGGCGTGGCTCCCTGGGCCGACACCACCGGGACGACCGCGCTCGCCACGAGCGCGACCGCACCGGCGGCGGCTAAAAGTACTGAACGCGGGGGGTGTCGCATGAGCGACTCCTTGCAGTTGGGCGCGCCGTGACGGACGCGTCGACTGACCGGAACCGCTCCCACTGGTGCGAAGGAAGGTAGCGCCAAGTGCCCGGGATGCCCAGGGGAGTTGCTGACTTTTCCGCAACCGCCTCCGTCGAATCTTTTCGACTCTTCAAGCGCCTTGACGGCCCACAGGGACGTCATCACCATGGGAGCGCTCCCACTGGTTCAAGCCTTGACTTCTCCCCCACGCCCCAAGGAGGAACCAGCACATGGATCCCGGACGTAGGAGCAGAGCCGTGCGGCGGCTTTGGACCGCCTTGGCGGCCGCGTTCGCCCTGCCCCTGTCGATGCTCGCCACCGGCACCACGGCCGCGCACGCGGCGTCCGTGCAGTGCAGCGTCGACTACAAGACCAATGACTGGGGTTCCGGCTTCACCGCCGACCTCACGATCACCAACCGCGGCACGGACCCGATCGACGGCTGGACGCTGACCTACACCTACACCGGCAACCAGACGCTGTCGAACGGCTGGAACGGCACCTGGTCCCAGTCCGGCAGGACCGTCACCGTGAAGAACGCCTCGTACAACGGCACCATCGCCGCGGGCGGCGCGGTCTCCACCGGCGCGCAGTTCGGCTACAGCGGGACCAACACGGCTCCCGCCTCCTTCGCCGTCAACGGCACGACCTGCGCCGGCGCCCACCAGCCGCCGGTGACGGTGCTGACCAGCCCGGGCGCGGGGGCGGTGTACACACAGGGCGACGCGGTGCCGCTCGCGGCGACCGCGGCGGCGGCCGACAACGCGACGATCAGCAAGGTGGAGTTCTACGACGACACCACGCTGCTCGGGACGGACACGAGCGCGCCGTACACACTGTCCGCCTCCGATTTGACCGTGGGCAGCCATTCCCTGGTGGCGAAGGCGTACGACAGCCTGGGCGCGTCCGCCGAGTCCACACCGGTGGGCATCACGGTGGCCTCCCGACCCGCGGTCGTGGCCTCGCCCACCCAACTGGGCGTCCAGCAGGGCAAGTCGGGCACGTTCGGTGTCAAGCTGTCGACCCGGCCGAGCGCGAACGTGACCGTGAGCGTGGCCCGTACGGACGGCACCACCGGACTGTCCGTCACCGGCGGCTCCTCGCTGACGTTCACACCGTCGAACTGGAACACGGCGCAGAACGCGACCGTCACGGCGGACTCCTCCGGCACCGGCAGCGCGACCTTCACCGCCTCGGCCACCGGGTACACCAAAGCCACGGTGACGGTGACCGAGCTGGCGGCGGCGAAGGCGTACGACGCCCGCTTCCTGGACCTGTACGGGAAGATCACCAACCCGGCGAACGGCTACTTCTCCCCCCAGGGCATCCCCTACCACTCGGTGGAGACCCTGATCGTCGAGGCCCCGGACTACGGGCACGAGACGACGTCGGAGGCGTACAGCTATCTGCTGTGGCTGCAGGCCATGTACGGCAAGGTCACCGGCGACTGGTCGAAGTTCAACGGCGCGTGGGCCCTGATGGAGAAGTACATGATCCCCACACACGCCGACCAGCCGACGACCTCCTCCTACAACGCCTCCAAGCCCGCGGCCTACGCGCCCGAGGAGGACACCCCGGACCAGTACCCGGCAAAGCTGGACACGTCCGTGTCCGTGGGATCGGATCCGATCGCCGGCGAGCTGAAGAGCACGTACGGCACGGGCGACGTCTACGGCATGCACTGGATCGAGGACGTCGACAACGTCTACGGCTACGGCGACACACCGGGCGGCACCTGCGAGGGCGGCCCGACGGCGAGCGGTCCGTCGTACCTGAACACCTTCCAGCGCGGCCCGCAGGAATCGGTGTGGGAGACGGTCCCGCAGCCGACCTGCGACGCCTTCAAGTACGGGGGCAAGAACGGGTACCTGGACCTGTTCACCGGTGACAACTCCTATGCCAGGCAGTGGAAGTACACCGACGCCCCGGACGCGGACGCCCGCGCCGTGCAGGCGGCGTACTGGGCGGACGTATGGGCGAAGCAGCAGGGCAAGGGCGGTGACGTGTCCGCCACGGTCGCCAAGGCCGCGAAGATGGGCGACTACCTGCGGTATGCGATGTACGACAAGTACTTCAAGAAGATCGGCAACTGTGTGGGGGCCTCGACCTGCCCGGCCGGCACCGGCAAGGACGCCTCGCACTACCTGCTGTCCTGGTACTACGCCTGGGGCGGCGCCACCGACACCGGCGCGGGCTGGGCCTGGCGGATCGGCTCCAGCCATGTCCACGGCGGCTACCAGAACCCGCTCGCCGCGTACGCGCTGAGCAGCTACCCGGACCTGGAGCCCAAGTCGGCCACCGGCGCCTCGGACTGGGGCAGGTCGCTGCAGCGGCAGCTGGAGTTCTACCAGTGGCTGCAGTCGTCCGAGGGCGCGATCGCGGGCGGCGCGACCAACAGCTGGCAGGGCCGTTACGCCACCCCGCCGGCCGGGACGCCGACCTTCTACGGCATGTACTACGACTGGGAGCCCGTCTACCACGACCCGCCGTCCAACCAGTGGTTCGGCTTCCAGGCCTGGTCGATGGAGCGGGTCGCCGAGTACTACCAGCAGACCGGGAACGCCACGGCCAAGGCGGTCCTCGGCAAGTGGGTGAAGTGGGCGCTGTCCCAGACCACGATCAACCCCGACGGCACCTACCGGATCCCCTCGACGCTCCAGTGGTCCGGCCTGCCCGACACCTGGAACCCGTCAAGTCCCGGCTCCAACAGCGGACTTCACGTCACGGTCGCCGACTACACCGACGACGTCGGGGTGGCGGCCGCGTACGCCAAGACGCTGACGTACTACGGCGCCAAGTCCGGTGACGCGACGGCCAGGTCGACCGCGAAGGCGCTGCTGGACGGGATGTGGAACAACCACCAGGACAGCCTGGGCATCGCCGTCCCCGAGACACGCAGCGACTACAGCAGGTTCGGCGACAGCGTGTACGTGCCGAGCGGCTGGAGCGGCACCATGCCGAACGGCGACGCCATCAACTCCTCGGCCACGTTCACCTCGCTGAGGTCCTTCTACAAGAACGACCCGGCCTGGTCGAAGATCGAGGCCTACCTCAAGGGCGGCGCCGCGCCCAGCTTCACCTATCACCGCTTCTGGGCCCAGGCGGACATCGCGCTGGCCATGGGCTCGTACGCGGAGCTTCTGGAGTAGGCGACCGCAACCGCGCCTCTTCTGTCCGGGCTGAACCGCCGGGGGTGTACCGCTGAGGTACGCCCCCGGCACTCCCACGGCGAAGATTTCGCCGTCAGCCCGCCTCCGCCTTCCGGAACGCGCGCACCGCGAACACCGGGTCCGGGCGCGGGCGGTCCTGGTCCGGGAGGCGGGACAGGCGCGCGGCGAACTCCTCGGTGCGCGGCTCGCCGGGTGGCAGCTGGGTGAACCAGCCGCGGCGCAGGTCGGCGATGGTGGTGCGGGGGCTGCGGCCCTGGCCGACGCCCGGGAACACGGCGCTGCCGGCCGGCCGGAGCCCGTGCCGGACGGCGTGCGCGGTGACGGTGGCCGCGGCGTCCCGGGCGGGGTGGCGCGGACGGGAGGCGAGGACGGCGTCGATGTCACTGCCGACGTCGTGCGCCGCGGCCTTGTCGACGGTGGTGACGTAGACCCCGCCGGGCCGCAGCACCCGGGCACACTCGGCGACGATGCGGTGGACGTCCTCGGCGTCCGGCAGCAGGTGCAGCAGCCAGATGCTGGTGACGGCGTGGAAGGTGCCGGTGCGAAACGGCAGCCGGCGGCTGTCGGCCCGTACGATCGCGCCCGGCAGCCGCGCGCCCGCCCTGCGCACCATGGCGGCGGTGAGGTCGGCGCCCGTCACCCGCAGCGCGGGGCGGCCGGCGGCCAGCCGGCGGGTGACGATGCCCGTGCCGCAGGCCACGTCGAGGAGCCGGCCCGGCCCCTCGGGGATCAGGCCGAGCACCGCCTCGGTGGCCGCCGCGGCGCGGGCCTCGCCGCCACGGGAGGCGTCATAGGCGCCGGCTTCCTTGTCGTAGTCGAGCACGCCCCTCAGTGTGCGTGGTGACCTGGGGCGATGTCCTCCACCCTGCGGGCGAGCGCGAAGTCGTTCGCGGTGAGTGCGCCGCCCGCGCTGTGTGTGTGGACGCTGAGGGACACGGTGTTGTAGCCGAGGGTGAGGTCGGAGTGGTGGTCCAGTTCGTCCTGGACGGCGGCGATGTGCATGACCAGCGCCGCCGCCGCGACGTGCGAGCCGAGGCGGTAGGAGCGGGTGAGCCGGCCGGTGTCGTCGACCGACCAGCCGGGCAGCTCGGCGAGCCGGTCCTCGATCTCCTTCTGCGACAGCGGTTCGACGGCCATGGCCTCGGTCCTTCCCGATGATGCGGCACGGACTCCCAGCGTGCCACAGCCGTACCGGCTCGGCTCCGGTCGATCACGCCGGCCCGAAGAGCCACCCGCGGACCCGCACCGCGCCGAGGTCGTCGGCGAGCACGGCGATCCTGGCCCGGCCCTCCACCCGCTGGACCCACTCGTGCGGCAGGGCATGGTCGCCGTACTGCGCGCCGAGGAGGTTTCCGCAGATGGCGCCGGTGGAGTCGCTGTCGCCGGAGTGGTTGACCGCCATCAGCAGCTTGGTCTCGACGCGGCCCGGATACAGCGCGCAGAAGACGGCTATGGCCAGCGCCTCCTCGGCCACCCAGCCCGCGCCGAGCCGCTCGACACGCTCCGGCGGCGCCACCGAGACGTCCCCGGCCTCGGTGACGGCGCGCTCCAGGACCTCGGTCGTCTCCTCGTGGCCCGGGTAGCGGGCCAGCAGCCGCATCGCACGCAGGACCGCGCCCTCCATGGAGTCCCCGGCGACGAGATTGGCGACGATCGCGGCCAGCGTGCCGGCCGCGTAGTAGCCGGTGGGGTGGCCGTGGGTGATCTGGGCGGCGCGGGCCGCCATCTGGAAGGCTACGTGGTCGTACTCGGCGATGAGGCCGAAGGGGGCCGAGCGCATCACCGCGCCGCAGCCCTTGGAGGCGGGGTTGACCTCGCCCGGCCGGCCCTCGAGAGGCAGCCACCGGTCGGGGGTGTACCGCCGGGCGACGCCGGACAGGCAGGCGTTGCCGGGGGCGCGGCGGGCGTACAGCCACGGCTCGGTGACCAGGCCGCCCGCAGGGCCGGCCAGCAGCGGCGCGGTTACCGGTCCGGGCTGGGACTGGGTGTGCAGCCAGCGTTCGTACGCCTGGAGCATCATCTCGGGCCAACGGTCGGAGATGTCCCCCATTCTTCCGCGGTCGTGGCGTTCCCCCTTCCTCTCGAAGGAGTGGGCCTCGACGAGGGCCTCGGCCGTGAAGAGCGTCATCTGCGTGTCGTCACTGATCAGGCCCACCTCGCCGTGCGGCCCGGGCACCAGGTCGGTCACCCCGTGGGGGCCGTGGGCGGCGCGGATCCGGTCGATGGCGTCGAACTCGACGGGATAGCCCAGCGCATCGCCGATCGCCCCGCCCAGCAGGCAGCCGCGCACCCTGGCGCGGTACTGCGCCGCGCCGTCCCTGTCCCACGGCCCGTTCATACACGCACTCCTCGACTACGGTCGTATCCATGACCATTGTCGCGACCGGTAAAGCCACTTACTCCGCCACCCCGTCCGACAAGGGCGTCGGCCCGCTGCTGCGCGCCTGGCGGGAGCGGCGCCGGATCTCCCAGCTGGAGCTGGCGCTGCGCGCCGACTCCTCGGCCCGGCACATCAGCTTCATCGAGACCGGCCGGTCCCGGCCGAGCGAGGAGATGGTGCTGCGGCTCGCCGAACATCTGGACGTGCCGGTGCGCGAGCGCAACGCGCTGCTGCTGGCGGCCGGTTACGCCCCGCACTATCCGGAGACCCCGCTGGACGACCCGGCGCTGAACGCGCTGCGCGACGGCATGGAACGCCTCATCCAGGGCTACGAGCCCTACCCGGCCCTGGTGGTCGACGCCTGCTACACGGTCGTGGCCGCGAACCGGGGCATCATGATGCTGCTGGACGGCGTGCCGGAGTCACTGCTCGCGGCACCGAACGCGATGCGGCTGACCCTGCATCCGGAGGGTCTGGCACCGCGCATCCGCAATCTGCGTGAGTGGCGCGGGCACCTGCTCGCGCAGATGGAGCGGCAGATCGCCCTGCAGCGCTCGGACCAACTGCGCGCCCTGTACGAGGAGGTGGCCGCCTACCCGGTGCCGGAGGACGCGCCGGGTGCCGAACCCGCCGAACCGGTCCCGTACTTCGCGCTCCCCATGGTCATCGAACACGACGGCCGGGTCCTGTCGTTCGTGTCGTCCATCTCCACGTTCAACACGCCGATGGACGTCACGGTCGCCGAACTCGCCATCGAGACGTTCCTGCCGGCGGACCCGGCGACGGTCAAGTACCTGCACACGCTGGTCGGTTGACCGCTGCCGGGGGGATCGTTCCCCGCCACCGGATCCCCTCGGACCGGTGTGCGAGAGGGGATCACATGGCAGACTGCGCGGGTACTTCGGCGCGTGGGGAGGGCGTGGCGTGAGTGAGCGGCGGGCTGCGCCCACCGTGGGACAGGTGGTGCTCGGTAAACGGTTGCAGGAACTGCGCGAGGCGTCGGGCCTGAGCCGGGAGGAGGCCGCCCGGGTCCTCAGGGTGGCGTCGGCGACCGTACGGCGGATGGAGATGGCCGAGGTCGCGCTGAAGATCCCGTACGTGCAGGTGCTGCTGGACACCTACGGGGTGGCCGAGGAGGAGGCGGCCGCGTTCGTGCGGCTGGCCGAGGAGGCGAACCAGCCGGGCTGGTGGCAGCGGTTCCACGACGTCCTCCCGGACTGGTTCAGTCTGTACGTCAGCCTGGAGGGCGCGGCCCGGATCATCCGCTCCTACGAACCGCACTTCGTCCCCGGTCTGCTGCAGACCGAGGACTACGCGCGGGCGGTGCTGGAGGCCGGGACGATCGGGCAGACCTCGCCCGAGACCGTGGAGCGGCATGTGTCGCTGCGTATGGAACGGCAGCGGCTGCTGGAGCGGCACGACCCGCCCCACCTGTGGGTGATCATGGACGAGACGGTGCTGCGGCGCCCGGTGAGCATGCGCGGCGAGGTGATGCGCGACCAGCTGGACAAGCTGCTGGAGTACGCCGAGCGGGACCGGGTCACGCTGCAGCTCGCCGAGTTCGCGGCGGGCCCGCATCCAGGGACGTACGCGCCCTTCACGCTGTTCCGGTTCGCCGAGCCGGAGCTGCCGGACATGGTGTTCACCGAGTACCTGACCGGCGCCCTCTACCTGGACTCCCGCCGCGAGGTGGCCGCGCATCTGGAGGTGCTGGACCACATGACGGCCCGCGCCGCGTCGGCCCAGCGCACCCGGACCCTGCTGCGGGAGTTCCGCGAGACCCTGTGACGCCACGCCGGACCGATTCCTGGGGGAAACCACCGTATGACCGCACGCGATGCCACGCCGACGCCGCTCGACACCGGCCGTCCGCACCCCGCCCGGGTGTACGACTGGTGGCTGGGCGGCAAGGACAACTACCCGGTGGACGAGGAGCTGGCGCGGAAGATCCTCGCCGTGGACGGCACGGTGCTGCGCGGGGCGCGGGCCAACCGCCGCTTCATGCACCGGGCCGTCCGTACGGCGGCCGAGGCCGGGGTACGGCAGTTCCTCGACATCGGCACCGGCATCCCGACCGAACCCAACCTGCACCAGGTCGCGCAGGGCGTGGCCCCGGAGTCCAGGGTGGTGTACGTCGACAACGACCCGATCGTGCTGCGGCACGCGGAGGCGCTGCTGCAGGGTTCCGCCGAGGGCGGCACGGACTATGTGCACGCCGATGTCCGCGATCCCGGCACCATCCTGGGCCTGGCGCGCGAGTCCCTCGACTTCGGCCGCCCGGTCTCACTGTCGCTGGTCGCCCTCACCCACTACCTGGGTGACCAGGAGGACGATGTGTTCGGGCTGGTCAAGCGGTACGTCGACGAGCTCGCGCCGGGCAGTTTCCTGATCCTCTCGCAGGTCACCCAGGACCTCGGTCCGGAAGGTGTGGCCAAAGCGGCCGAGCTGTTCCGCAGGAGCGGCACGCCGTTCCACCCCCGCACGCTGCCCGAGTTCTCCCGCTTCTTCGACGGCCTGGAACTGCTCGGTCCCGGCGTCATCCCGGTGTACGGCTGGCGTCCCGAACCGGTGGACGTGGCGGCCCAGGCGGAGGGCGTCGTGCCGGTGTACGCGGGGGTGGCGGTCAAGCGCTGACCCGCGCACGCCGCGCCGCCGGTCCGGGACGGCCCGTACGGGTGGCCGGGCGGCGCGCGGAGGGTGGAGGGTGACCATCCGGCCGGATGACCCGTACGGGTCCGTGGACGGGTGCGCTCCCCTGCTCGCCCCTAGGTTGCTGACCACGGGGTGGCTGCGCCGACGGCGGACCTCTGCCGACCCGGCCGATGCGAAGGAGCCCTGATGCCCTCGGACGCGGTGCTGTACCAGGCGGCGGCGCTCTGCCTGACCTACCCGGACGACGACCTCATCGCCCGGCTGCCGCTGCTGCGCGAGGCCGCCCCGCAGCTGCGGGCGTTCACCGACCATGCCGCCCTCACCCCGGCGCGGGAGCTGGCCACGCACTATGTGCGGGTCTTCGAGGCCGGGAACCGGCACAGCCTGTACCTGAACCGGTGGCACGACGGGGACGCCCGGCGGCGCGGAGTGTCCCTGGAGGGCCTCAAGAAGGTGTACCGCGAGCACGGACTGGAGTTCAGCGGCGAGGAGCTGCCGGACTTCCTGCCGGCGGTGCTGGAGTTCACCGCGCGGACGGGCGACACCAGCCTGCTGACCGAACACCGCGACGGCTTGGAGCGGCTGCGCACCCGGCTGACCGTCTACGGCACACCGTATGCGGCCGTCCTGGACGCCGTATGCGCCACACTGCCGACCGCATACAAGCCGTAGCCGGGCAGGCGTCAGGCGGCTCCGCCCTTGCTGCCGGGTTCGTCGTCCACGATCTCCGCGTCGACCACCCCCTCCTCGTCGGCCGTGCGCTCGCCCTCCTGCGCGCCCCGGCCGCCCGAGGAGGCGGCCGCGTACATGGCCTGTCCCATCCTCTGGCTGACGGTGGCGAGTTTCTCCACGCCGGTGCGCAGGGCGGTGGTGTCGGCGTTCCGTTCCAGCAGGGTCTTCAGCTCCGCCGCGGCCGACTCGACCTCGCCGCGTGTGTCGGCGGGCACCCGATCGTGGTTGTCGCGCAAGAACTTCTCGGTCTGGTAGACGAGTTGCTCGGCCTGGTTGCGCATCTCGGCGGCCTCGCGGCGCCGCCGGTCCTCCTCGGCGTACTGCTCGGCCTCCCGCATCATGCGGTCGATGTCCTCCTTGGGCAGCGCCGAGCCGCCGGTCACCGTCATCTTCTGCTCGCGTCCCGTCGCCAGGTCCTTCGCCGAGACGTGCATGATCCCGTTGGCGTCGATGTCGAAGGCGACCTCGATCTGCGGGACGCCGCGCGGGGCGGGCGGCAGCCCGGTGAGGTCGAAGACGCCGAGCTTCTTGTTGTAGGCGGCGATCTCGCGTTCGCCCTGGTAGACCTGGATGCCGACCGAGGGCTGGTTGTCGGTGGCGGTGGTGAAGATCTCCGAACGGCGGGTCGGGATCGTGGTGTTGCGCTCGATCAGCCTGGTCATGATGCCGCCCTTGGTCTCGATGCCCAGGGACAGCGGGGTGACGTCCAGGAGGAGGACGTCCTTGACGTCGCCGCGCAGGACGCCGGCCTGGAGCGCGGCGCCGACGGCGACCACCTCGTCGGGGTTGACGCCCTTGTGCGGGTCCTTGCCGGTGAGCTCGCGCACGAGATCGGTGACGGCGGGCATCCGGGTGGAGCCGCCGACGAGGATGACGTGGTCGATCGCGGACAGCTGGATCCCGGCGTCCTGGACGGCCTGGTGGAAGGGCTTCTTGCAGCGGTCGAGCAAGTCGGCGGTCAGCTCCTGGAACTGAGCGCGCGTCAGTTTCTCCTCCAGGTGCAGCGGGCCCTCGGCGGAGGCGGTGATGTAGGGCAGGTTGATGGTCGTCTCCGAGGAGGAGGACAGTTCGATCTTGGCCTTCTCGGCGGCCTCCCGCAGCCGCTGCACCGCCATCTTGTCGGCGCCGAGGTCGATGCCGTGACCGCCCTTGAACCGCTTCACCAGGTACTCGACGATCCGCTGGTCCCAGTCGTCGCCGCCGAGCCGGGTGTCGCCGTTCGTGGCCTTCACCTCGATGACGCCGTCGCCGATCTCCAGCAGGGACACGTCGAAGGTGCCGCCGCCGAGGTCGAAGACCAGGACCGTCTGTTCGTCGCCCCGGTCCAGGCCGTAGGCGAGGGCGGCGGCGGTCGGCTCGTTGATGATCCGGAGCACCTTCAGGCCCGCGATCTCGCCGGCCTCCTTGGTGGCCTGCCGCTGGCTGTCGTCGAAGTACGCCGGTACGGTGATCACCGCGTCCGTGACGTCCTCGCCGAGGTAGGCCTCCGCGTCCCGCTTCAGTTTCTGCAGCACCCGCGCGGAAAGCTCCTGCGCGCGAAAGCGGGTGCCGTCGACGGAGCCCTGCTCCGGAAAACGCCAGGAAGCGTCTCCCATGTGCCGTTTCACCGAGCGGGCGGTGCGCTCCACGTTGGTCACGGCCTGCCGTTTGGCGACCTCGCCGACCAGCACCTCCCCGTTCTTCGCGAACGCCACCACGGACGGCGTGGTCCGGGCGCCCTCCGCGTTGGTGACGACGGTGGGCTCGCCGCCCTCCAGGACGGCCACCACCGAGTTCGTCGTCCCGAGATCGATCCCGACCGCACGTGCCATGGTCCGTCCCCTTCCGCCCGGGCGACTGCCGCACTCCCAGCACAGGACGTGCCCGCGACGCTGTCAATGCCCGGGTTCCCGGGAACGGCGATGCCGCGCCCCCGGACCGGGACGCGGCATCGAGGCGCCGTACGAGCCGTTAGGCCAGCTCGGCCGTCAGGGTGATGGTGGTACCGGCAAGGGCCTGGCTGACCGGGCAGTTCTTCTTGGCGTCCTCGGCGGCCGAGGCGAAGCCCTCCGCGTCCAGGCCCGGCACCTCGCCGCGCACGGTGAGGTGGATGCCGGTGATGCCCTCGCCCGGCTGGAAGGTCACGTCGGCCTTGGTCTGCAGCCGGGTGGGCGGGGTGCCGGCGCCGGTCAGGCCGTGCGAGAGGGCCATGGAGAAGCAGCTGGAGTGGGCGGCGGCGATCAGCTCCTCGGGGCTGGTCTTGCCGTTCGCCTGCTCGGCGCGCGACGGCCACGACACCGGCTGCTCGCCGATGCCGGAGGAGTCGAACGTGACGACGCCGTGCCCCTGGAGCAGGTTGCCTTCCCAGACGGTGTGCGCGGTGCGCGTGGTGGCCACGATGGTTCCTTTCGCGTCGGGTCCCGTCACGTGAGATCCCGTTACGGGAGTTTTCCGTGCTCCTATCCGATCACATCCGGGCTCATCGCACTCCGAAGACCGGGCCACGCGGCGTGAACGGGAGGTGACTTCCCCGCGGGATGGCGCAACCCGCCGAAGTTCGAGCGGTGTACGACTCGAGCAGTGCGGGTGTCCGGCCGGGCGGGCGCAGCCGGTTCTCAGGCGGCCTGCTCGTCCTCGGTTTCGTCGGTGCCGGTGTCCTCGGTTTCGTCGGTGCCGGTGTCCTCGGTGAGCGGTACCTGGGGTCCGTTCAGTTCGCCCAGCCAGCGGCGCAGTACCCGGTGCACCTGCTCGGCGCCGGTCAGTTCCTCCTCGCCGTCCACGGGCGCGGACAACTCCAGCGGCGAGAGCAGGAACGGGTGGGCCTGGGCGCCGCCGAGACCGCCGTGGGAGCCGATCTGCTCCTCGAAGGCGAGGACCTCGCCGTCGGCGGGGTCGAAGGCGGAGTTCACCATGATGTCGGCGGTGTGCGGGAAGGAGTGCGTGCGCCGGACCGCGTCGGCGGCGCCGGGACCGAAACGGGCCAGCGGGCCGGGTTCCCCGTCCAGCTCGGCCAGCGGAATCTCGGTGCCGTAGGGGCCCAGCACCACGCCGTCGTGCTCCGCGCTGCGCACCAGCAGGAAGCCGATGCCGGGGTGGTTGGCGAGGGTGGTGAGCAGGGCGGGGTGGCGGGCGTCGATCTCCTCCTTGGTCATGCGGTGCGGCACGTCCGGGAAGGAGACCAGGCCGAGGTTGCCGGAGGCCAGCACGACGGGCTCGGAGCCGCGGACGGGGCGCTGCTGCTCGTCCTTCTCCTCCACGGGCCGGCGCAGCGCGGCCCGGACGGCGGCACGCGCCTCGGCACCGCTGTGCGTGCCCTCCGCCCGGCGCGGCACGTGCAGCCCGCAGCCGGCCCGGACCAGGTCGCCGAGGGTGAGCCCGTACCGGGAGCGGAAGGTCTCGCCGGGGGTCTGCCCGTGGTCGGACAGGACGACCATGCGGTACGGGCGCGGTGCGTGCTCGGCGACCCGCTGGAGGAGGGCGAGGGAGCGGTCGAGGCGCCGCAGCACCTTCTCGGCGTCCCGGCTGCACGGTCCGGAGTGGTGGGCGACCTCGTCGTAGGCGACGAGATCGGCGTAGACGGCGGTGCGCCCGGCGAGCATGTCGCCCATCACCGCGGCGACGACGACGTCCCGTTCGACGACGGTCGCGAAGGCGCGGACGAGCGGGTAGAGCCCGCCGCGGCTCACCCGGGGACGCTGCTTCCGGATTCGGGCGCGGGTGGACTGACCGATCTCACGGGCCACCTCGGCGACGAAGGACAGGGCGGTGCGGACGGCGCCCGCGGGGTCGGAGAAGTAGGCGAAGTAACCGGCGCGGGAACGGTTCTCCCGGCTCCGGCGGCGGGCCGCGATGGACAGGACCAGCGCCTGTTCCCCGGCGCCGCCGCTGAAGAGGTTGCCGCGGCTGGCGCCGTCGACGGTGAGCAGTCCACCATCGCCGGTGTGCCGTATGGCGCGGCGCTGCAGTTCGGCGGCGCTCGTCGGCCGGTTGCACACCATCACCTCCCCGCGGTCCTTCTCGTACCAGCGGAAGGCCGGCACGTCGAAGGTGCTGCCGTGCAGGATGCCGAGCTGGCTGGCACCGGTCTGGCTGGACCAGTCGGTGCGCCAGGGGGTCAGGCGGTGTGTGGGCCGGGGGCCGCCGTGGCCGGCCGGCGGTATGCCGTCCGCGTTCCGGACTTCGCCGGCCGGCCGTGTGCCGTCGCCCGTGCCCAGCCAGCCCGCGACCGTGGGCATCAGGCCCTTGCGGACGGCGTCCACCAGCACGTCGTGGCCGACACCGTCGAGCTGGACGAGGACCAGGCCCGGGGTGGTGGGGCAGGGCGGGTCGGATCTGCGGCGGCGGGCGGCGAGGCGGTGCAGACGGCGCCGGTAGGTCTCGTCGTCGCGTACGGCGAGGGCCGCGCCGGTGGCGGAGGCGACGGCGGACATCACCGCGGCCACGATGACGGCGGTCTCGGGAGCCGCCTCGCCGCGCCCGGAGGGGTTGATGCGCAGGGCGAGCAGCAGCAGGGAACCGTTGAGGAAGAAGACCAGCAGACCGAGCACGAGGGCGGGCACGAGCAGCAGGAGCCGGACCAGGAGCGGCCACACCACGGCCGACAGCACACCGAACGCACCGGCGCCGCAGGCGGCGGTGACGGCGATGCGGGTGGCGCTGTCACCGTCGGCGGACTGGAGCTGGAAGTCGGGCAGGAGCGCGGCGAGGACCAGCATGGTGAGGGTGGAGACCGCCCATACGGCGATGCTCCGTCCCACCTGACTCGCGACCCGCCGCCACCGCACGTCTCGTACCCCCCTGCACATCTCACGTCCCGCCCCGCTCGACGCCCACGGCCTCGCTCCACCTTGTCACACGGGTCTGCCGCGGGCCGTCGCCGTCGAGCCGATCGCGTTGTCGGTCCCCGGACCCGACGGACGCGCCTCCCGGACCGCCCCGGCGCAGGTGAAGGACGGATTTCCCGACGAGCTCGCGGAGTTGAATGCCCTGGCCGAGTCGGTACGAGGCACCTTGTCCGGCGAGCGGGCACGCGTCGAGGCGCTGATGTCGGCGGGGCGCGAGTGGCCGTACGACGAATGGTGCCGCCACTACCGCGACCATCCGGTCACCGGCGTCCTCGCCCGCCGGCTGATCCGGGAGTTCCAGGGAGCCGACGGCACGTGGCGGGCGGCGGCACCCGACCATCCTCACGCAGCTCAAGAGGGGTGCCTGAGGGCCGCCGTGACGTTCCGGGACGAGACCGCGACGGGCAAGCCGGTCGCCGCGTGGGAGGTCGCCGGGCTGCCGGACCGGATGGCCGTACGGGAGCTGATCGGACTCCGGGTCCAGGAGGAGGTCGCCCGGCACAACGCCCGTCCCGGCAACCGGTTCGACGGACTCGTGCGCCCCGCCGACGCCGAGGTGGAGCTCAACGGCTACCGGCTGCGCGAGCCCCGCCGCATCGGCGCGGAGTGCCAGGCCGAGATCGCCGAACGCGCCTTCCTGGCGGGCGGGTTCTTCGTGCTGACCGGCGATCGCCAGGTCGAGGATCTCGACGAGGTCGTGGAGCTCACCGTCGAGCCCGACCTGGTCTTCGTCGAGCTGGTCGCCCTCGTGGGCGGTCAGCGGCCGTCGTAGCCCGCCGTCGGCATGGACAGCCTGCGGTGGACCCGGGCCTTCATCTGCGCGTCGTACGACGGCTCGGCCCGTCCGACGGTCTCCACGCGCACGCCCCGGCGCGCGCACTCCGCGGTGAACGCCTCGACCGAGGAGAGAGCGCGCCTCAGCACGCGCAGGCTGGGGGCGACGAACACGTCCACGCCGGGCCGGACGCCGTCCCACAGGGCGCCGTGGTCGAAGCGCAGTCCGCCGACGAGGAGTTCCCGGGCGATGACGTACCCGTGTTCGGCGGCCCAGCGGGCGCACATGGCGTGCTGGCTCCGGGAGTCGACGAGGAACGGGTCCGCTTCCAGTTCCTCCAGCGGGGTCAGGCTGGCGATCGCGATGACCCGCACCGGCGCGGGCGCGGGTGTGTCGGAGGTACCCCGCAGCTGTCCCATGGCGTCCCCCTCACCTCCGGGTTTCGCCGCAGACCCTACTCCTGCCCGTAGGCTTCGGGGAGTCGCGTGAAGGAGGCGAAAAGGGTGCCGGTGGAGATCACCTGGTGGGGTCACGCCACCTGCACGGTGAGCGATGCGAACACACGGGTGCTCACCGATCCCCTGTTCGCCCGCCGGCTGGCGCATCTGCGGCGGCGCCGGGGTGCCGTACCGCCGGCCGAGGCCCGCCGCGCGGACGTGGTGCTGGTCTCGCATCTGCACGCCGACCATCTGCATCTGCCCTCGCTTGCGGAGCTCGCCCCCGGCACGCGCCTGCTCGTGCCCCAAGGCGCACCACGGGCCGTGCCCGGTCTGCGCCGCCTGCGCCGGCTGCGGATCATGGAGGTGGCGCCCGGGGACGCGGTGCGGATCGGTGAACTGCTGGTGCGGGTGGTTCCGGCACTGCACGACGGGCGGCGGCTGCCGGTGGGCCCGCACCGCTCACCCGCGCTCGGCTATGTCGTGGAGGGCGAGGCGCGGACGTACTTCGCCGGGGACACCGGGCTGTTCGACGCGATGGCCGAGCGGGTCGGGCCGGTGGACATGGCGCTGCTGCCGGTGGGCGGCTGGGGGCCGTATCTCGGCGCGGGCCATCTGGACGCGGGACGGGCGGCGCGGGCGCTGGCCCGGCTGGCGCCGCGGGCTGCGGTGCCGGTGCACTACGGGACGTACTGGCCGATCGGGATGGACGCGGTGCGCCCGCACGAGTTCCATGCGCCGGGGGACGAGTTCGTGCGGCTGGCGGCCGTGGCGGCACCGGATGTGGCGGTGCACAGGCTGGGCCACGGCGAGAGCGTGCGGCTGGAGGTCGCGCGGTGACCTGGCTCGCCGATGCCTCGAGAGCCGTGACGACCGAGTCCACGCAGCAGGCGGTGGGCTATCCGTCGTTGTTCCTGCTGGTGCTGATCGGGGCGCTGGTGCCGGTGGTGCCGACCGGGGCGCTGGTGAGTTCGGCGGCGGTCGTGGCGCTTCATCAGACGGCGCCGTCCTCGCCGGCCCTGGTGTTCGTGACGGCGTCGCTGGCGGCGTTCCTGGGGGATGCGGCGCTGTACTCGCTGGGGCGGCGCGGGATGCGGTCACGGAACGGGTCGCGGTGGCTGGAGGCGATCCGGAGCCGGGCGCCGGAGGAACGGCTCGCGCAGGCGCGGGGGAAGTTGGGCGAGCACGGGGTCGCGGTACTGGTCCTGTCCCGGCTGGTGCCTGCCGGTCGCATACCGGTGATGTTGGCTTGTCTGATGGCGGAGTGGCCGCCCAGGCGGTTCGCTCGGGGGAATCTGCCTGCGTGTCTGGCCTGGGCGGCCACGTACCAAGTCATCGGGATCTTGGGGGGGTCGTTGTTCGAACAGCCGTGGGAGGGGGTTGTGGTCGCGGTCGCGCTGACCGTGGTGATCAGCGCGATGCCGAGTGTGGTGCGGCGGTTCCGGTAGCGCGCCCCTGAAGGGACGCCTCAGTCGAGCACCATGGAAGCGCCGATCGGCAGGTCCCACAGGTCTTCTCGCTCCAGTCCCGCCTTCTCCCACGCCGCCCGCACCCTGGTGAGCGGTTCCAGGACCGGCTCCGCCGAGAGGATGAAGGTGCCCCAGTGCATGGGGGCCATGCGGCGCGCGCCCAGGTCCAGGGTGGCCTGTACGGCCTCCTCCGGGTCGCAGTGGACGTCGCTGAGCCACCAGCGGGGGTCGTAGGCGCCGATGGGCATGAGGGCGAGATCGATGCCGGGGTAGCGGCGGCCGATGCGGGAGAACCAGTGGCCGTAGCCGGTGTCGCCGGCGAAGTAGAGGCGCTGTCCGTCTGTGTCGGTGAGGATCCAGCCGCCCCACAGGCTGTGACAGGTGTCGGTGAGGGTGCGCTTGGACCAGTGGTGGGCGGGGACGAAGTCGAAGCGGACGTCGGACAGTTCGGCACCCTCCCACCAGTCCAGCTCGGTGACGCAGGTGAAGCGGCGCCGACGGAACCAGCGGCCGAGGCCGGCCGGTACGAACACCGGGGTGTCCCGCGGGAGTTGGCGCAGGGTGGGGGCGTCGAGGTGGTCGTAGTGGTTGTGGCTGATGACGACGGCGTCGACGCGGGGCAGGGTGTCCCAGGGAACGCCGACCGGGGTGACGCGGGCCGGGGTGCCGAGGATGCGGCGGGACCAGACGGGGTCGGTGAGCACGGTCAGGCCGCCGATCCGCACGACCCAGCTCGCGTGTCCGGCCCAGGTGACGGCGAGGGTGCGGGTGTCGACGCGGGGCAGCGGGGCGGGAGCGCAGGGGAGCCGGGGGACGTCCGCGAGGCCTTCGGAACCGGGGCGCACGGCCCCTTCGCGGGCGAAGCGGGCGAGGGCCTTGAGGCCGGGCAGGGGGGCGGTGAGCCGGTCGTGGAAGGTCCGTGGCCACACACGGTGTTCGCCGAGGGGACGGGGTTCGGCCAGCGGCGGGAACGGGGGTGCCAGGGGGGGTGGCGTGGCGGTGGCGCGAGTCGGTGGGGTCGGTGCGGTCGCCGTTGCCGTTGCGGTCGTGGTCGTGGTCGTGGTGGTGGTCGGCGCGGACGTAGTCGTGGTCGCCATGGTCGTCGCGGTCGTCGTGGTCGATCCGGGCTCATGCGTCTCGGGCTCGTGCGTCTCGGTCTCGTGCGTCTGCTGCGTCATCGAGGAGGCTCCCATCGCTGAGCGTCGTCGCGGAGATCGTCGAGGACCGACGTCAAGGAGATCAACGCGCGTTGCACATGTGGCAGTTCCAACGGCACGGGTGAGGTGAGGCATTCCGCGCGTTCCTCGTCGGTGCCGCCCAGCAGGGGGCCCGTGGCGAGGCGTACGCGCAGCGCTGCGAGGTCGTCGCCGAAACGGTGGCCGCCGGGCGCGGGCATGCCGAGCCGGGCGGTGAGGAGGTCCTCCAACTCCTGTGCGTCGCCGACGCCTTGTTCGGCGAGCGGTTCGCGCAGTGGGCCGAGGTCGGCGTACAGGTGGCGGCCGGCCTGCGGGGGTCGGGCGAGCGCGCCGGCGGCGACGACGGCGGCGTGCGCGGCGGCGGCCACGCGCGCGTGCAGCCGTACGGCGGCCTCGCGGCGCTCGGTGACGGGCGGGGGTTCGTCGAGGGCGTATCCGGCCGCGGCGGCGACGGGTGCGGCGATGCGCGCGCCGAGCCCGGTGAGGATGTCGAGCACGCGCGCGTGGAGGTGCTGTCCGGGTTCGGTCGCGGGAAACCGGGCGACGGCGGCGGGCCAGCCGGGCGGCAGCAGCGATCCGGCGAGGTCGGTGACGACGGTGACCCGTTCGGGCAGCATCTCGGCGGGGCTGAGCAGCACGGTGTCGTGGGGATGGTGCAGGGTGTCGCGCCAGGTCTCGTCGCTGACCAGGTGCAGTCCCTCGGCGGTGGCGGCCTCGACGGTCTCGTGCAGCAGTTCCGGCGGGGCGACGGTGGCGGTCGGGTCGTCGGCGACGGACAGCACGAGCAGCCGTGGGTCACCGCCCTCGGCCCTGACCCGGCGGACGGTCTCCAGAAAGGCGTAGGGGTCGGGCACACCGCCGCTCTCGGCGGGGGTGGGCACATGGTAGGCGGGCCGGCCGAGGACCCGGGCGTACGGCGCCCACCAGGCGGCGCAGGGGCGCGGTACGAGGACGTCGCCGCCGTCCGAGGCGAGCGCGGCGGTGAGGGCGAGGAGCAGCGCGGGGGCGCCGGGGCCGGCCGCCACCTGGTCGGGGACGGTGGGCAGTCCGCGCCGGGTCCAGTAGCCGCAGGCCGCTTCGAGGAGGGCGGGGGCGCCTCCGACGGGCTGGGCGTCGCCGCGGCTCGCCGCCGCAGCGAGTACGGCGGTGAGCTCCGGGAGTACGGGCAGTCCGTCGCCCGGCAGCGGCGGGCCGTAGCGGACGGGGCCGTGGCCCTCGGGGTCCGTCCGCCGCATGTCCGCCTCCGCGCGGTCCTGGTGCCGGGTGCCGCCGGTCCGGGCCGGGTGACCGGGACGGGCGGACTGTGTCGTCGTGGGCTGCTGTGGGGAGCGTGGGTGGGGGCTGTGGTGTCGGTCGGTGTCGTCCGTGGCCTGTGCCGTCCGTTGGTGTTGCGGTCTGCTGCCGGTGTCCTCGGGAGAGTGTGTACCCGCCGGGCGGCACTCCATGGGGGGACGGGCGCCGCCCGGGTCACAGGTCCGTGGACCGGCCTCCCGCGGGGCGGCAGCGGCCGTACAGGCGGTAGCCGGCTCCGCCGCAGGCCGCGGCGATGAAGGCGGCGCCGGCGGCGAGGGCCGGGACCGAGTCGCTGAAGCTGCCGCCCGCGCCGGCCTCGACTCCGTGCTGCACGGTGGGCGGGTCGCAGCCGCCGGTGCCGGGACCCTGCCGGCCGTCGGGGGCGCCGCAGTCGTGGCCGGCGCGGCAGGGCTCGTCGCGGGCCCGCGTGCACCGGTGGCCTTCGTCCGGGCAGGCCCCGGCGCCGGGGCAGTCCCGGCCGTCACCGCGGCACCGGCCGGCCTCCGGGCACGGCGTCCGCCCCGGGCACGCCTCCCACCGCTTGCAGTCCGTACCGCTCGAGCACGACTCCCCGGGCCTGCAACTCGCGCCGCCGGAGCACACCTCCCCCGGCTTGCAGCCCGTGCCGCCCGAGCACACCTCCCCCGGCTTACAGTCCACGCCGCCCGTGCACACCTCCCCCGGCCTGCAGCTCGCACCGCCCGTACAGGCCTCCCCCGGCTTACAACTGGCACCGGCCGAGCACGCCTGCCCCGGCCTGCAGCTCGCGCCGACGTCCTGGCAGGGCTCGCCGGCCCGGCAGGGGGCGGGGCTGTCGCGGGACTCGCCGCACTGCTGCGATGCGAGACAGGGGCCGGGGACGCGCCCGGGCGCGACGGTGCCGGCCGGAGACGGGGCGTCGACGGCGGAGGCGGCGGGGCCGGCCAGGGCGAGCACGGTACCGGCGACGAAGGCGACGGACAGGGCACGAGCGGTGCGGCGCATGGGACGGGCTCCTCGGCGGGCACGGCGGATCGGTCGGCGGTGGTACGCCGGACGCCGGTACGGCCGTACGGCGCCACCGGGGGCACCGGCAGGCCGGGGCGGGCCGCTGCCCCTACGGCGTCACGGGTACGGGGCACGGGGCGTGCCCTCGCTGCCATGACAGCCCGCACGGCGGCGCGGCGCGCGCGGCCGGACCCCATTCGCGGGACGGGCACGCCCGGCCGGGTGACAAACACCGGCGCGCGGTTTCCGGCCCCCCGCCCGGCCGCACGCACGCCACCGTGCCGCCCGTACCCGCGCCCGCCACCCACCCGTCCGTTTTCGCGCCCGCCGTCCGCCGCCCGCCCCGGACCATGACCGCGCCACGCCCAGTCCCAGGTCCCCGGTCCGGGCACGCCGAGGGCATCGCCTCCTCCCCCAGGGAGGTTTTCCGTCCCCCGTGCAGGTGACTCGGTATGCGCTGACCGGATCGTCCGCTTCGTCATCACCCCACCGGGGAGGTCCTTCATGAGTACCAAGGTCGCCGACCACATCCTCGAGCGCCTGCGCGCTTGGGGCGTGGAACAGGTCTTCGGCTATCCGGGCGACGGCATCAACGGGCTGCTCGCCGCATGGGGCCGGGCCGAGGACAGGCCGCGGTTCATCCAGTCCCGGCACGAGGAGATGTCCGCGTTCGAGGCGGTCGGGTACGCCAAGTTCAGCGGCCGTATCGGGGTGTGCGCGGCGACGTCGGGGCCGGGCGCCATCCATCTGCTCAACGGCCTGTACGACGCCAAGCTCGACCACGTGCCGGTGCTGGCGATCGTCGGCCAGACCAACCGGACCGCGATGGGCGGCTCCTACCAGCAGGAAGTCGATCTGCACACGCTCTACAAGGACGTCGCCTCGGACTTCGTGGAGACGGTGACGGTGCCCGAGCAGCTGCCGAACGTGCTGGACCGTGCGATCCGCACCGCCTACGCCCGGCGCTGCCCGACCGCCCTGATCATCCCCGGTGACGTGCAGGAGCTCGACTACTCGGCGCCGACGCACGAGTTCAAGATGGTGCCCTCCAGCATGGGCATGAGCGAGTACACCATGACCCCGACGGACGAGGCGCTGCGCCGCGCGGCGGACGTGCTGAACGCGGGCGACAAGGTCGCGATCCTCGTGGGCCAGGGCGCGGCCGGCGCGGTCGCGGAGGTGCAGGAGATCGCCGAGCTGCTCGGCGCGGGCGTCGCGAAGGCGCTGCTCGGCAAGGACGTGCTGAGCGACGAACTGCCCTACGTCACCGGGCCGATCGGGCTGCTGGGCAGCCGGCCGTCGTACGAGCTGATGCGGGACTGCGACACCCTGCTGACGATCGGGTCGTCGTTCCCGTACACGCAGTTCATGCCGGACTTCGGCAAGGCGCGCGGGGTGCAGATCGACATCGACGCGCACATGATCGGGATGCGCTACCCGTACGAGGTGAACCTGGTCGGAGACGCCCGGGCGACGCTGCGGCGGCTGGTTCCGCTGCTGAAGAGCGACCGCGGGCGCGAGTGGTACGACACGGTGTGCGCGAACGTGCGGCGCTGGCACGAGACGATGGAGCGGCGGGCCCACCTGTCGGCGGACCCGATCAACCCGGAGTACGTCGCCCGGGCGCTGGATCCACTGCTGCCGGAGAACGCGATCCTGACCTCCGACTCCGGGTCGGTCGCCAACTGGTACGCGCGGCACATCACGATGCGGCCGGGCATGCGCGGTTCGCTGTCCGGGACGCTGGCGACGATGGGGCCGGGTGTGCCGTACGCGATCGGCGCGAAGTTCGCGCATCCGGACCGGCCGGTGTTCGCGCTGGTCGGTGATGGCGCGATGCAGATGAACGGCCTGGCGGAGATGATCACGGCGGCGAAGTACCGGGACCGCTGGTCGGATCCGCGGCTGGTGGTGGGCGTGTGGAACAACCAGGACCTGAACCAGGTGACCTGGGAGATGCGCGCCATGGAAGGTGCGCCGTCCTTCCTGCCCTCGCAGGAGATCCCGGACGTGCAGTACGCGGCGTTCGCCCGCTCGCTGGGGCTGACCGGCGTCCGGGTGGAGAAGCCGGAGGACGTGGAGGCGGGCTGGCGTGCGGCTCTGGAGGCCGACGGGCCGAGCGTGATCGAGTTCCTCACCGATCCCGCCGTACCGCCGATCCCGCCGCACGCGACCTGGGAGCAGATGGAGGCGACGGCGGCGTCGATCCTGAAGGGGGACGCCGACCGGCGATCGATGGTCAAGCAGGGCCTGAAGGCGAAGGTGCAGGAGTTCCTGCCGGGCAGGGACAAGAGCTAACCCCCTGTGGAGGTTGACATGCAGCGAGGCAGTGACCGGCTGAACGTCCATAGGGACGACGAGATGAAACACGAGCTGAAGGGTCTGCTGAGGTCCGGGCATCCGACGCGGGTGGAGGAGTGGCACGATCCCGAGCCGGCCGCGGACGACGACCCGGAGGTGTGGAGCGGACCCGTGGGCGGCCTGGGCTCGCCGGCGTCGCTGGAGCGGGTGCGGTCGGAGCTGGCCCGCACCCTGAGCCGCGGCTCGTTCCCGGCGACCGCCCGTGACCTGGCCAGGACGCTGCGCCGGCACAACGCGCCGACCGCGCTGGCCGACGCCGTGGCCGCGCTGCCCCACTCGGCGCGCTACCAGAACGTGCAGCAGCTGGCCGAAGCACTGGCGGGCGGCGCATGAGGCGGAGCCAGGCGGTCGATATCGCGAGGGGGGCCGGCGTCGACGTCGAGGTGACGACCACCCGGTTCCTGCTGTACGGGCTGCTGCCCGGCTGGTTCGTCCCCGGGCTCGCCGACTGGCTGATGCACCGGCGCACCCGGATCGAGGACACCGCGGGGACGAAGGAGTCCCTGATCCATGCACTGATGATGGCCGAGGTCGGGGCGCCGATCGCGCTGACCCTGCGCTACCGGATCAACCCGCTGCTGCTGAGCGTGCAGCTCGGGGCGGCGGCGGTGCACGAGGCGACGGCGCTGTGGGACGTGCGGACGGCCGTCGACAGCGACCGGGAGGTCAAGCCGCTCGAGCAGCACATCCACAGCTTCCTTGGAGGCGCTGCCGTTCGGCGCGCTGGTCTCGCTGATGTGCCTGCACGCCGACCAGGTGCGGTCGTTGCTGCGGGGCGGCCGCGGGGATCCCCACGCCTGGCGGCTGCTGCCGCGCCGGCGCCCGCTGTCGCCCGGCTATCTGGCCGGGATCGGCCTCGGGATCGGGCTGAGCGTGGCACTGCCGTACGGCGAGGAGCTGCTGCGCTGCCGGCGGGCGGCCCGGGAACGGAAAGGAGACGGAGAATCATGCGGATCGCGTTTTTGGTGGCACCGCAGGGCGCGGAGCAGGTCGAGCTGACCGAGCCGTGGAAGGCGGCCTCCGACGCCGGGCACGAGCCGGTGCTGGTGTCGACGAAGCCCGGGAAGGTGCAGGCGTTCGACCATCTCGACAAGGGCGACACGTTCGAGGTGGACGAGGTGGTGGGCGAGACCTCGGTGAACCGGTTCGGCGCCCTGGTGCTGCCCGGCGGGGTGGCCAATCCCGACTTCCTGCGGATGGACGACAAGGCCGTGGCGTTCGTGAAGGACTTCTTCGAGCAGGGCAAGCCGGTCGCGGCGATCTGCCACGCTCCGTGGACGCTGGTGGAGGCGGACGTCGTACGGGGCCGGGTACTGACCTCCTGGCCGAGCCTGCGGACGGACATCCGCAACGCGGGCGGCACCTGGGTGGACGAGCAGGTGAAGATCTGCGACCACGGCTCCAACCAGCTGGTGACCAGCCGCAAGCCGGACGATCTGAAGGCGTTCTGCGATGCCTTCCTGCACGTGTTCGCGGGAGAGCCGGGCTGACACCGGGAGAGCCGGGCTGACACCGGGAGAGCCGGGCTGACCGGCTCTCCCCACTCGACCGGGGCCGATCCACGCGGGTCGGCCCCCTTTCCCGTCGCCATCAGGGCTCGGGCCGGGGCTCAGACGGACGCCTCCGCTCCGGCGGGGCTCAGGTGCCGGACGCCTCCGGAGTCGCCGCCTCGCCGCACCGCCGTTCGCGGGCACCCTCGCGGGTGCGGGCCGCGCTGACCAGGCGGCGCGGATTGCGGCGCAGATACTCGCCCTCCAGTTGCGCCATGCGCTCGTTGTGGGTCCGCAGCGCGTCGTTCGAGCCGTACAGGAGGGTGTCGTGACGCGTGCGGTGGATCGTTTCCAGCTCCTTCATGAGCTGCTGGTCGTCCAGTCGGCTGGGCTCGACTCCGGTCATGTGGTGCCCCGCTCGTCGTATCCGTGTCCCCGGGTACCGGCCCGGGTACCCGCCCGGCAGCCACTGCCCCGAGGACTTTCCGGGAGGAATCCATGCTGCTCTCGTTCCTGAACCCACTGTACGAACATCCGGGGTCCTGGGCCTCCGCATACGTGGACACCTCGATCCACACGGAGGACCAGCAGCAACGCCGTCATCTGAGCGCGGAGGCGGTCACCCGGGAGCTGGCCCGGCAGGGGGCGGACGAGCCCACCTGCCGTGCGGTGCACGATGCACTGGAGGGCCTGCGGCACGCGCCGGAACCGTACGGCCGGGCGGTGTTCGCCCGGGACGGCGAGGTGGTCCTGGAGGTGCCGCTGACGCGGGGGCCGCAGGACGGCGAGGCGTACTGGGGCGCGCTGCCCCGGGTGACACCGCTGCTGGACCTCGCCGGTGAGGACCCGCTGTCGCTGGTGGCCTACATCGACCGGACCGGAGCCCGCATCGAGCTGCGCAGCGCGCTGCTGCACGAGGAGGCCGGGCAGGTGACGGGCCGGCAGTGGCCGGTGCACAGGTCGAAGGCCTCCGACTGGTCCGAGCGGCACTTCCAGCTGAAGGTGGAGGACACCTGGGAGCACAACGCGCGCGAGGTCGCCGAGGCGCTCGCCGCGTGCCAGGAGGAGACCGGCGCCGACCTGCTGATCCTGTGCGGCGACGACCGGGAGCGCAGGTCGGTGCACGAGCAGCTGCCGAAGGCGCTGCAGGACCGTGTGATGGAGACGTCGCGCGGCAAGGACAGCAACCTGCTGCCGCAGGAAGTGGAGGAGCTGCGCGCCGAGCACGTACGGCAGCGGATCCTGGCGGAGGTGGACCGGTTCCGGGCGGCGCGCACGCCGGACCAGGAGCGTCGGGCCGCGGCCGTCGAAGGGGTGCCGCAGCTGATCGAGGCGGCGCGCGAGCACCGGCTCGCCGAGCTGCTGATCCGCCCCGACGCGCCCGACACGCACCGCGAGGTGTGGATCGGCGAGGACCCGGACCAGCTGGCGGCGCGCCGCGACGAGCTGAAGGACATCGGCGAACACCAGGCCTGGCCCGCCCGCGCCGACGACGCCCTGGTGCGGGCAGCCGTGGTCACCGACGCGCCGGTGGTGTCGCTGACGCCGGTGCTCCGGGAGACGGGCGAGGAGATCGCGCCGGAAGGCATGGGGGCACTGCTGCGCTGGAGGTGACCGATGGCGTCACATGCCTAGCGGGCGCGCTCCACTCGGCGTTCGTCCCACACCGGTTCCGCCGTCTCACGCACGCGGCCGTCGGCGCCGAAGACCAGGTAGCGGTCGAAGGAGCGGGCGAACCAGCGGTCGTGCGTGACGGCGAGGACCGTGCCGTCGAAGGCCTCCAGACCCTCCTGCAGGGCCTCGGCCGACTCCAGGTCGAGGTTGTCGGTCGGCTCGTCCAGCAGCAGCGCGGTCGCGCCCGCCAGCTCCAGCAGCAGGATCTGGAAGCGGGCCTGCTGGCCGCCGGAGAGCCGGTCGAAGGTCTGCTCGGCCTGCAGGGTCAGCTCGTAGCGGCGCAGCCGGGACATGGCGGCGCCGCGATCCTGGGAGTGCTCCTTCCACAGGATGTCGAGGAGGGTACGGCCCGCCAGCTCGGGGTGGGCGTGGGTCTGTGCGAAGTGGCCCGGGACGACGCGTGCGCCGAGTTTCCACTTCCCCGTGTGCGCGACGTCCTCGCCGGCCAGCAGGCGCAGGAAGTGGGACTTGCCGGAGCCGTTGGAGCCGAGGACGGCGACCCGTTCGCCGTAGAAGACCTCCAGGTCGAACGGCCGCATCAGGCCGGACAGTTCGAGTCCCTCGCAGGTGACGGCCCGTACGCCGGTGCGGCCGCCCTTCAGGCGCATGGTGATGTCCTGCTCGCGCGGCGGCTCCGGCGGGGGGCCGGCCTCCTCGAACTTGCGCAGCCGGGTCTGGGCGGCGGCGTACCGGGAGGCCAACTCGTGGCTGACGGAGGCGGCCTGACGGAGGTTCAGCACCAGCTTCTTCAGCTGGGCGTGCTTCTCGTCCCAGCGGCGTCGCAACTCCTCGAAGCGGGCGAAGCGTTCACGGCGGGCCTCGTGGTAAGTGGCGAAGCCGCCGCCGTGCACCCAGGCGTCGGCACCGGCCGGGCCGGGCTCCACGGAGACGATCTTCTCGGCGGCGCGGGCGAGGAGTTCACGGTCGTGGGAGACGAACAGGACCGTCTTGGGGGTCTCCTGGAGCTGCTGCTCGAGCCATCGTTTGCCGGGCACGTCGAGGTAGTTGTCCGGCTCGTCCAGCAGCAGGACCTCGTCGGTGCCGCGCAGCAGCGCCTCCAGCACGAGGCGTTTCTGCTCGCCGCCGGAGAGGGTGCGCACCTGGCGCCACTGGGCGCGCTCGTAGGGCATGCCGAGGGCCGCGGTGGTGCACATGTCCCACAGGGTCTCGGCCTCGTAGCCGCGTGCCTCGGCCCAGTCGGCGAGGGCCTGCGCGTAGGCCAGCTGGGCGGCCTCGTCGTCGACGGTCATGAGGGCGTGCTCGGCCTCGTCGACCGCCTTGGCCGCCTCGCGGATGCGGGGCGGGGCGACGGAGACGAGGAGGTCCCGTACGGTCGTCTCGTCCCGTACGGAGCCCACGAACTGGCGCATCACGCCGAGGCCGCCGCTGACGGTGACGGTGCCGCCGTGCGGCTTCAGCTCCCCGGAGATCAGCCGGAGCAGCGTCGTCTTGCCGGCGCCGTTCGGGCCGACCAGGGCGACGGCGGCGCCTTCCCCGACCCGGAAGGACACGTCTCCGAGCAGCGTCCTCCCGTCGGGGAGGTGGTACTCGAGGTGCGCGGCTTCCAGATGTCCCATGGGGAGGCATTCTCCGGGCCGCCCCCGCCTCCGGGCAACCGCTTATCGCCCGGCCCGCCCCAGGCCACCGGCCTCCTGACCTGCACCACCCCTCCACGAACACCGCTCGCCGGTCCCGGCCCGGCCTGCCCACGAGCCTCCGCGCCGCCTCCCGATCCCGCGGAGGCGGGCAGATGCACTCGGCCACGTTCAGCTCGGCCTGCGCGCCGGAATTCCCCATGTCCCGCGTTCCCGGTATGGAGCCCCTCCCCGCATGCGCCGCCCACCAGCCCTCAGCCCGTCCCCCACAGCGGCCCCGCAGCGTTCAGCCATCGCAAGCGCCGCCCAGGCCTCCCCCGGCGGCCACCCGGTACGCCCGATCCCCCGGCTCCCGCCGCCGCCCGGCCGCGCCGGCCACCGGCTTTTACTACCGACCGCCTGCCCCGCCGTAAGCCCACCGGCCCTCCGTACCCGGCCGCCTGCCCTGCCACAGCCACCGTCCCTCCCCGCCCAAGGCCGGCTACCGCGCCGTATCCACCCGCTCCCCCGTCGGACCGGCCTCTCCCGCCGGTTCCACCGTGGTCCCCTCCCAGGACACGGCCTTCCAGCCGTCGGAGGGGGAGCCCTCCAGGGCGATCACGCCGGTGTTGCCCAGGGGGCGGGCGGCGGCGAAGGGGACGTCGACGTTGTGGGCGCGGGCGGCGGCCCACAGGCGGATCGCGGCGCCGTGGCTGACCATGGCGACCGTGCCGGCGCCGCTCGCGGCGGCCTCGGCGATCACGGCGTCGTACCGGGCCAGGGCCTCCTCGCCGCTCTCTCCGCCGGGGATGCGCGGCGCGGTGTCGCCGGCCGCCCAGGCGAAGATCGTGCGCATGTACTCCCGGCCCTCGGCGGACTCGCCGGGCAGCATCTCCAGGTCGCCGGCGGACACCTCGCGGATTCCGTCCCGGACGATGACCTCGAGGCCCCGGGCGGCGGCCAGCGGGGCGGCGGTGAGCCGGGCGCGCAGCAGGGGCGAGGCGTACACGGCCTCGATGACCTCGCCGGCGAGCGCCTCGGGCAGTGCGGCGGCCTGTGCCTCGCCCAGCTCGGTCAGCGCAGGGCCCGGCACGGCGGTGTCCAGCAGATGGTGCACGTTGGACGGGGTTTCGCCGTGGCGGACGAGGAGCAGGCGCATGCGGGGGCTCCTTACGGCGCCGGCGGGTGTCCGGCGCGGACAGGCACAAGAAACGGGCACTTCAGGGTAACCGGACTCCATGAGCCCGGACCTGGACCTGACCCGCCTGGAGCCGGCCGCCCGTGCGGCCGGCCGGAGCCCGCTGTGTCGGCTGCTGGAACTGGACGGCCGCCTGTTCGAGGCGGCCGCCGCCTGGCACTGGCCCGGCGCCGAGCGGGTGCTGCCCCGCCTGAGTCACAGCGCGAACCACGGGGTGCTGTGGTTCGCGACGGCCGCCGCGATGGCGGCGAGCCGCACCCCGAGGGCCCGCCGGGCGGCCGCCCGGGGCCTGGCCTCCCTCAGCCTGGCCTCGCTGGCCATCAACACGATCGGCAAGCGCTCGGTGCGCCGCGCCCGCCCGGTACTGGACCCGGTGCCGCTGGCGCGGCAGCTCAGGCGGCAGCCGATCACCACGTCGTTCCCGTCGGGGCACTCCGCGTCGGCCGCCGCGTTCGCGACCGGGGTCGCGCTGGAGTCCCCGGCGTGGGGCGCGGCGCTGGCGCCGGTGGCGTTCTCGGTGGCGGCCTCCCGGGTGTACACGGGCGTTCACTTCCCGAGCGACGTGCTGGCCGGGGCGGCGCTCGGCGCGGGCGCGGCCTTCCTGGTACGCCGGCTGGTGCCGACCCGCGCCCAGGTGCGGCGGCGGTCCCGGCCCCGCGCCGAGGCTCCTGCGCTGCCCGAGGGCGACGGTCTGGTGGTGGTCGCCAACCGGGCCTCGGGGACGGCCGACCGGATCGGTGCGCTGCGCGGCGCGCTGCCGCGGGCGGAGATCGTCGAGTGCGCGCCGGAGGAGGTCGGCGACGAACTGGCGAAGGCGGCGGCCCGTGCCCGGGTGCTCGGCGTGTGCGGCGGCGACGGCACCGTGAACGCGGCCGCGAGGGTCGCGCTCGCCCACGGGCTGCCGCTCGCGGTGCTGCCGGGCGGCACCCTCAACCACTTCGCCCTCGACCTGGGCGTGGTGGACGAGCGCGATCTGGCCTGGGCGGTCCGGCACGGCGAGGCGGTGCGGGTGGACGCGGTCCGCTGGGCCACCGACGACGGCGAGGGCCTGTCCCTGAACACGCTGAGCCTGGGCGTCTATCCGGAGCTGGTGCGCGTGCGGGAGCGGTGGTCGCACCGGATCGGCGGCTGGCCGGCCGGCCTGCTGGGCGCCCTGCGGGTGCTGCGCGCGGACCGGCATCCGCTGGAGGTGGAGCTGGGCGGTGAACGGCGGCCGTTGTGGCTGCTGTTCGTCGGCAACGGCGTCTACCACCGCATGGGGCTCGCGCCCGGCCGCCGTACCGATCTCGC